>JBGAIL010000056.1:0-24720 GCA_044225565.1 Steroidobacteraceae bacterium | reverse complement strand
ATGGCGCATGAAGAAAGGCCGAAGACTGGGCGAAGATTGATTGAAGAAGGCTCGGGAGAGCCACCCGCGACGGGTTGCGCTCCTGAAAGCGCGCCCGGCGCCGTCTCAGCGGCTTCTCAGCGCAGCACCCCGCGCCTTCGCAGCCGCCAGTACAAGCCCGGCGCGGCAAGCAGCGGGAAGCGCCGCTGCCACGGCGCTACCTCGATGCGCACGCCGGAGTGGCGTTCCACCTTCCATGCGACGTAGTCCATCGCGCCATCGAACGTGAAGGCCGCCTTCAGCAGGCGCAGGAGGTTGAGCGGCTTGCCGAGCCGCTGGCGCCAGGCCCAGCGGCGAGCGGCGGAACGGCGGGCGGCGGGATTCAGGCGAGGCGTGAGCTGACCGTCGCCGGACGTTTCGAAATCGATGCCGGCCAGGCTCCACGCCGGGGGCAGCATGCTGGTGTAACGCTCCGCATCGCGATCCACGATGTCGCTGCTGCGCACCGAGCGCTCCACTCGCAGCTCGGCGCCATAGGTTCGAGCGAACAGTGCGCGCCAGAACCCGGTCGCCACGGCGGAGGAGGGGCCCAGTTCTGCGGCCCACCGAGCGGCGGTGACCACGGCTCCACTCACTGCGTCCACCACCGCTTCCCGATCCGCCGTCGAACGGGACCACACGCACGCGCAAGGTTGCGAGAAGCGCGCCCACAGCGTGGTGTCGAGAGCTTTGGCCGACATGCCGTCGCGAAATTGCTGAAGGCTCAGCACAGCGTACTTCGCCCGCAGCGGTGCGCCTGCCACCTGACCCTCGAAGTAGCCGACGTTGGGCGGAAGCAGGCGATTGGCGAAGGCCGCCACGCGCGAACCATCCCATGCGCTCACGCGATCCAGCAGTACGTAGTAATCGAGCACGCCTTCAAGCGCCGCCCCGCGCAGCGCCGAGCCATAAAACAGCACTGCCACCGTGTGCTCTCCGCCGCGTCTCGCGAGCTGCTCAGCCAGCTCCGTCACCGGCGCTGGCACCGCGCGCCGCAGCTCGGAATCGATTGCCGTGTGGAGTTGCTCGCCGCTCACCCCGTCACCGTAAACGACGGCCGGTCAGCTCGCCAGCCACGATCGCAACGGGCCATGCCGCCTCGCCAGCGCCGCCTGCGCCAGCCGGACGGCATGAACGACCAGGCACACCGCCACCCACACGGCCACCGCGGCGATGCCCCAGTCCGGCCGGCCGATCAGCGTCGCAGCCGTCAGGATCAACAGATTCGGGTTCCGCCGCGCCGTGATCAACCGCAGCCGGCTGTCGAAGCGCTGCCACACGTGCATGTCCATCTTGAAGCAGGCGATGAACAGGCCTTCCTCGATCCGCTGCAGCACGTAGCCCGCGATGATCACCGTGAGGACCAGCGATGCGTGCTCGAGCGGCAGGCCGGCAGGCGTGAGTCCCACGACCCACGCCCACCACCAGAACGGCGGATGGATGAGATCGATCGAGTGGTCGAACACGTTGCCGAAGGGTGAGGACTGCAGCGTCACCCGGGCCAGCTTGCCGTCGACGGTGTCGAGGAAGGTCATGGGCCATGCGGCGAGCAGGCCCATTGCGTAGTGACCATTCCAGAACGCCCACATCGCAGCCAGCACCAGCACGAGGCTCGCGGTCGTGACCATGTTGGGCGTGATGCCGAGGTTCGCGCAAACGCGCGTCACCGCTCGCGCCGGGCGGGGCCACCAGTACAGCGTGACCAGATCCGTGACGCCTTTGTACGCGCCGCCGAACACGCGGGCTTCGATGGCAGGCAGCGCTTCGGCGGTGAGCGCCATGAGATAAGGCGGCTCGCGCTTGCGCAGCGTGTCGTTGTAACCATCCGTGAGTTGCGCTGGCGTCAGCTTGGGAAGGCCCGCCGGGGCGCGGCCTGTTTCGAGCAGAGGAGTCGCTTCAGTGCGCCGCGCTGCAGGAACCACCAGTGCAACGCACTGGCCATCCGGTGCCATCAATGCGAGATCGTGAGGCGCCCGCACCAGGCCGCGGACGATCGCTTCGTCGTACACCCAATCCGCGCGAACCAGCACGATGCGACTCGACGCGCGCGCATTCGACGCCGGGCTCGCGGTCGCATCGGCCTGCGCGGCCACGCCGTCCGCAATCCCGGCGCCGGCGCGCGCCAGCTGCCGGCGCAGCCGCACTTCCGAAGGCAATCCCCAGATGCGCAGCGCAGATTGCCCCACGACATCCCCGGCGGGGGCAGGCACGTCAGGCTCCGGGCTCACGAGGGCTGAAGGCCGGCGGGGGCGTGTGGCATGATCGGGCGAGTCAGCAAGCGGGTCGGCATTATCTGTGAACGCGCTTACGTTTGCGCACATCTCGGACCTGCATCTGCCGTTCGATCCGCGCCTCGCGCCCGCGCAGCGTCTCTCCAAGCGGCAGCTGAGTGCCTGGTCCTGGCGGCGGCGGCGGCACCTGCAGCGCCCGGAGATCCTCGAGGCGCCGGTGGCCGACCTCGGTGCGCACCGCCCGGATCACCTCGTCATCACGGGCGACGTCACCAATTTTTCGCTGCCCGAGGAGTTCCGCCGCGCTGCGGTGTGGCTCGAAGCGCTGGCCCCGCCCGGGCGGCTCAGCCTGGTGCCCGGCAACCACGACGCGCTGGTATCTGTGGCGGAGGCCGAAGGCCTCGGCCTCTGGCAGGCCTGGGCCCGCTCCGGCGGAGACTGGCCGTACGTGCATCGTCGCGACGGCGTGGCGTTCATCGGCCTCAACTCGGCCGTGCCCACCGCACCGCTGCTGGCTTCGGGTCGCCTGGGCCATCGGCAGCTCGAGCGCCTGGAATCCATTCTCGCAGCCGAGGCCGCGGCGGCCCGGCTGCGCATCGTGATGCTGCATCATCCGGTGGCGGATCACGCCGTCAGCCGGCGCAAGGCCCTGGCGGATCGAGCCGCACTGCGCGCTGTGCTGGAGCGCGTCGGTGCGGAGCTGGTGCTTCACGGTCATGCACGCGACGCGCGCCTCGATTCCGTCTCCGGCCCTCGTGGTCCCATTCCCTGCGTTTGCGTGCCGTCTTCCTCGGCGCTGCCCAGCCCCCACGACGAAGGGGCACGCTGGCATTACGTCACCCTGCCGGCCGCCGGCCAGCCTTGGCGGGCCGACGTGCTGGTGCGGCAATGGTCGGTAGCGGACGCAGCCTTCGTCGATGCCGCGCGCTATGAGCTCTGCCTCCCCCGCGCCGGCATAGAATGACGGCACCGAAAGACCGCAAGGCAGGGAGCTCCGCAATCATGGCCAATGCCACCGAAACCAAGTTCGGCGACCCCGGCTCGCGCATCGCGCAGACCGCGCGCTGGACGGTGCTGCTGCGCCCGAAGCAACCCACGCTGGGCTCGCTGGTGCTCGTCTGCCGCGAGCCCGTTCAGGCCTTCTCGGCGGTGAGCGTCGAAGCCTTCGCCGAGCTGCAGGGCGTCGTGAGCCGCGTCGAAGCCATGCTGCGTGAAGTGGTCGCCTACGAGCGCATCAACTACCTGATGCTGATGATGGTCGACCCGGACGTGCACTTTCACGTGATCCCGCGCTATTCCAGCCCCCGGAATTTCGCCGGCGTGGAATATCGGGACGCGGGTTGGCCGGCCGTGCCGATGCTGGAACCTGCGGTGACGCCGGACTCCGAAGCGCGCGAGGCCTTGCTCGAGCGCCTGCGCAAAGCCTGGGCGAACGCCGGAGGCTGATCGATCGTGCCCACGCTGCGGCGCCTGCTTCCCGATCGTCTCGATTGGTACACGCTGCAATCGCTCGCGGGGCCACTGGCGCTGTCGCTCGGCGTGCTGCTGCTGGCGCAACTGCTGGAACGGCTGCTGCGCCTGTTCGACATGGCGGCCGCGAGCGGGGCTGCCATTTCGGTGGTGCTGGAGATGGCGGCGACGCTGGTGCCGCACTATCTGGGCCTCGCGGTGCCGACGGCTTTCTTCGCCGCCATCTTCATGGCCGTAGCGCGCTCCGGCGACGACAACGAGCTCGACGTCATGCTCGCGACGGGGCGGTCCATCACTCGCGTGGCCGTGCCGTTTTTCGGTGTCGCAGTGCTGCTCACCGCCTTCAATTTCTATCTGTTCGGGTATCTGCAGCCGCTGTCGCGATACGGCTATCACGTAGCCACCCACAATGCGCTGCAGGCGGGCTGGAACGCGCGGGTGGAGGACAACCGTTTCGTCAGTGCCGTGCATGGCTTCACGATGAGCGCGGATTCGGTCGGGCCCGATGGCCGCCAGCTGCAGGGCGTGTTCGTCGAGCGTCGCGGCGAAGCGGGCGCCGCAGAGGCTGGCCCGGGCGCGGCCGGCGCCGGCAAGACGAATGCCGGCGAGGAGATCATCACCGCGCAGCGAGGGCGCCTCGTTCCGGAGGGCACGCGGCTGCTGCTCGAGCTCGAGAACGGACTCATCGTCCGCGACAAGCCGGATGGCAGCGTGTCCACGGTTCGCTTTGCTCAGGGCCGCATCGATGGCGACTTCACGCCGGCCCCGCCTCCATTCCGCGCCCGCGGCGAATCGGTGCGTGAGCTCACGATTCCCGAGCTCTGGAAGGGAACGCCGGTGAGCGAAATGGAAGATCCCAAGGTCGTGGCGCACGAGCGGGCCGGCGAGCTGCATGGGCGACTCGCGCGAACCGTATTGCCGCCGTTGCTGCCGCTGCTTGCGTTGCCGCTCGGCATGGCGGCGAAGCGGGGCCGTCGCGCGCCGGGCGTCGTGTTCGCGGCACTCGCGCTGCTGGGGCTGAATCAGGCGTTGCAGCTCGGCGAGAGCCTTGCCGAAAGCGGGCGGGCCTTCGCGCCCGTGGCGGTGTGGACGCCTTACGCGCTGTTCGGCGTGCTGGGCATCTGGCTTTTCCGCAGCAGCCTCAAGTGGCCCGGCGACAATCCGGTGGTGCGGGCGGTCAGCGCCATCGAATCGAAGCTCGAAGGCATCGGCCGCAAGCGGAAGAAGGATACGGCGTGAGGCGGGTGCTCGGGTGCTATCTGCGCCGTCGCGTCGCAGGGCAGATGCTGGGGACGCTCGCCGTGCTTGCGGGCCTCATGCAACTGCTCGAGCTGCTCGACGTCACCACGGACATCCTGGATCGCGATCTCGGGTTTTCCGGCATCGTGCGGTACGCGTTGCTGCGCCTGCCGGCGGAGCTGGTGGTCGCTCTGCCGCTCGCCGTGCTGCTCGGCGCCATGTCCACTTTCTTCGCGATGGCGCGGAGCCACGAGATCACGGCCCTGCGTTCGGCGGGCGTGAGCATGTCTCGCCTGCTGCGCCATCTGCTGCCGGTGCCGCTGCTCTTCGCGGTGCTGCAGCTCGCGCTGACGCAGGGCATCGTGCCCCTGACCGAGTCGAACCTCAAAGTGGTGGGACGATCACGCGCCGCCCGAGCGCACCGTTTCCGATCCGCGCTGGGTGCACACCAGCGCGGGGCCCGTTTCGATCGAGCGCACGAGCCCCAACGGCCGGCATCTTCAGGGCCTGCGCATCTATGAGCGCGGAGCCGATGGCACGTTGACGCTGCGCACGCACGCCCGCGACGCCAGATGGGTCGGTAGCGAATGGTCGCTCGAGGGCATCGAGGATCTGCGCGTCGCTCCCGAAGGCGCAGCGCGGGCGAAGGAGGCGCAGCGCGCGTGGAAGGCGAACCTGCGGCCCGAAGACGTCATGCAGCTCGACGTCGCGCAACCGCACCTGTCGAGTATGATGCTGGTCGACGTCATCGTGGGCGAGCGCGTCGGGGGACAGCCGCTGAGCTATTACCAGACCGTGCTGCTGCGCTCGTTCACCGCACCACTGGGACTCTTCATCATGTTGTTGCTCGCGCTGGCTCCGGCCACCACGCTGGAGCGGGGCGGCGGCGGGGGCCGATTGCTGCTCGCCCTGGCCCTGGGCCTGGGATTCCTGCTGTGCGACGGCATCATGTCGGCGCTCGGCACCAGCGGAAAGCTGCCGGCCGTGTGGGCGGCGGTGGCGGCCCCGGCGCTGTTCACCCTGATCGGCCTCGTGCAACTGCATTCCTACGACCGGATATGACGTCCAGACCCGGCATGCCCGGCTCCGGATCCGGCGCGACCGAACCCGTCCCGGTGCTCTGGATCGACACGAGCGGGCTGGCGCGCGCCGAAAGCCTGTTCGGCCTCGCGCCGCTCGAGCGCCTGCGGCGCAGCATCGGCAAGACCGCCGCCAGAGTGGTGATCTCCGGGCCGGGCGCCGCGACGGCGAACTGGCCAGGTGCGCAGATCGATGCCGATGCGGCGCCGCTCGTCACGCGGCTGAAGCGCGCGCTCGCCAAAATGCCGCACCTGGTCGCCGTCGATGGCGCGACCGTGATCGATCCGCGGCTGATTCAATTCCTCGGCAAGGTCGAGGCGCCCTGCGTCGCTTCGCGGGGTGAGGGCGTTGGCCGCGCAGTGGCCATGCGGCTTGATGCAAGTTCGCAGACGCACTTGCCGGCACACACTTTTGCCAGCGCCATTTCGTCCGACGTCGTTGATGCGGCTACCAGCGTCGCCATTCCACAGGACGCCACGGATCTCGCCGCTGTCGCCGACGCGCTGCTGGCACAAGGCGTCATCGCACCGCTCGACGAACACTCCTTCCCCGCCTACATCGACAAGCTGCGCCGCTCGCTGCCTTATTGGATCTATCGCGTGGACGACGCAGCCAGTCGCCGCCAGCTCGAGCGCAAGATGTTCCTGGACAACTACAAGGGCTCCACCGATTTCCTCACCTCGCACGTGTACCCGCCGCTCGTCTGGCCGGCCGTGCGCTTCTGCGTGCGCTGGCGTATCCATCCGAACACCGTCACCGTGTTGTCCATCATTCTCGCGTTCGCTGCGGTTCCGCTCTTCGCCGGCGCGCATTGGGTCGCCGGTTTCGTGTGCGCATACGTCATGAGCGTGCTGGATAGCGTCGACGGCAAGCTCGCGCGTCTCACTCTCACGGATTCCGCCATCGGCAACGTGCTCGACCATGGCCTGGATCAGGTGCATCCGCCGTTCTGGTACTTCGCGTGGGCGTGGGGGCTGGGGGGCCGCAGCTGGGAAGACCCGCTATACCAGGCAGCCGTCTGGCTCATCGTCTTCTATTTCGCGGACCGCATCGTGCTCGGCATCGGCAGGGCGCGCATGGGCCACGCCCTGCACGCATCCACTCCGCTGGACGAGCGCGTCCGCAGCGTCATCGCCCGCCGCAACATCACCATGACCATCATGGCGCTCGCTCTGCTCGTGGGCGCTGGTCCGGCCGGATTCATCATCGTCACGGCATGGCAGGGCCTCACGTTCGCATGGCACGCCTGGCGCACGTTGTGGCTGGGATTCCTTTCGTCTGCGCATCGGCGGCGGGAGGCGTGATGCGGGTGGCGGCAACCGTACCGGCCCGCACAACTCGACCTGGGTGAGCATGCCGATGAGCCTCACCGCACTGGTCCTTGCCGGCAGCCGGCCCGGCGGGGATCCGCTCGCCGCCCATGCCGGTGTGACGCACAAGGCGCTCATCGAGATCGGCGGGCGCACCATGCTGGAGAGGGTAGTGGTTGCGCTGGCGGCTTCGCCACAGATCGGGCGCATCGTCGTGGCCATCGAGCGGCCGGAGCTGGTGGCGATGCTACCTACTGTCGGCAAGCCGGTGGTATCCATGGTGGCGGCGTCCGGTCCGAGTGCGAGCGTTGCCGCATGCCTGCAGGCGGAAGGCACTCCGCTCCTCGTGACGACTGCCGATCACGCCTTGCTCGCGCCGCAATGGGTGGAGGAGTTTCTCGCCGCTGGCACTGCGGCTGACACAGACGTAGTCGTGGGGCTGGCGCGGCGCGAGGTGGTGAGTGCGGCGGCGCCGGAAACCCAGCGCACTTACCTGCGCTTCAGTGACGGCGATTATTCCGGCTGCAACCTGTTCCTGCTGAGTCGGCCGGCTGCGACCGGCGTCGTGCGCCTGTGGCAGGAGATCGAGGCCCGGCGAAAGCGGCCGCTTTCGATGCTCCGGCGGCTCGGAGTTTCCTATGCGCTGCGTTATGCCTTGGGGCGCCTGAGTCTGCGGGAGGCTTTGGACCGGCTGGGCACGCTTTCCGGCACGCGCCTCACGGCTACGCTGCTCACCGACGGCCGAGCCGCCATCGACGTCGACAAGCCCGCAGACCTGGAACTGGTCCGTCGCCTCGCCGGCTAGCTCGCCGCACGGGTCACGGCAGATGCCATCCACCCGGCCGCAATGGCCCGGCAGCGCTCGAGGTCGACCGGAAAATCGAGCTCTCCCCAGCCCAGGCCCTCGATCGAGGCCACCCTCACATCCGTCCCCGCACCCGCAAGGCTATGAATCGCCGACAAATACCAGAGCCCGACGCCCTCCCGGGTACGCAGGGTCCGCTCGAGCTCGGCCGTGAAGGCGGCTGCACCGGCCGGCTCGAACCTCAGGAAGCCGATGGACTCCCCGGTCACTTGCGCCTTCTGCAGCTTCTTTCCGATGGCCATCAGGCGGTCTCCCGCCGTCACCACCTTCATGTCGTCGTCGTCATAGGCCGGCTTGCGGTCGATCGTCACCGTGATCGGCGCCCTGGGTGCCGCGAGCAGCCGGCGGGCGATCTCCGGCTCGAACAGCGTGTCGCCGTTCAGGATGAGCGAGGGGCCGGCCAGCTCCGCACGGGCCATCCAGCAGCTCGCGAGGTTGTCCGCCACCTTGTAGAAGGGGTTGAAGAGCGTCCTGACCTTCATCTGCGCGGGCGCGATGCGCTCCAGCGTCTGCTCGACGAGCTCCGTCCGGAAGCCCGTGATCACCACGGCCTCGTGAACGCCTGCCGCCGCCAGGCCTCTAAGCTGCCACTCGAGCATGCTGCGGCCGGCGAGGTCGAGCAGACACTTGGGCAAATCCTCGGTCATCGGCAGGAGACGGCTGCCCTGGCCCGCACTGAGAATGATGGCCTTGTACTGATTCGCCCCGCTCGTCACGCTACCCGCCCGCCCCTGTGAGGAGCGCGAAGTGTACCTACGTGCCGGGGGTGGTTGTGGCCAGAGGAGGGGCTTTGGGGGTACCTTCGCCGCCCTTGCGGGTGCCCCGATGCCGTGACGAGGGGTTCTGTGGCAGGCTTGCGGACTTATCCCATGTTGCAAAGAAATTGCGTTAGCGCTCCGGCAACATTAAATTTATCAACGGCCAAGTCCGTTGTAGGGAGCGGACCTGGGGTCGCGATTGGACGGTAACTTGGTCTTACACAACGAACTGACACCGACAGCCAGTGGAATCCCCCTTCGTTGCGCGGACTTCTCCACGCTGCCGGAGGCCCTCGATTACGCTGCTTCCGGCGACACCGGGTTCAACTACTACGACGGCCGCGGCGGGCTCGACACCGCCCTTCCTTACCGGGAGCTGCGCGATAAGGCGCGCGTGCTCGCGCGCCGGCTCCAGGCGCTGGGCCGGGGCAGCCGGGTCGCGCTGGTAGCGCACACCCATCCCGATTTCGTGGTGATGTTCTACGCCTGCCAGTACGCGGCACTCGTGCCCGTGCCGCTGCCGGCCGCCATCCATCTGGGTGGCCATGAGGCCTATGTCCGGCATCTGCGCCAGATGCTCGTGGATTGCCAGGCCGGCGCCGCGTTCGCGCCCGTCGAGTTCTTCGAGCTGCTGCAGGAGGCCGCCAAGGGCCTGCCGCTGCAGCTGGCCGGCACCATGGCCGACTTCATGGCAATGCCGGATGCCGGGGAGCTGCCCCTGCCGCCCCGCACGGACGAGCTCGCGTACATGCAGTACACCTCGGGCAGCACGCGCTTCCCGCGCGGCACGATGATCACCCAGTCCTCTGCGCTGCATAACCTCGAGCGCATCTTCAATCACGGCTTCAAGCTCACGCTGGACGACCGGTTCTTTCTCCTGGCTGCCGTACTACCACGACATGGGGCTGGTGGGCATGGTGCTGGGCTGCGTCGCGACCCAGCGCTCCTGCGACTTCCTGGGCTCGCGCGAGTTCGCCATGCGGCCGCGCCTGTGGCTCAAGCTCATGTCCCAGAATCGCAGCACCATCTCGTTCAGCCCGCCTTTCGGCTATGCGCTCTGCGCGCGCCGCGTGGGCGAGGGGGATGCCGCCTCGCTGGACCTCTCGGCTTGGCGCGTCGCCGGCGTCGGCGCGGAGATGATCCACCCCGAGTGGCTGTATACGTTCGCCGAAGCGCTCGCGCCCTCCGGCTTCAAGGCCAGCGCCTTCCTGCCGTGCTACGGCATGGCGGAGTGCACTCTCGCGGTCAGCTTCTCGCCCGTGGGCGGTGGCCCGCAGATCGACTTCGTCGACGGCGAGCTCGTCGCGCAATCCGGCGATGCCCAGCCGCTCTCCGACGATTCCACCGCGCGCCGCAAGGGGTTCATCAACTGCGGCAAGCCGCTGCCCGACTTCGAGGTCGAGGTGCGTGACGAGAATGGCGGCATTCTCGGCGAGCGTCGCGTGGGCCGCGTCCACCTGCGCAGCCCTAGCGTGATGTCTGGCTATTTCGCCAACCCCGAGGCCACGGAGAAGGTGCTGTCGGAGGATGGCTGGCTGGACACCGGGGATCTCGGTTATCTCGCGAACGGCTCGCTGCACATCACGGGCCGTGCCAAGGATCTCCTCATCATCAACGGCCGCAACATCTGGCCGCAGGACCTCGAGCACCTCGCCGAGCTCGAGCCGGAAGTGCGCCCGACCGACGCGTCCGCCTTCTCCGTGCCCGGGCCGGACGGCACCGAGGTCGCCGTACTGGTCGTGCAGTGCCGGGAATCGGACCAGACGGTGCTCGCCTCGCTGGTCGACCGCCTGCATGACGCCATCGCCGCGGAATTCGGCATCCAGTGCCTCATCGAGCTCGTGCCGCCGCACACGCTGCCGCGCACGTCCTCGGGCAAGCTTTCGCGCAGCACCGCCCGCAAGGAATTCCTCGAGCGTCACAGCGAGGACCGCGTCGTGGGCGCCCGCCCGGGCCGCATCCTGCTGAGCGACGGCAGCCGTCGCAGACGCGCCGCCTAGCTAGCCAGCTTTCGCGAACCCGTTCATCATTCCGACCTTCATGACCGAAGAAGACGGAAGGGTCGAGCGGGTCGTCCGCGAAGCGTTGCAGGTGGCGTATCCGGATGCCGGCGCCATCGACGGCGGCGCGAGCCTCGCGAGCGAGCTGGGCATGGATTCCGCCCAGGTCATGGACTTCATCATGGAGATCGAGGACCGCCTCGACATCTCCATTCCCATCTCCACCATCGCCGAAGCCCGCACGCTGGATCAACTGTGCGCGGGCATCCGGCGGCTGGCCGATCCCGCTTGACGCTGCTCGACAAGTTCGCACCGCTGCGAGCGCTGAGAGCCGCGCTCGGCGGCGCTGGCGAGCTTCCGCCCGTGGCTACGCCCATGGACCAGGTGCATTCGCCCACCGAGGCGACCATCGGCGGGCGCCGCGTGCTGCTCGCCGGCACCAACAATTATCTCGGCCTCACCTTCGACGATTCATGCCGTGAGGCGGCCATCGAGGCCATCCGGTCGCTGGGCACGGGCACCACCGGCTCGCGCATGGCGAGCGGCAACTACGCGGACCATCGGGGCCTGGAGCGCGCGCTGGCCGATGCGTTCGGGTGGCCGGCGGGCATCGTCTTCTCGACCGGCTATCAGGCCAATCTGGGCACCGTCTCGGCGCTCGCCGGGCAGGACGACTACCTGCTCGTGGATGCGGACAGCCACGCCAGCATCCACGATGCCTGCAAGCTGAGCGCGGCGAGCACCATCCGCTTCCGGCACAACGATCCGGAGAATCTCGACCGCCGACTGGAGCGGCTTGGGGAAGGCGCGCGGCGCACGCTCGTGGTGGTGGAAAGCCTCTACAGCACGCTCGGGGACCGCGCGCCGCTGCGCGAGATCGTCGAGGTGAAAGAGAAGCACGGCGCGTGGATCGTGGTGGACGAAGCGCACTCGTTCGGCATCTTCGGCCGTCGCGGGCTCGGTATCTGCGAAGAGCTGGATCTGCTCGGCCGCGTGGACTTCGTCGTCGGCACGTTTTCCAAGAGCCTGGGTGGGATCGGCGGGTTCTGCGTGAGCCGGCATGCCGACGTGGAGCTGCTGCGCCTGGCGAGCCGGCCCTACATTTTCACGGCTTCGCCGCCGCCGCCGGTCATCGCGGCGACGCGGCAGGCGCTGAATCGCGTGCTCGAAGGGCATGCGCTGCGCGAAACGTTGTGGCGCCACGCGGAGCGGCTGCATTCGGAGCTGACGCGGCTGGGATATCGCACCGGCTCACCCATGCCCGGGCCGGTGCTCGCGCTGGTGTTCACCGAGCGCGCAGATGCCATCGCGCACTGGCGGGGATTGATGGATGCGGGCGTCTACACGAACGTGATGGTGCCGCCAGCCACGCCGGCAGGCCTGAGCATCGTGCGCATCAGCCTGTCCGCCGCGCACAGCGATGAGGATATCTCGCGCATCGTGGAGGCGTTCCGGGCGCTCGCCAAGCGACCGAGGCCTTCGACCGCGGCTTGATCGGCGGCCGTCCGGGAACATGAAATCGATTCGCCTCGTCATCGTCGGGATCGCATCGGCCTGGATCGCCACCGCGGCGCACGCCGAGCCTGCGCCCTTCGACCTCGTCGGGCCCGAGCTCGCGGCGCGCGTCACGCGCGGGACGAAAACGCTTCCGCTGTCCCAGGTGCCGAGCCTCGCGCAGGGCGATCGCCTGTGGATCAAGGCCGAGCTGCCGGCGACCCAGTCCGTGCCTTACCTGCTGGTCGCGGCTTTCCTGCGCGGTGCCACGAACCCGCCGCCGGAGGACTGGTTCTTCCGCTGCAGCACCGCGAAAAGAAGCGCGTGTGCCCGAAATGGCCTCGAGGTCGTCGTGCCCGAAGGCGCCCGGCAGGTGCTGGTATTCCTGGCGCCCGTCACCGGAGGGGACTTCCGTACTTTGATGGATGCGGTGAGCGGTCGCCCGGGAGCGTTCGTGCGCGCCTCGCAGGATCTCAACCAGGCGACGCTCGATCGCTCGCGCCTGGAGAGCTATCTCGCCTCGATCCGCTCGCTCAACACCGTGAGTCCGCAGCGCATCAAGGACACCGTGCCGCTGCTCGCGCGCAGCCTTGCCATCAGCGTCGATCAGAAATGCTTCGACAAGATTCCCGACCTGCAGCTGCCCTGCCTGATCCAGGGCCGCGAGTCGCTCATCCTCAACGACGGCCACAGCGCCTCGATCGTCGAGACCCTGACGAGCGGTCCCGTGCGCGACCTCGCCATGCAGGCGAGCTTCACGCCGCAGCTCAACTATGGCTACTACAGCCCCTACATCGCTTCGGTGCTGGACATCGGTCGCATCCTGAGCTCGTTCCATACCGCGCGGTTCCAGTACATCCCTGCGCTCGCGGCGCAGTACCGGGACCGGCTCGCCCTGATGCTGAACACGCCGCCGTCGTTCCAGAATCCCAAATCGGTGCTCGTGTCCGCGCTGCCTTCCGTGGAGCAGAACCAGCCGCCGCCCATCCGTCCGGTCGATCCGGATGCGGTCCTGTGCGCCCGCAAGACCCCGCTCGTGCTGCCCGTCGAAGGGGCGCCGCTGGTCTTCTCCACCGCTTACGCGCACGACATGAAGCTCCGCTTCACGGACGCGGCGGGCAACAGTCTCGATGTGCCCGCACGCGCGGACGCGCAGCAGGGCGGTTACGTCGTCGACACCTCGGAGCTGCGCTCCATCGCCTTTGGCGAGCGCATGCGGGGCACCCTGCACGGGCAATGGGGATTCGAGCCCTACGAGGGGCCGAGCTTCGAGCTCGTGAACGCGCGCCCGCAGGTCTGGAAAACCCTGGCGACGGAGAGCGATTCGTTGATCGTCGGCCGCGAAGGCAAGGTGAACCTGCAGGCGCCGAGCGTCGGCTGCGTCAGCGACGTCTTCCTCAGGGGGCCGGGGGAGGAGGACATCAAGGCCGAATGGAAGATCGTGGCCCCCGACCAGATCGAGATCAAACTCCCGCTCAAGGAGGCGCAGCCGGGCCTGCTCACCGTGGCGATCCATCAGTACGGGCTGGCCCAGGCTCAGTCCGTGCCGCTGCATGCATTCGCGGAGCTCGCGCGCGTGGAGAAATTCACCATTCATGCCGGAGACCGTTCCGGAGTGCTGCGCGGCAGCCGGCTGGATGAAGTCGCACGCCTGTCGATGGAAGGCATCGAGTTCGCGCCCGCGAGCCTCTCCACCGCTTCGGCAGGGGACGAGCTCGTCATGTCGATGCAGGATCCCGCGGGTGCCGGGAGCCTGACTCAGGGCAAGCGCCCGAAGGCGCAAGTCACCCTGGCCGACGGCCGGGTGTTGAAAGTGAGCGCCTTCGTGGACACGCCCCGGCCGAGCGCCCGGTTGATCGGCAAGAACGTGCTGCCTTCACCTGCCGTGGCCAGGAGCAACATCGAGCTCGCCAATTCCGACGAGCTGCCGCACGAGGCGACGCTGACTTTCTCGTTGCGCTCGCAGTCTCCCGGCAGCTTCTCGCGTGAGGAGACGGTCGAGGTCGCCACGGGCGACGAGTCGGTCAAAACGACGTTGACGTTCGCGAACGGCGGCCTGACCCTGGTGGATCGCAACGTGGCCGTGGCGACGATGGACCCCTCGAAGGCGTTCGGCCCTTCGGCGTTCGGGCCGTTGCGGTTCCGCGTGGTGTCCAGCGGGGTCGCCGGCGAATGGCAGCCGCTCGCCGTGCTGGTGCGCCTGCCCGTGCTCGAAGCGCTCGAGTGCCCCGCGAATCCGGAGTTCGCCTGCAAGCTCTCGGGATCCCGCCTGTTCCTGATCCACTCGCTGTCCATCGATCCGCAGTTCGAGCGTCCGGTGCAGGTGCCCGAGGGGTTCACCGGCGGCGCGCTGCCGATTCCGCATCCGAGCGAAGGCCGCATCTACGTGAAGCTGCGGGACAATCCGTCCACGGTCGATACCGCGTCGTTGCGGCCGCAGACGGCATCGGTCGGTGCGGAGGCGGGCGACGCCAACGCGGAGGCCGATGGCGCCCGGCCGGAATCGTGACAGGCTCCGGCTGCGGTCGCAGGTAGGGTTTCCGCCTCGTCGTTCATCCCCACTCCTGAGCCGAACTGAATCCGGGATCCCGTTGGATCATCGCGCCCGCCATCACTGGGTCATCGCCAACATCCTTCCCTACGAAGGGGAGGTGCGCGGCTGGCTGCGTCACTACGTCCGCAGTCTGTCCGCACCGGACGTCGACGACCTCATCCAGGAGGCCTACAGCCGTCTCTACCATGGCGACCTCGGTCGAATCGCGAACGGGCGCAGCTACCTCTTCACCGTGATCCGCAATCTCCTGAACGAACAGACCCGTCACGCCCGCATCGTCCCCATGGAGCGGCTGGGGGAGATCGAGGCGCTGCGCATCCCCAGCGAGGAGCCCGGCCTCGAACGCAGGGTCGGCGCCCGCCAGGAGCTCGAGAGGCTCGAATCAGTCGTGCGAGCGTTGCCGGAGCAATGCCGGCGCGCCTTCGAAATGCAGAAATTCCGCGGGCTCAGCGTCCAGGATATTGCCGTGGCCATGGAGATCAGCAAAAAAACGGTGGAGAAGCATCTCGCCACGGCCCTTGCGCGAGTGATGCGCGCGATGAACGAAGAGGGCAGTGACTTCCAACCCGCCAAGAGAGCCGATCGACATGATATCCAGTCAACGGATTGACGAGCAGTCCGCGGAATGGGCCGTCCGGTTGCACGCCGGGCCTTTGTCTGCGGAAGATCGGCGCGCGCTGGATGAGTGGCTGGCGGCGGATTCGCGCCACCCGGGTGCTTTGCTGCGCGCTCAGGCGATCTGGCTCGATCTCGACCGGATTGGCGCGCTGGCCGCCGGACGACCCGTCGAGGAGACGCCCTCGAAGCCCCGGATGTCCCGCACGTCGATGCTGCGAATCGCAGCAGCCGTCGTTGCGCTGACGGTGGGCGCTGCTGCGTGGTGGGCTCACGCCTTCCGGCCGAGCGTCTACAGCAGTGACGTCGGAGAGATCCGGCGTGTGCGACTGCAGGATGGCTCCAGCATGATGCTGAATACCGCCACTCGCGTGACCGTGCGGATGGACGAATCGCATCGTGAGATTCGTCTGGATGAAGGGGAGGGCCTCTTCGAGGTCGCGAAGGATCCCGCCCGTCCTTTCATCGTCCGTGCCGGAAACGTGTCGATTCGAGCGCTCGGCACGGTGTTTTCCGTGCGTGCGATCGATCGGCAGGTGAACGTCACCGTCACCGAGGGGCTGGTCGAGTTGATCGACCTCGGCCAGAAGGACTCCACGCCAAAGCGCATCGGCGTGAACGAACAGGCCACCGTCACGCAGGTCCGCAGGGTCGAAGTGACGCCGGTAGCGCCTGCCCAGGCCGAGCAGCGGCTCGCCTGGCGCGAAGGCATGGTGGGATTCGACGGCGAGACGCTGTCCTATGCCGTCACCGAAATGAACCGCCACAATCGTCGGCACATCGTGATCGACAGCCCGGATCTCGCCGCACGGCCCATCGTGGGTCTCTTCCGCGCCGACGATCCGGAAAATTTCGCTGCGACCGTTGCCATTGCGCTGCGGGCGCAGAGCATCCCCGAAGCCGACGTCATCCACCTCAAGTAGCGCCTGCCGGTGGACTGGGTGAAACCCGTCGCTCGTTCATCCCCATGTTCAACGCGCACGTTCCGATGCGCCATGCGGGGACGAATTCAATGCAGGTTTCCAATCGCGTCCGGTCTCACGTGATCGCCGTACTCCTGGCTGCGGGTCTGGCTTCGGCGAGCGTGCCTCCGGCTTTCGCCGCCGAGCAGCATCGGTTCGACGTGCCGGCGACCGAGGCGCGCGCGGCGATTCGCGAGTTCGCGGCCCAGGCCAAAGTCCAGATCCTGGTCGACGGTGACAACGTCGAGAACGCCAGATTGAATCCGGTCGCCGGCAATCTTTCTACGGAGGAGGGGCTCAGGGTTCTGCTGGCGCAGAGCGGGCTCAAGGCACGGTACGTGGGAGAGCGGTCGATCGCGCTGGTCAAGGAAGGGGAGGATGTCACCCGGGCGGAAACCGCTGGAAAGATGCGGGTGGCGCAAGCCGAAGGCGGGGTGACCTCAGAGTCGAGCCCTGAAAGCGAACCGGCAGGGAAAGGAGAGGAAATCGAGGCGAAGGGCATTCCGGAAGTCCTCGTGAAGGGTAGTCGGTCTCTCAATGTGGACATCGAGCGAACCCGGGACGATACCCAGCCGTACGTCGTGTTCGATCACGAAAGCATCGAGCGTTCGGGCGCCACCAGCGTGGATGATTTCCTGCGAACCCGCCTGCCGATGAATGCGGCACGCGCGCCCACCAAGCAGGCCGACATGTACATGGGGAATCTCAGCAACGTGAATCTGCGCGGCCTGGGCCAGAACCAGACGCTGATCCTGATCGACGGGCGCCGTGCCGCGAGCACATCGACCGGCGACCAGGCCGGTCAGGCCGACATCAACGGCATCCCGCTGGAGGCCATCGAGCGGATCGAGGTGTTGCCGTCCACGGCCTCGGCCATCTACGGCGGCTCGGCGACCGGGGGCGTGGTCAATATCGTGATGCGCCGCGACTACGTGGGAACGCAGGCCGCGATGACCTATGACAACGGTTTCGATGGCGATTCGGCCATCAAGCGCATCGATCTGTCGACCGCGTTCACCCTGTCGGAGGGGAAGACCAGCGTATCGCTGACCGGCAGCTATACCGAGAGCAATCCGTTGCGCAACAGCGAGCGGGACTTCGTGCTGCGAGGCAGAAAGGCCATTCTCGCCAGAAACCCTGATTTGATCTACATCTTCCAGGGTGCGGGAACCAATATCCGCAGCAGCTCCGGTGAGGACCTGACCCTGGATGACGGAACGCCGTTGAACGCCAGTTTCACCTCCGTGCCTACCACGTACGGTGGGTTTTCCTCCGACGGCGGTGCTGCATTGCTGGGCAATGCGGGCACGTACAATCTCGGCCTCGCCGGGAGCAACAGTTCGGTACAAGGAGCGAATGGAGTCATCGCGGGGGGCGGCCCGGCGGCCACGTATGTCAGTGGCTCCCTCCGTCACGAGTTCAGCGATCGTATCAAGGGATTCCTGGAGATCTCGCAATCGGTGAATGACTCCGTTGCGAATTCGGGTCGTGGGGTGAGCCTGCCCGGAAGCATCCCGGCCGATGCGCCCAGCAACCCTTTCCAGCAGGACATCTACATCGCCTGGACCACGAAGCAGCTCGGTGGAAAAGTCGAGAGCAAGAGCGGTTACGAACGCTATGGAGCGGGCTTCGTCTTCCAGTTGCCGGACTGGGTCTCTTCCGTCGATTACACGCTATCCAGGTCGAGGTACAGCGTCGAACATACCTATCCGAGCTTTCCCTCCCCCGCGACGGATTTCTATGCGGCAGTCGCCGACGGCAGCATCGACGTGCTGCGTGATTTCGACTCCCAGGGGATAGATCCATCCGGATATATCGGCAGCCCCTATACATTCCTGCAGGAACCCATCCGGGTTACGACCCGGAATCCGGCTCTGCGGCTCAGCGGCCCGATCGGTTCATTGCCGGCCGGGCGGCCGCAGCTGTCATTGTTGCTGGAGCAGCAGGATTCGAAATTTGGAGGAAGTACCCAGCAGATCGTATCCCAGTATCAGCTGCTTTTCCCCGAGCGCAAGCGATCGATCGACAGCGCCTACCTGGAGCTGAGAGTGCCGCTCCTTTCGCAGCGCAGCAACGTTGCCTGGGCGGATGAGCTGGAGTTGCAGGTGGCCGGGCGCTATGACCGGTATCAAAGCACCAATGGCACCTTTATCTATTGTGAGACTTCCCAGTGCTCCTCCCAGTCGTTCGACTTCACTCACAGCACCACCGAGGAATTCAGCCCCCTCGTTGCGCTGCGATTCAAGCCCGGCAAGAGCCTTGCTCTGCGTGCCAGCTACGGTACGGGATTCCTGCCGCCGGACATCAGTCAGCTGACGGCTTCATTCGTCGATTCTCCCGTGATCGGCGGCAACGGCCTCACCGATCCGCGCCGGGGTAATTCCGCAGTGGGCACGTATACCCCGACCTACGGAGGCAATCCAAATTTGAAGTCGGAGACCTCCAAGACCTGGTCCGCTGGCTTCATCCTCACCCCGAGCCAGATCGAGGGCCTGCGACTGTCGGTCGACTACACCAGGATCAAAAAGAAGGGCAATATCGTATCGCTGTCGGAACAGCAGATCCTGGAGAACGAAGAATACTTTCCCGGGCGAGTGACGCGAGGTGCGGCCCTCCCCGGAGATCCGGCGGGCTGGGCGGGGCCGGTCACGGCCATCGACAGCACCGATATCAATGCGGCGGGCACCAGGCTGCAAGCCTACGACGTGCAGTTCGACTACGCGCTGCCGAGCACGCGATGGGGCACCTTCTCGGTCTTCGCCATGGGAACCTGGGAGACTCAGCTCGACGTGCAGACCACGCCGACCGCGCCGGTCACCGACTATCTGGGCTGGGCGTCCGTCAACAACACTCCACTGGATTTCAAGGGCAACCTGGGTGTCGAGTGGAGTCGGCAGCAGTGGACACTGGGATGGACCACGCGCTATTTCAGCTCCTACTACGTTGCGGATCCGAACTCTGAAGCCAGTGCGGGCCGTTTCCTGGCTCAGGGCAATGGCGGTCGGGTTCCCGATCAGATGTATCACGACCTATCCGCGAGGTATCAATTCGAGACCTCGCCCGCAGGCGGCGGGGGATCCCTGTCCAATCTGCTGCACGGGTTGCAAGTGCGCGCCGGCGTGCGGAACGTATTCAACAAGAAGCCGCCGCTCGATCTTTCGCAGTACAGCAACTACTACTTCAGCGGTTTCGGCGACCCGCGCCTGACGACCTATTACCTCAGCGTTCGCAAGAGCTTCGACTGACGGACGTCGCGGTCCGGATGCCTCTCATGAAGAGAAGTGGTCTCGTGCATGCTGTCTCGAGCGGCAGTGGGCTGTTGGCGGTTCTCCTGGCGGCAGGGTGCTTCGCCCCGGCCCGGAGCCTCGCCGACGGGGTGTCCCGGA
The DNA here is from genome assembly GCA_044225565.1 of Steroidobacteraceae bacterium. Classification (GTDB taxonomy): domain Bacteria; phylum Pseudomonadota; class Gammaproteobacteria; order Steroidobacterales; family Steroidobacteraceae; genus CAVXAE01. The sequence goes on along the minus strand of JBGAIL010000056.1, from coordinate 4,738 downwards.
GCGAGCTGGCGCGAATTCGCGTGTTCGAGACGTCGCTGCGGCCTGCGGTCAGCATTCAAGGCGAGCCCGAACAGCGTTGGAAGCTTCAGGAGCGGATGGAGCACTGGAAGGTGCCGGGGCTGAGCGTCGCCGTCATCCGCCATGGCAAAGTCGCATGGGCCAGGGGCTACGGCGTGCTGCAGGCGGGAGGGAAAGATCCAGTCAATACGGAGACGATGTTCTCCGTGGGCTCGGTGAGCAAGGTGGGTTCTGCGGCGTTGGCGTTGCGCCTGGTGGATGCCGGCAAGCTCGATCTGGATCGCGACGTGAACGGCTACCTCAGCCGCTGGAAGATTCCGGACAACCCGTACACCCTCGTGCGGCCGGTGACGCTGCGCGGCCTGATGTCGCACACGGCGGGCCTGAGCGTGCATGGCTTCGCCGACTACCAGCCGGATGAGACGCTGCCGACGACCGTAGACACATTGCTCGGCAGGGCGCCGGCGAAGAACGAGAAGGTGGAAGTGATCTTCACGCCCGGCTCCCGGGTCCAGTATTCCGGCGGCGGCATCACGGTCGAGCAGCTGGTGGTGGAAGAGGTGACGGGCGATGCGTTCGCGCCCGCTGCGCTCCGGTATCTGCTCGAGCCGCTGGGGATGAAGCGCAGCACCTATGAGAACCCCGTCCCGGAGGCGTTCGGGAACATTGCGAAAGCGCACGGTCCGGATGGAGAGCCGCGCGCCTTGCCGCGCGGCTACGAGGCGATGCCCGAGACGGCGGCGTCGGGGTTGTGGACCACGCCGTCCGACTTGGCAAGGCTGGTCATCGCGCTGATGCAGTCGTACCAGGGAACTGGCGGTTTCCTCAGCGGCCGGCTCGCGCACCAGATGATGACCGAGGTCGGCCGCAGCAACTATGGCCTCGGTCCTGCGCTCCAGGGGGAAGGATTGGAGCGCCGCTTCTCACATGGTGGGGCCAACGATTCCTACAAGGCATGGATCGAAGGGCACCTGGCCACGGGCGACGGCGCGGTGATCTGTGCCAATGGCGCCCGTGGAACGAGTCTGTACGTCGAGGTGCGCCGAGCCATCGCGCTGGCGGAGGGCTGGCCCGCGCAGATGGACTCCCATCAGGAGATACCGGGCTTCAAGCTTGCACCCGAGGAAGTGAGCGGGATGTCAGGCGTCTACGCGATCGAGGATGCTTTCTCGATCGCCAGTTTCCGCCATGGGCAGGACGACGAAAGCGGTTACGAGTTCATTGAACAGGGCGGTGCGCTCCACTGGCGCACTGGCGGTCAACTGAGACGCCTGTACCCCATGGACGCCACGCATTTCATCAGTGAGGCGGGGGTTGCCTTCGAGTTCCAGCGGAGCTATTCAGGCACCGTCGATTCCCTGTTGATCTCCTCCAATTCCGGAAGCAGCTTTACCCGGGCGGTCAGGGTGAGGGCTCGATAAGTGCTATGGAAGGCCCGCGCGTACGCACTTCTGCTGGCCACGAGCCTGCCGGTTCACGCAGCCGTCGATGCCACTCCGGAGTCCGCCATCCAGTCTCGCGAACTGATCGCCTGGGTCAAGGAGCGGGCAGTCCCCTTGAAGGCGATCGATTCCAGTGATGAGGGGGATGCCGATCTTCGCGCGGCTTTGGAGGGCCTGGTCACTCCACAGACGCGGGTGATCGCTCTGGGAGAAGGGGGCTACCACAACAGCCACGAGATGCTGGTGCTTCGGAATCGGCTGTTCGAGTACCTGGTCAGGCATCACGGCGTGACGGCGCTCCTCACGGAATCGATGTTCTACGGAGGGTTCGCCGTCGACGACTACGTCGTGCATGGCGGCGAGCTGACGCCGCAGCTCGTGGCATCGGTCTATTGCTGGACAGATCCGAAGACCGCCTGGGAAGAGAATGCCAGTCTTCTGAAATGGATGCGCGAGTACAACGGCAGCCGGCGAGCGGGCAGGCCGCTGCGATTCTACGCGGGAACCGGCGATTGGGACGATGCAAAGGATGGGGATCCGGCGCCGATTTCCCTGAGATATGCGTTGGGCTATCTGAGGCGCGTCGATGCAAAGCTGGCGAATGGGCTTGAAAGCCGGGTGAGCTGGTCAGGACGCGCAAAGTACGCTGATTTGAAGGAGGCAAAGAGGGATGAAATGACGGCGGCACTCGCCGATCTGGTGAACGCATTCAAGGCGAATCATCTCAAGTGGACCCGGGCGACTTCCGTGGAAGATTTCGGCCGTGCATGGCGAAGCGCGGTGCGGGCAGGCGAGCTCGATGCGTGGCGTCGTCGTCAGCTGCAGGCCGGCGGCGTGGCGCCGCTTGCGGGATGGCAGGAGGCCGACAATATCCTCGCGGCCCTGGAGAGCGAGGGTCCGCAAGGGCGCTTGTTTGTTTTCTATCACAACGGCCACTCGGACAATAGCGCGGATAGCAACTCGTTCGGCCCACGGCTTCGGGAGGTTTTGCAGAGCCGCTATGTGCAGATCGGAACGGCGCCGGCGTGGGATCCATCGAGTCCTCACGATCGCGCATCCATCGAAAGGCAACTCGCCTTGGCCGGGGGTTCATGGAGTGGCTGGGACCCCCGTGAGGGAGGGCCGGAGCAGTTTCTGTCTCTTCTGTATCGGATAGCGGGCTTCCCTGCGTTCTATTTGGACATGAGGAACATGCCCCCCGTGAATGTCCCCATCGGGACATGGAGGCAGGGCGGGTCGTCCTATGTGGCAGAAGCCTCGAATGAAGCGGGCCCGGCGCCCGATCATGCGCGCTGGAAGGCGCAGTCCTCGTTCGATGCAATGATCTTTCTGCCTCCCGTCAATCCCGCGCGTCCCTGGCAGCACGACTAGGCTGCGTGGACCCGTACCTTTCGAACTGCCGATGATGCTGAAAGAGGGATGCATGGGAGCGAGGCTGCGCCAGCCGCAGGCCGTGATGATGTGGTCAGCGTTCGTTCTGGGTCTTCTGCAGAGCCTGCCTTCTCTTGCTGTGCAGTCGGACGTGACGGTTCTTCAACACGTCACAGTCGTGGATCTCGAGAACGGTGAGCTGCACGCCGACCAGACCGTGCTGTGGGAGCGCAGCCGCATCGTGACGGTCGGCAGGAGTGGGGAGGTTGCGCTGCCCGCAGGCGCTCGGGTGGTAGAGGCCCAGGGTCGCTATCTCATTCCTGGGCTGTGGGATATGCATGTCCACGTTCGGGCGAACGGCGCTGCCGCCACGCACACTGAGAAGACCGTCCTGCCGCTGTTCATCGCCCATGGCGTCACGGCGGTTCGGGACATGGGCGATGAGGGCGGTGCGGACTATCGCGACAGCGCGGTTCCCGCCAAGCACCGCTGGGATGCCGAGGCCCGGGCGGGCCTGCGCATCGGCCCGAGGATCGTGGCCGCGGCCACCTTCGCGGTGGACGGTCCCCACGGTGCCGAGCCGGAATTCCTCAATGCCGCCACGCCCGCCGATGCCCGCAAGCTCGTACGGTTCTTCAAGGACGAGGGCAGCGCCGATTTCATCAAGGTGTACAGCAACATCCCGAGGGGCGCCTATTTCGCCCTGATGGATGAAGCGAGGCGCGTGGGGATTCCCGTGGCCGGCCACAAACCCCTGGCGGTCAGCTTCATCGAGGCCGCCGACGCCGGCCAGCGCAGCATGGAACATGCGCGAGAGATTCTGCTGGACAGCTTCCCCGGTGCCGAGGCGATGCAGCGCAGCGGCGGTGAGCGCAACCGCCCACCTGCACGGCTGGCCGAGATCCTGTCGGCGCACGACCCGAAGATGCTGCAAGCCATCTTCGATGCCCTGCTCCGCAACGACGCCTATTACACGCCAACGCATCTCACGCGATTGTTCGACTGGAAGGCCGCAGCCGACGACCGCGCGTATCTGGACGATCCGCGGCTGAAGCTGCTGACCAAAGAGAGTCGTGCCGGCGTTGCAGAAGATGTCGCGCAGACCCGGAAGAAAGCGGCTCATCCGGGCGACGCGGAGATCTACAAAGCCTTTTTCGAGAAGGGGCTGCAGGTGACCGCTCTCGCCCAAAAGGCGGGCGTCCACATCCTGGCGGGAACCGACTCCGGAGACAGTTACTGCTTCCCGGGCTCAGGCTTGCAGGACGAGCTCGGTTGGCTCGTGAAGGCGGGGCTGACGCCCTTGCAGGCGTTGCGTGCCGCCACAACCAACCCGGCGCGATACCTGGGCCGGTCGCGGGATTTCGGTGGCATCGCGGCCGGGAAGCTCGCAGACCTGGTGCTGCTGGATGGGGATCCGCTGCAGGACATCGCGCACGTTCGGGCCATCCATGCGGTGGTGATGAACGGCAGGCTCTTCGATCGGGAGGCCATCGAGCAAATGAAAGCCGAGGCACTCTCGTTCGCGCAGCGGGCAGCGGGACAGCTCCAATGAATGCTCCCTCATCGCCGAGCCGGGCTTGCGTCGGGGCGAGTCACCGCCCCACGGAGGGCGGGTAGCCGAAGTGACGGCGGTACGCGGCGGTAAAGGCGGCGGCACTGTTGAAGCCCACGCGATAGCCCGCTTCCGCGATCCCCAGTCCGTGATCGAGGATCAGGATGCGTCCCATCTCGAGCCGTCGGTTGCGGACATACCCGAAGATCGTCGTGCCGAATGCCGCCTTGAAGTGGCCCTGAAGCGTGGTGGCGTTGACGCCGAGCGCCTTCGCCAGATCCAGCACCTTGGGCGGATCTACGAGCGAGTGATCCAGGGTCTCGCGGGCCCGGCAGACCCGATCGTACTGCCGCAG
>JBGAIL010000055.1:20910-25095 GCA_044225565.1 Steroidobacteraceae bacterium | reverse complement strand
AGGGCCGCCGCGACACTTGTGCGCCAAACCATGTGTCGCGAGGGGTCGCGGCGAGTCAGGTGCTTCTCGGGCCTCTCCGGCCGCCGTAACCCGATGATTCGCCCCGGCTTTCCGCCCTCTGTCCGGGCTCTTCCAGCCTCATCCCGACTCTTCCGGGCTCCGCGCCAGACCATCTGTCGCCCCACAGGGTAAGTACCTGATCCCGCAGGGGCATGCATTGAACCCGATGCCGCCCCATCGCCGGGCTTCTCCGCCGCCCCATTTTGTATATACTCCCGCGCCCGATGACGGTGGGCGTAGCTCAGCTGGTAGAGCCCCGGGTTGTGATCCCGGTTGTCGTGGGTTCGAGTCCCATCGTCCACCCCACTTCGGGGTAGTGAAGAAGGCTGCCACAGGGTTTCGATCCGCGTGGGCCGTTAGCTCAGCTGGTAGAGCAGTTGACTCTTAATCAATAGGTCGTAGGTTCGATCCCTACACGGCCCACCACTTCTTCCACTACCCCCGTCACCTCGATCGGTCGCGGCACCACGGGGTCACCGAAGCCTTCCAGTTTCAGCGTCACGCCTTCGCAAGGCTCACGCACGCCATCCTGGCGCGTTGGAATGCTCACCGTCGCCACCTGCGCGCCGGGCGCGAACTCGATCCCTAGGAAGATGCCCAATTGGGAGAGCGGCACTGCGGGAACCGGCGGCGTGATGCCATAGGGCTCGAGGAACGAGGCGGGTACGTCATCGGCATCGAGCTCGCGGAGCTGTCCCCGTGGCGGCTGCAGCTGGATCACCCAGGACGCGCCGTTTTTCATGGGCGCCGACAATCGGAAGACCCACTCCAACGCAGCGCCCTCCCCTGCGGTCACGCGTCGCGCATCCACCGTCAGCCGCGGCGCGGGCTCGTCCTCTTCGATGAGCACCGTGCCGTCGAAATCACCGGTCACGGCGTTCTTCCGCGCGGTCAGCGTCACCTGAGTGAGCTGCACGTAGGGATTGAAGACATCGTCCGCGACATAGCTGAAGGGAATGCTCGCCGATGTCACCCCCGGCTCGAGCGCGAGCCAGAATCCCCGGGTGGGCTCCTCGAAGTTCGCGTAATCGGTGAGCTGCACCCAGAGGCTGGCGCGACGCGTCACGGGCCCTTCGATGCGGATCGGGATGTCGACGTTGCGTCGGCCCGCATCGCCTTCCCTCTGCACCACGTCGCCCACGCTCACCTTGGGCAGTGCGATGGACTCGCTCTTTGCGAGACTGTTCTGCCAGGTCGAGACGTCCAGCAGCCAGAAACGGCCTCGCGGCCCGCGTGGCACCAGCTGGACTCCCGTGATGCCGCGCGAATCCACATTGGCGCTGCGCAAGCTCGCCCGCAGCTGACGCGCGACGATCTTGCCGAGCGGACTCGGCCCGAAGTACGAACGGAGCGTCATCGTGCCTTCGCCCAGATCGATCCAAGCGCCTGAAGCATTGCGAATGCGGACTCCGAGCTCGACCGGCAATGCTCCCGGCTCGCCGGCGATGCGAAAGTCGATGGCGTCCGGGTGTCGCGTGCCGAGCACGACGGGAATCTGCACACTGCCACCCGCACTGGCCCACTCCACCTTGAGTGCGCGCGGCGCCGGAGCCGTTTCCGCGAGCGACATCGGGATCCAGTGCGGCGTCACCTCGAAGAGATGCTTTGGCGAGCACCCGGCCCGCAAGTCGAAAGGCCCGTTCGAGTAATAGCCGCGACATTCGCTCGCCGTGACCGGGCCACTGGTGGCATGAGTGCCGCGACCCGCCGCGTAGAGCAGGCGCTTGTCGCCGCCGATGGCATGCACGAACGTGGTTGCGCGGCCGACCGAAGCGGGCTTCACGCGCGTGCCATCCAGCAGCGGAAGCGAGCGAACGCCCTCTCCTATCGCGAGATCCACCAGGGCTGCCGTGTAGGCGAGGCCAACGGACTGCTGCTCCTGCGAGCTGAGCCTGGCGCTGCGGGTCTCTCCGCACTGCGCGTCGCCTGGATCGAACCAGTCGTCCCAGGCGGGTGAGACCGACAGGCCCGGCGTCCATTCCGTGTTGTAGAAATTGTGGTTGGTACCCATGGCCATCACGGAGGAGCGCAGCGCACGATCGCCGGTGAGATCTCTTCCGATGTCGACGTACTGCTGGCCCTGCAGGTCCGTGACATCGCCGTCGCAGAACGGAAGGATGACGGTGGTGTGGACGCCGACAGCCACCTGCCTGCCGAAGGCAGTTGGACCGATGAGCACCAGCCCCCGCACTTTCCAGTCATCGGACGCAGCCGTGTCGATGGCCGCCCGCTCCACGCCTTCGCCGCCGCGGCTGTGTCCCACGAGCACCACTTCGGTGAGATCGACGCGATTGCGGAAACGACCGCCCCAGGGATCGCCACCCGAGGCGACCCACTTTGCCCACAGCGCGAGATGGTGACGCACCAGCTGCGAACGGGCCGACGCGCCGCCATCGATGAACAACCCGTCCTGTCCGTTGATGCCGTTCGCGGCGATGGAGACCGTCAGATAGCCCTGCGATGCAAGCACGTCCGCGATGTAGCGGTAGCCGGTGTGACTCGGCACGGGCAGCCAGCCCGCAGGACAAGGCCAGTCGCCCGAGACCTGGCCCTCCGGACCGCCCTGATAGCAGGTGCTGTGGCGGCCATGGAGGAAAAGCACCATCGGCACGGGATGGCCGACATCGAGGGGTGCCGTCACTTCGCCGACGACTTCCACCGGCGCCTCGTAGCCTTCGATCCTCAGACTCGAGCGTTGATACCGCAGCCTTTGCGTCCGAAACGGCCCGGCCACCGCGGGATCGGCAGCGGCCGCGGAGATGGCTGGCTCGAAAGGCAGCGAGCGCTGTTCGGTACGCTTCCGTACACCCGCTGCACCATCGAGTCGGCGACCGGCAGCCCACACGGACAAATCAGGCAGTGAAGCCGCGCGTGGCACGCGCAAGCGCAACGTGCCGCCGTTCTGGGCCGGATACCCGAGCAACCGGTCCTTCGAGCGGAACTCGTAGCGGGCGCCGCCCATGCGCAGCGGCGCCTCGCTCACCCACACCAACTCCTCATCCTCGATGTGCCAGCCAGCAGTCAGGAAAGGCGACGCGGAAGACTGGGCGCTCGCGCGCAGCGATACGACGAAGGCGAGCGCGCAAAACGCCACAGCGGCGAGCATCGTTCTCATGGCGCCGCATCTTACTTGCCGCAAGTGCGACCCGCGCGGGGCTCACAGCGATCTCAAGCCGCCTGGGGCACGGCGAACAGATCGTCGATGGCGTGGCGCGCATCGCGCAGGCTCGCCGCCTTCGCCTCCTCGCCGAGGGCAAGGCCTTCGGCATACACGAAATGGACTTCGATCATGCCGAGGAAAGCGAGGAACTGCCTGAGATAGGCGGTCTGGCCGTCCGTCACCACTGGGTGGACTCCGCCGCGCGCGATGAACACGTACACCGGTTTGCCTAGCACCAGGCCCACCGGGCCTTCGGCGGTGTAGCGGAACGTCACGCCGGCGCGTGCAACGTGATCGAAATACGATCGCAACGTCGACGGAACGCTGAAGTTGTACATCGGCACGGCGAGCACGATCACGTCCGCGCTCTGCAGCTCGGCGATCAATGCATCGGAATACGCTGCGACCGCCTGCTGCTCGGCGGTGCGCCGTGCGGCTGGAACCTGGAATGCCGCGAAGCGCTCCGCGGTGAGATGCGGAACGGGGTCCGCAAAGAGATCGCGCTGGACGATGCGGCCATCCGGATTGGCGGCCAGCCAGCGCTGCGTGAATTCTTCGGCGAGCTGCGCCGAATGGCCGTTGGCGCCGGTCATGGAGGCAGTGATCTTCAGGAGAGTCTTCATGGCACACACCCTTTCGTGAGCGCGTCGGGCGGCCCCGCGCGTGGGAGCCATTGAACGATTGGCTGATTCGATATAAAAGCGCAAAATCTGGCGTCTATTCATCGAATTCATAGATAAATGAAGCCTATCCCCAAGGTGAGCCTGGACCAGTGGCGCTCCCTCGTCGCCGTCGTGGAATCGGGCGGGTACGCCCAGGCGGCCGAGGCGCTGCATCGCAGCCAGTCGTCCGTCACCTATGCCGTGCAGAAGCTGCAATCGGTGCTCGGGGTGAAGGCCTTCGAGATCCAGGGTCGCAGGGCGATGCTGACACCGGTCGGCCAGACGCTCTACCGGCGCGCGAAG
>JBGAIL010000055.1:0-20902 GCA_044225565.1 Steroidobacteraceae bacterium | reverse complement strand
GCGCGCCGCGCGCAAGGCGACAGCAGGCTGGGAGGCGGAGATATCACTCGCGGTCGAGGTGCTGTTTCCGGTATGGCTGCTGCTCGAGTGCCTTGCTCTGTTCGGCCGGGAGAGCCCGGACACGCGCATCGAGCTGTTCGAAACGGTGATCAGCGGCACGGTGGAAGCCATCGAGAGCGGCACCGTGGACCTTGCGATCTCCCCTCAGGTACCCCAGGGAATGGCTGCGGAACCGCTCGCGCCGATGCGCTTCGTTCCGGTCGCCCATCCCGACCATCCGCTGCACCGGCTGGGCCGGGAGATCACGGTGCGCGATCTGCGCAAGCACCGGCATCTGGTAGTGCGCGACACAGGATCCCGGCGCGACGCGCGCGCGCAGACGGTGGAAGTCACGCAACGATGGACCGTATCCAACATGCCCACGTCCATCGGTGCCGCCAGCGCTGGCTTCGGTTTCGCGTGGTTTCCGGAAGAGAAGATCCGCAACGAGCTCGCAAACGGTCAGCTGAAAGTGCTCCCGCTGCGCGACGGACGGGAGCGGATACTGCAGTGTTATCTCATCTTTCCGGATCGTGACGCGGCAGGGCCCGGTACGCTGCGGCTCGCGGAGATCATTCGCGAGCGGGTCAGCGAAGGATGTCGCAACATCCAGGGTGGTCGCGGCTGACGGGGAAAGCGCCGCTATGTAGCACAGTCTCCCGGCTTCGCGACGGTGACGGCCCTGCCGTGCGCCGCGCACGCGTTGCCGTGAGTCTTGGAATCGCAGCCGCACACCGGCTCGAATTGCTGCGTGCACATTTGCGGGCGCGGCGCGCATCGGCCGGCTTGGTCGTTCGCGCCGCAGTGGGATGGCGCGTCCGCGGTGCCATCTCCGTAGTCACAGTAAAGGCCGCTTTCGCAGTGGATGCCCGCGAAGCCGCCACACAGCTCGCCGGCCTTCGCCACGGGGCGCGATCCGGCCGGCTCGGGCCGCCGCGCCTCGGCGCCCTCCCCTTGCTGCCCGGCGGGAACACATCCCGCCACGGCGAGTATTGCCACGTACCCGATGACCAACCTCGCCACGGTTTTCATACGAACCTCCGCTCCGGGGAACCGAGCCGCATACGCCAGCGTTGAACGGCATCGGCTCCGAATTCAAGGGGATTGCCATGAGCTTGCTCAATCGTCGGATCCTGGCCCAGGGTCTCGCACTCTGCAGCCTTGGCCTGCTGGCGGCCGCGGCCCGCGCTGACGACGACCGCTACGCCGAGAAATCCGTCACCTGCTCGTCGCAGGACGGGCGGCGCACCGAATGCAGCGCGGACCTCAAAGGATACACGCTGCGGGACGTCGACCAGGAGAGCCGCACCGACTGCGTCGTCGGGCGCAACTGGGGTTACAGCCGCAAGGGCGTGTGGGTGGATGAAGGCTGCCGTGGCACATTCCATTTCGCAATGCGCGGCGGGAACCGTCCCGCAGCTATGGCTGGCGCGACGAAGGCCGGCGGATGGACACGAGCGAAGCGCGTGAAGTGCGAGTCGCACGACAACCGGCGGAACACCTGCGACGCGGACCTGCGCGGCTACCGCATCGAGGACGTGCGCGAGATCAGCCGGGCGGACTGCGACATCGGCCGCAACTTCGGCTACGACGACCGCGGGGTGTGGGTGGACGAGGGCTGCCGGGCGGAATTCCTGTTCACCCGGGCCTGGAGTGGCCGCCGCAACGACTGATTCGCGACCGGTTCGACAGCCGGCAGCCGCGAAATGGGTAGGATGGCGTCTCGATGCTGAGACGCCTGCTCACCCTGCTCTCCAGGCCCGGCCGCACTGGTTCCGGCGATGGCACGCCGTCCGCGGCGGATGCGACGCCGAATCCGGGCGTGCTCTCGCCTTATGCGGCGGTGACCGTGACCACCACCACGACGTGCTGCGAAGCCGCCCGCGCCACGCAGGCCAGGCCGATCCTCTGGAGCACCAAGCCGAAGCTTCCCCTCCCCGGCTGCACGATGGCGGACCGCTGCGCGTGCCGTTTCCGCCATTGGCCGGACCGCCGCATCGGCGAGCGGCGCAACCCCGACGACGCCACGATCAAGACCCGCATCCTGCAAGCCAACAGCCGCCCCCGCAGCGGCAAGGACCGCCGCAAGAGCAAGCCGTGAGTTCCGTGACCGGCCGGCCCAGCTTGCGCGCTTGTTGCGGTGTCCGGCACCGCCACACGTCCCGGCGCATCCTTACAGCCAGTAGGCGCCGAGGCGTGCCATGCGCTCCTTGAGCCGCAGCAGCCAGGAGCGGTGGCGCCATTCCGCGAGATCGATCGCGTCGGACTCCTGCAGGTCGTGCTCGAACATCGCTTCCATCTGGCGGGCGAAGCCGCGGCCGAGGATGACGGCGTTCAGCTCGTCGTTGTGCAGGAAACTGCGCCAGTCGAGATTGCTCGAGCCGACCGTGGACCACACTTCGTCGATGCAGGCCGTCTTGGCGTGCATGATCGCCCCACGTCGCTCGTAGATCTTCACTCCGGCTTTCAACAGCCGGGTGTAATACGAGCGGCCCAGATGGAAGATGGGGCTGGAATCCGTGTAGCTCGGCAGCACCAATTTCACGTCGACGCCCCGCCCTGCGGCGTCCCCGAGCGCGCGCAGCAACTGAGGATCCGGCGCGAAATACGCGATGGTGAGATGGACGCTCGACTCTGCATGCGTGATTGCGGACATCAGCGTGCGGAAGATCTGGCTCTGCGGATTCTCCGGCGTGCTGCCGATGACGCGGACGATCTGGCGGCCAGTGCTTCCCAGCTTGGGGAAATAGTCACGGGTCGCGAGCGGCTTGCCGCGCTGCCGCTCCCATGTCTCCATGAACAGCCGCTGGAAGTCGGCAACCACCGGCCCCGAGATACGCACGTGCGTGTCGCGCCAGCCATCGGTGGGATTGCGCGGCTCTCCCGCCTTGCGCGAGCGCTTCCCGCCGGGCGCACTGGAGTACGTGGCACTGATGTTCACCCCTCCGGTGAACGCCGTGCGGCCGTCCACCACCAGCTGACGCCGGTGATCGCGATTGTTCAGTGCCCACGCCTTGCGATTGCCCGCGAGCGGGTTCACCGGATTGAACTCGAGCACGTTGACGCCGCCTTCGCGCAAACGATCGAAGAACGCCCTCGGCGTCAGCAGGCTCCCCACGCTGTCGTGAATGACGTTCACCTGCACGCCCGCCGCCTGCCGCTCGAGCAGCAGCTGCGAGAACCTCTGCCCGGCCTCGTCGTCGTCGAAGATGTACGTCTCCAGATTGATGCTGTCGCGCGCACCGCGGATGGCCTCGAACATCGCCGCATAGGTCTCGGGCCCGTTCTGCAGCAGCGTCACTTCGTTGCCGAGCACGAGCGCGCTGTCCGCGTTCACCGCCTGCTCATAGCCCAGATGTCTCCTCAGCAGCTCGGATTCGCCCTCTTCGCCTTCGAGGCTCGCGAGGATCGCCCGGCTGCGAGCGTCCGAGACCGGGCCCGCGGCGCTCTCGAACTCGACGGGCGCAGAATGGGGGATGGCGAGCTCACGGTTGACGTCCGGCAGCGTGGCGCAGGCCTGCGCGAGCAAGGCCGCCACCGGAATCATGAAGATTCGAAGGATGGTCGCAGGAATCGCTGCCGCTCCGTGAACCGCGCCACCCTCATGATACCCGGCGGTGCGGCCGGAGAACCGAAGAGCGCGCAGCGCGCCGGCCGCATCGCCCGGCGGCGTGACGGGGATCGCGATCCGAAGCTATAGTGCCCCGATGTCCGCAGAAGCTTCCAGGGGAATCGTGGCGATGCTCGCGGCGGTGGGCGCGTTCGCCGTGATGGACGCCACGATGAAGGAGCTCACGCAGAGCTATCCGCCGCTGCAGGTGAGCTGCCTGCGCGGCCTGACCTCGATCCCGTTCTTCCTCGTGGGCGTCGCCGCCATCGGCGAGTGGCGCACGCTGATTCCGGTTCGCTGGCGGGACCACCTGGTGCGAGGCGTGCTCGCCATCGCAATGCTCTGGACGTTCGTTTACGCGGTGAGCAGCCTGGCGCTCGGCACCGCCTACGGCATCTTCCTGTGCTCGCCGCTGCTCATCACCGCACTGTCGGCGTTCGTGCTGGGGGATCACGTCGGCAAGCACCGCTGGGTCGCGGTCGGCTGCGGCATGATCGGCGTGTTCGTCATCCTGCGCCCGACCGGGCTGGCACGTACGGACTCCACGCTCAGCATCGGCATGTCGTTCATGGTCATGGTGTCCGTCGGCACGGGCATCGCGGCCTGGCCGCACTGGGTGCCCATCGTCGGCGATCACTGGCCTCTGCTGCTCCTCATGGGGTTCACCGGCGCCCTCGGCCAGTACCTCATCATTCACGCCTTCCGCTGCGCGCCGCCTGCGGTCGTTGCTCCTTTCGAATACACGGCGCTGCTCTGGGGCATCGCGCTCGACTGGATATTGTGGTCCACGGTACCGAGCACTCGCGTGCTCACCGGTGCTGGAGTGGTGATCGTGAGCGGGCTGTACGTGATCTATCGCGAGCACTGGGCGGTGCGAACCGCAGCCTAGTCGTGAAGGCGCTGACTCTTGCTGCCTGCTTGACCCTGGTGGGGTGCGCTCCGCTCGCTCATACGCAACGACCTGCGACCTCGTCGCTTCACTGTGCCCAGGCTGCGGTGGATGCCGCGGTGCCGCAGACCGTTCCGGACAAGCAGGCGCATTGCCTGGCGTCTGCCGCCATCGCATGGCGGTGCAGCGTGATGGAAGCGTATGGCGCCGGCATTGCAAAAGAGATCAAGGACATGTTCGGCCACGGAGACGCCGAGTGGGCCGACTTGCGCGCGGATGCGGCGGGTGTTCGCTGCGCCCGCTCCGCTCACAGCGAATCGGATATCCGGGGATGCTGCGAGAAAGCCGTCCGCAGGGAGCCGGGCATGCACGGCGAAGGCCCCGACGGCGAGCTGCCGCCGCATCAATAGTCGTAGCCGCCTTCCTGCAACACGCGCAGCAGCGGCGCCAGATGCGCCTCGTAATTGCGCCAACGCCCTGCGGATCGTGAATATACGGGTTGACGCACCTGCCAGCGGCTGGGCGTGCGCACGAAGCGTTCCGTGGACTGGAAATCGAGACAGGCAGCATCCCATTCCAGCCCGCAATGAGCGACGAGCGCGCGACTCTGCCCTTGCGGATCCGCCACCATGCGCTCGTAGCGCAACTCGTGGACAGGCATCGGCAGTGCCTGCAGCCAGTGCGACATCAGCCGCTCATACTGCAGGAAGTAGCGGCCGAAGGTCGCGAGATCCGCCGTGTAGCCGTGCTCGAGCTGGAACAACTCGATGAAGCAGGAAAGCCCCACGTCACGCGCATCACGCCGGCAATGCACGATGCGCGCGTGCGGAAAGAGCGTGGCGATCATGCCCAGGTGCATGAAGTTGACGGGCATCTTGTCGGTCACCCGGAGCACTTCGGCCGGTGCGCGGCTTTCGATGGTTCGCAGATACTGCGCACCCAGCTCCGAGAGTGCGGCATCACCCATCCCGGGCACGCATTCCGGGTAGTCCGGCCGCAGCGACTTCACGATGCGTGGCATGTCTACCAGCTCGCCCGCGCCGTAGACCTGCGGATGGCTCGCCAGGATCTGCTCCGCGAGCGTGGTGCCCGACCGTGGCATGCCCACGATGAACACCGGCCGCCGCGAATCACTCGCGGCGCTTGCCCGCCTCGCGATCTCCTCACGCGTGAACACCTTCATGAGCCGATCGAAATTCCGCGCCGTCGCTGCCACGTCGAAATCCGGCGCCTGCTGCCTCACGATCGCCTTCGAAGCCGCGAAGTGGGAGAAGGCTTCCTCGTACCGCTCCGCGCGATCCAGATGCTTCCCGAGCCCGTGGTGGAGCTTGATCAGCTCGTCGCTTCCCGTGTGCGGCGCGTGGATCAACTCCTGAGCTGCCTTCACCATGCTCTCGTCCGGCTCGTAGGAGCCGATGCCAAAGAGGCTGGCCAGCGAGCCCACATGCCGCGGGTCGTGCCGCCGCACTTCGAGATAGTGCCCGACCGCCTCGTCGAATCGCCCTCGCTGCTCCAACAACGATGCGAGGCTGTGATGCGCACGCGCATGCCGCGGCTCGAGCTCGATGACGCGACGGAGCAGCCGCTCCGCTTCCTCCGCCTCGTCGTTCTCCTTGAGCGCGATGGCCAGGTTGTAGGTGGTCAGCACCGCCTGCGGATTGAGCGTCAGCGCGCGTCGATACAGCGATACCGCCTGCAGCAGGTCCCGCACCTTGATGACGTTCGCGTAGTTGTTCAGCGAGTCCACGTGATCCGGATCGATCTCGAGCGCCTTCTCGAAGCTCTCGGTCGCGGCCCGCTTGTCGCCCAGCGCGACGTAGACCTGCCCCAGGTGATTGTGCGCACGGGCATCGTCCGGCGCGACGGCGATGGACTGCTGCAGCAGCGTCGCGGCCTCCCTGGAATGCCCCGTCTGCTGTGCGATGAGGCCCAGGTAATGGAGCGCGTGCGCATGCCGGGGAAAAGCCGCCAGCACCCGGCGATACACGCCGTGGGCGTGCTCGAGATCACCCCGCTTGTGGCGCTCGAAAGCCGATTCGACCTGCCGATCGGCGTCGGCGCGGGACATATTTACGCCGGAAGCGCTCACGCTGCAGCCACCCTCTCGCCACACGTTCGGCGACTCGCTACGATCCGCCCATGCTGATGCACGAGCCCACCAACCCGCTCGGAACCTTCGACGCCCAGGCGCTCACCGGGAAAGTGCTGGCGCTGGAGGAAGCCGCATGGGCCGGCGACCCGCGCCGGCAGCAGGACTACGACGTGCATGCGCAGACCCAGTCCATCATCCTGCTCTTCTGCTCCGGCTGGCCCAAGGTGGAAGTGACACGCGCGAATGGCTGGGAGCTGCTGGCCGCCGAGGCCGTGCCGCTCATGGAGCAGATCGTGCACAAGCACTATCCCCCGGGCGGCTCGGTGCTGCGCGCCATGATGGCGCGGCTGCAGCCCGGCTGCCGCATCGCCCGGCACAAAGACTCCCATCCTTCGTTTTCGGTGGCGCATCGAATCCACGTTCCGCTGGTGACCAATCCCGACGTCGAGTTCATCGTCGGCACCGAGCGCGTGCCGCCGCGCGCCCATTTCGCCTTCGAGCTGAACAACCTGATGTTCCACCAGGTGTCCAACAACGGCAACACCAGCCGCATCCACTTCATCTTCGACTACGCGCCGCCCGCGAAACAGGTGGCCTGACGACGAGCGCACGCCCGCAGCGGATCGCTGCCGCGGCTGCACCGATGCCACGCCACGAGCGAAACTCCCGGCAGCCGCGCGAATTGCAGCGGATTCTCACCGGCATGCCTTCATAAACTCCCGCACGGCGACCTGGCTTCGAGGTGATCTCCCATGCGTGCGCATTTCCCGACCTTCCTTGCGCTTTGCGGCGCGATCCTGACTTCCGCCGTTTCCCCGCCCGCCGCGGCCGCAGAAGCACCTTACGACGTGCTCATCACTCACGCTCGCATCGTGGACGGCGGCGGCAATCCCTGGTATCGCGGCAGCATCGCGATACGCGGCGGCCGCATCGTGGCCGTAGGCGAAGTCGCACCGGCGATGGCGCGCCGTACGATCGACGCGACGGACCGCATCGTATCCCCCGGCTTCATCGACCTCATGGGGCAAGACACGCTCAGCTACGTGCAGGACCCGGTCACCGCCTTGAGCCAGCTGCGGCAGGGCATCACCACGCACGTGAGCGGCGAAGGCTCCTCGCACGCGCCGCAGAACGAGCGCACTCAACGCGAGGCGCCGCTGGTCGACGGCAAGCCTGTCCGCTGGCGAACGTACGCGGAATACTTCCGCATCCTCGAGCAGCACGGATTGCCGATCAACGTGACGTTCAACGTCGGCGCCACCCAGGTGCGCGAAGTGGTGATGGGCGACAAGGACCGCGCCCCGACGCCCGCCGAGCTCGAAGAGATGAAGCGGCTGGTGGAACAGGCCATGCTGGACGGCGCCGGCGGATTGTCCACCTCGCTCATCTATCCGCCAGCCAGCTATGCGAGCACCGAAGAGCTGGTGGAGCTCGCGAAGGTGGCCGCGCGCCACGGCGGGTTCTACTCGAGCCACATGCGCAACGAGAGCTCGAAGCTGCTCGAGGCCATCGACGAGACGATCCGCATCGGACGCGAAGCGGGCATTCCCGTGCACGTGTATCACCTCAAGGCCGCGGGCAAGCGCAACTGGCCGCTGATGCAGCAGGCCATCGCGAAGATCGATGCCGCGCGCGCGGAAGGCCTCGACGTCACCGCGGACATCTATCCTTACATCCGCAACGGCATCGGCCTGGTCTCGTTCCTGCCGCCGGACTTCTTCGCGGACGGCATGGCGAAGGCGCGGGCCGAGCTCTCCAAACCGAAGGTGCGCCGTGAGCTGCGCGCCGAGCTCGAGAAGACCGACACCAGCTGGGAGAACTGGTACCAGCACGTCGGGGCGGACTGGGACAAGGTGCTGATCAACGGCTCCGGCGAATACCCCCACGACGTCGCCGGCCTCTCGGTGGCGCAGGCGGCCGCGAAGGAAAAGAAGGACGTGTGGGACATGTTCTTCGACCTCGCACGGGCGATGGCCGACTGCGCCCCGCAGAGCATGAACGAGGAGCAGAAGCATCTCGCGCTGCGCGCGCCGTGGGTGATGATCGAGACGGACAACGGTCCCGTGAATCCGGCGAAGGTGACGAGCGTGCATCCGCGCGCCATGGGTGCGTTTCCGCGGGTGCTCGCCAAGTACGTCCGCGAGGACAAGGTGCTGACGCTCGAAGAAACGATCCGCCGCATGACCTCGCTCACCGCGAACCGCCTCGGGCTCACCGACCGGGGCCGCATCGCGCCCGGCATGGCGGCAGACCTCGTGATCTTCGACCCGGCCCGCGTGCGGGACGTGGCGACATTCGAGAAGCCGCTGCAGTACTCGGAAGGGATCGACTACGTGATGATCAACGGCGGGCTCGCCATAGACGATGGCAAAGCCACGGGGGCGCACGTGGGGCAGGTGCTGCGGCACCCCTCCCCGCGCCGGCCGGAATAGGCCGGGCGGGAGTGGTCGGGGCGAGAGGATTCGAACCTCCGACCCACTGCTCCCAAAGCAGTTGCGCTACCAGACTGCGCCACGCCCCGCGACGCGTGGCATCCTAGCAGCTTGCGCCCTGCGCTGCCCGACCGGCGCTGACCGGCCGCTTCCCGCGGGCCGGAAGCTGCGCGCCGGCGCGATAGCCGCTCGCCGCCGTTCCTGACCGAGGCGCCTACGAGCGGATCGGGGCTCCCCGCTCCCTGATCCCGGACATCCAGATCGTCCCCTCGGCGACGATCTCGACCACCGAGTGACTGAACGCCGCGCCGGCTACGCGACCTGCGCGCAGCTCGATATCCACCCGTGACGTGCGGATACCGTAGGGGTCCGGCGTGGAACGCAGGCTCCCCCACTCGATGACGATGGTGCCGTGGCCTTCGGAGAACGGCAGCTCGCGGGTGTGCGCGAGGGCCAGAACGAGCGCGATGGTGCCCGTACCGCACTGGAACTCGTAAGGCAGCCGAGCAGCGGTGTCGTCCTGCCCGGAAAAGCGCGGAAAGATGCGGAACTGCCCCGGACCTTCAGGACGATCGTCGTAAAGCATTGCGCATGAGCCTGGCGGGCCGCCGAGATAGTGGCGGTAGGCCTCGAGCACGCCGTTCACGATGTCGAGATGCGGCCCCGGATCGCGGCGCGTGAAGTCGATTCCGGGATGCGCTTTCTCCAGCGCCGAAAGCCGCACCACGAGGTACTCGCCGACGTGCAGCGCCTCCACTCCGCAGAGCCCGACCGGCTCGATGCCGATCGAATAGAGCAGCTCGGCGTAGGTCGACATATCGGTCGTGACCGCATATGCCCTGCCCTCGCGTACGTCTACGGAGATCGGAATGACGCATGCGCCGGTGAAGAGCCGCACACGCACCTGGGGTACGGCCGCATCGATGGCGAAATGCTCACGCAGGGAGGTTTCGACCAGCGCCTTGCCGATGACCTGAGTCATGCCGCCGCACATGGTGAGCCAGCGACGCGTGAGCCCGTCCGTGATGCGCACGCGGATGTCGCCTGGCGCATCACCCGGCTCGAGGATGCCCGCTTCGATACCCCCGTTCACGGGATCGTCGATGACGGCGAGCGCCGTGGCGAGCTGCCGCTCCTCGGGAATTTCCTTGCCGAGCAGCAGCGTCACGACGTCCCAGCCGCAGTGGCCGCGTACGAAATGGATTTTCACAAGCGCCCATCCTACAAGAAGTGCCGCCGATGCAGAGCCGTCAGTGTGATGCCAGCGCGCATGCGCAGTCAGGGTCGCCGAGCCCCTGCCACCATTGCGGCCCGAGCGGCTTTCGACCGGGCCACAACTGCTCCAGCGTACCGGCATCGTAGAGCCACCCGCCCATCGACACGTAGCGCAGCGTCAGCGTCTGGCGGATGTCCTCGAGCGGATTGCCGTCGAGCACCTGGAGATCAGCGAGCTTGCCCGGCTGGATGGAGCCGAGATCCGCGGCATGACCGATGGCCTGCGCTCCCATCAGCGTGCCCACGCGCAACGCATCGTGCGGCCGCATTCCGCCTTCGACGAAGGTCCACAGCACCCAATGCGCGCCGAGGCCCTCGATGGCTCCATGCACGCCCAGCGCGATCCGCCCGCCCGCGGCCCGGAGCGAGATGGGCTGCGCGGCGAGCTCTTGCGCGGTGTACCGGGTTTCGAGCGGCCCGCGACGGGCGTCGACGGTCAGATACTCGAGCTCCTCGGCCGGGAAGAACCGTCTCGCTTTCGGATCGCGCAGCAGGTCGCTCTCGTGGACGAAACGCGCCAGGAAGTCCTGGCCACCGGTCTGCCCCTGCAGTGGCGTCGGCGTGATGGTAATGCCGCTGGCGGCGATGATCCGCGTGAGATCACCATAGTACGCCGCGGAAGTAGCCATGTGCTCCTGCCCGCCATAGCCGTCGAGAATCCGGGTGAGGCTGGATTTGAAATCGCTGTTGCCTTCGGCGGTCGGAGTGAGCCGGTATTCGCGCGCCGCTGCGACCAGCCACTGATGCGTCTGACGATCGGCGTTCGTCATGTAATCCTTGACCGTCTCCGTGCGGTAGAAGCGTGCGTAACGGCGCGCCACCGCTCGCGCGTCCTCGAGACTGCGGATGCCGTCGGACTCGAAAATGCCGGGACCGGTAGTGAAGAAACGCGGACCCAGCACGTCGCCCATCGAGATGCGATCGGCGTAAGTGAGCGCATCCGTAGTGGAAGGCTGCGGATCGCGGATCGTCGTGACGCCGTAGGCGAGACTCGCCTGAAACTCCCAGACCTGAGTGCGATGCACACCCCATGGCGGGCTGCCGTGCCAGTGGACGTCCACATAGCCCGGCAGGATCGTCTTGCCGCTCACGTCGAGAATGCGCGCGCCGCGAGGAACGCGAACCGTGCCCAGCCTGCCGACGGCGACGATGCGCTCTCCGGTGATCAGGACGTCTCCCTTCTCGATCACTTCCTCTCCCCGCATGGTGATGACGCGGGCGCCGCGCAGCACCAGCGAGCCTTGCGGAGTGGGCCGAGGAAAGCGAACGGAGAGATCCCGACGCTCGGGCCTGCCCGTCGCACTTTCGACAGGCTGCGTGAATATCGTCGCCCCGAGCGACCAGAGAATGCTCCGTCCATCGCGGATCCATTGGGGGAAATCCGCACCTTCCAGGCTCATGCGCTTCGCAGGCGCGCCGCCGGGAAGTCTCAGCACGTCGGCATGCGGCAGGCCTCCCGACGGTTCCACGAGCCACAGCTGATTGCCGAGCAAAGCGGCGACACGCCTGCCGTCGGGAGAAAGCAGCAACTCGATCGCCGGCTCGCTTTTCCCGAAGCCCTCCCCCTGCACCCGCAGCAGCGACTGGCGCTCCGTTCCATCCCAACGGACCGACACCAGCCCATCGACCGGATCGCTGAAATAGAGATGCTCCGCGTCGCCTCGACGAAAATGGGCGCGCCCGTAGTGGGACGACGCTCCCCAGGACTGGGGCGGGTTGATATGGGTGATCGACACGGCCGCCCCGCCGCCCGACGGCAGCCATACCCACTCCGGGCTGTTGCCGCGTCCCGTTCCCTTGGTCTCGTTGGAGAACCCGAACCGCTCGGCGAACCGCGCCCGCGCCGCGACGAGCCTCGCGCCGTCTGCCGAATAGGCGAGCTTCTCGTAGAAGTCCCGACCCGGGGACAGCTTCTCTGGCTGGGTCGCGGTTCGTGTGCGCACGCGCCAGATCGCGCCGCCTTCGAGGTCGTCCCAGGTGACGTACGCGAGCCATTCGCCGTCCGGCGACCAGGCCGGAAAGAAGGCGCCACCGGGGCCTGCGCTCACCTGTCGCGGCGGGGAGCCGATCCTCCGGATCCACACTTTGCCCAGCGCCGAAAAGGCGAGCGATCGGCCGTCCGGCGAGAGCTGCGGATACTCGATCCGGCGCGCCGCGACATGCCGCTCGTCCAGCGGATAGTCGAATCGTGCCGCCGGAGCGAGCGTCACGTCGACTTCGGCGCTGAATGGAATGGGAGTCGCGTCCCCGTCCGGCACGGAAACGCGCCAGATCTTTCCGTGGTGCGCGACGATGATCGCGCGGCTGTCCGGCGTGAACGCCGCGCCGGGGAGAAGATCGCGGCGTGGCGCCGTCTCCTCGGATGCGTCGCGCTCGATATCGGGCCCGAGCCAGCGGGACTCTCGCGACGCGAGATCGACCAGCTTGAGACGCGAGCGTCGCTCCCATTGCGTCCCGTACACGAGGTAGCGTCCATCGGGACTGAGCACGGGCCGCACCGCGCCGTTCATTTCCCGGGTGAACCGCTGCACTTTTCCGCTCGAGCGATCGACCACGCCGATCTGCCATTCCGAGAAGATGGGCCATTGCGGCTCGACGAGAACCGACGCGAACAGGCTGGATGTCCCGCCGAAGGCGGCTCCGAGCACCATGGCGGGATCGGCAGGGCCGGCAACCTCTTCTCCGGAAGCCTTCCCCGTCAATTGCCGGGGATCGTCGTTCGCGCGCAGCGGGTAGACGAACAACTGGTATTCGCGCCCATGGCCGGTGCGAGTCGTGCTTCGCGACGCGACGATGGAACTGCCATCCGGCGTCCAGGCGGGCGACACGAAGAAGGCGTCGGTTTCCCTGGTGAGCGCTCGTGGCATGCGGCCTTGCGCATCGAGGAGCCAGAGATTGTCCGCACCGCTGCGGTCGCTGACGAAGACGATCGACTGGCCGTCCGGCGAGTACCGCGGCTGCGCATCGAACGCCGAGCCGCTGGTCAGTCGTTCCGCACGCCCTCCCTCGACCGGCAGCCCGTACAGGTCGCCGGCCAGCTCGAACACGATGCGGCGTCCGTCGGGCGACACGTCCAGCGAGATCCAGGTGCCCTCGTCCGTGGTGAAACGCACCTGTCGGGGAGAAGGCGCCGGGGCCGCGGCCGCCATCGCGGCGAGACCCGCGACGGCGAGGGCCAGGCGACTCAAAACCGGTATCGCACGTTCGCCATCAGCTGGCGCGCCGGGTTCACCTGGAAGCCCAGGTTCAGGCGCTCGAATGTATTGGTGTAGTACCGCTCGCCGAGCAGGTTGGACGCGGCGAGCTCGAGCTGCCACGACCGCAGCGAATAGAAGGCGCGCAGCTCGACCTCGGTGAACTCGTTCACGAAGTCGATGGGCGTGCCGAACCCGAACGAGGCGAGATCGCGCGTCTTCAGGCCGCTCTTGTGCACCACGCCGCCGCCGAATCCGAGTCCGCGCAGGGCGCCTTCCTGGAACTCGTAGCTCGTGAACAGCGAGGCGCCGAACTTCGGCGCATTGGCCGGATGCACGCCCTTGAACTCGCCCGCGACGTATTCGGCGTCGAGCCATGCGAGAGAGCCGTAGATCTCCCAGCCGCGCACGATCTCGCCCTGGATATCGACCTCGACGCCCTGGCTGCGCTGCGTGCCGATCGGCAGCACGAAGTTGCCGCCGGGAGCGTCCTGGGTGATGTTCGTGCGCTCCATGTGGAACGCCGCGAGACTGTACGAGAGCTTGCGCTCGGGCACGTCCCCCTTCAGTCCCACCTCGTTGGCGATGCCTTCCTGCGGGTCCACGGGACTGCCTGCGGCGACGAAACCGGACTGCGGCTCGAACGTCGTGCCATGGGTGGCATAGACGTTCAGCCGGGGAGTCAGCGCATACGTCACCCCGGTCTGGTACGTGAAGGCATTCTCCTTCAGGGGGTCGTCCCTGGCGAAGTCGTCTGCGGGCGTGCAGCAACTCCAGCGCGAGCGCAGCACGTCGTGCGAGTACCGCACGCCCAGGCTCACGGTGAGCCTGTCGGCAGGACGGATGAGCGCCTGCGCCGTCACACCGGATTGCCGGTGGCGGGTTCTTTGCCGATACAGGTCCGGGTAATCCTCGGGCGTGGCGGGAATGTCGAGCAGCGCGTAGTCGGGATCGAGGATGCTGAAGCCCGAATCGACGCCCGCCACGTAGGCGGCGCTCCGGCTGAACAGATGCCAGTCGTTCGAGCTGAGATCCGCGCCCAGAAACAAAGTGTGGCTGCGGCCGAGCCATTCGACGTCGCCGAAGAGGTTCACTTCCCCCGAATAGGCGTGCTCGTCGACCTCGCGATCGTACGCGAGACTGTCCGTGAAACCCTGCGGATCCGTAGTGAACAGCAGCATGCCGTTGTTGCGCGCCTCGGTCCACTCGTACTGCGCCGAGCCGCGCAGCTTCCAGGTTCCAACCCGCTGCTCGAGGATCAGCTGACCGATCGTCACCTCCTTGAGCGCGTCGTTCGTCGGCGCGTTTCCGGAACGCGAGCGCGGGACGTCGGGAATCCGGAAGCTGTCGCCGTTCGCCGGGTCGCCGCCCCGATACTGGGCGCCGAAGCCGAAATAAGGCGAAAAATCGAAGCGCTGGTGGTTGACTCTCGCGATGATCGAGGTGGAATCACTCGGTGAATATTGGACGGTCGGCGCGATGACCACGCGATCGTCCCGCGCGAAATCGATGTAGGAGCCCGCGTTCTGCCACGCGCCGATGAGGCGATAGGAGAAATCGCCACTGTCGCCGAGCGGGCCGTAGAAATCGGCGTCGGCCCGGTAGTGCTCGAAGCTCCCCAGCTCCATCCGCGCCTCGCCGCCGAACTGCGCGCGGGGCATCTTCGAGATGGCGTTCATCGTGCCGCCGATGGCGTTCTGTCCGTAGAGCGTCGAGGTCGAGCCCTTGACGAGCTCGAAGCGCTCGAAGGTCGCGAGGTCGAGGGAAACCTCGTCGCTCGCGCGGAATCCATCGACCTTCAGCCCGTTCCCGCTGCTGTTGCCGGTGAAGCCGCGATAGTACTGCCGCAGGTAGTGGTCGCCCGTGTGGGCCGTGCCGGTGGACGCATCGATCTTGTAGATGTCGGAGAACTCGCCGATGCCGGCGAACTCGATGAGATCCTGCGTGACCACCTTCACCGACTGCGGAGTGTCCTTCACCGCCATCGGCATCTTGCTCGCGCTCTGCACGTCCGGATAGCGGAACTCGACTCCGCGGATGACGACCTCCTCCAGGTCATCCGGCGGCGCGTCCCCGGCCTGCGCCAGATGGATGTCGTCGGCGCCCGCCGGGTTCGCAGCGCTCGGCGAGTCGCCCTTGCGGCGGATGACCACCGTGCGATCGTTCACGAAGTAGTATTCGAGCCCCGTGCTGCCCAGCAGGCGTGCCATCGCCTGATCCGTGGTCATCTCTCCGGCGACCGCTGGTGCGGTGAGCCCTTCGAGCAGGCGCGGCGGCGCCATCACGTTGATCTTGGTCTGCAGGCCGATCGCCTTGAGCGATTCGGCCAGCGGCTGCACCGGCAGATCGAACCGCTCGACGGCCTGCGCATCGGCCCGGCAGGCATACAGCACTGCGGCGGAAACCGTCAGGCTCGCAAGGATGGACCGGACGGTGGAACTCACTGGCTTCGACATTGCGACTCTCCCCATATGGAGGAGATAGACACGCGGAACCCGGCAAAGCGTCCACGCGCCTGGCTCCGCGGTCTCATCGGAGAGTGTCGGGCCGCTCCCTCAGCACGATGCGCAGAGGCTCGCTCACCAGCTGCAGGCGATAGCTCTCCGCCATGGCCTGCGCGAGGCTCTCGGAATCTCCGGCGCGAAACACGCCGGTGACGAGCAATCCGGCGGCAAGCGGCCCTTCGACTTCCAGCTTCACGGGGTTGTAGCGATTCATCTCGCTCGCGGCCCGTGCCAGCGGCGTGCGATCGAAAACGACCTGCCCGCGCTGCCACGCCGTGGCGCTCGCAATGACGGGACGATCCCGCTCGACCCCTCCGTGCTCGTTGAGGACGAGCCGCTCTCCGGGCTCGAGCACGGTCGATGCGACGCCCTCCACCTCGCGCCGGACGGATTGCCCGAGCGTCGCAACCTGCACTTTCCCGTCCACCAGCATCACCGACACCTGCCGATGGTCGCGACGCACGATGAAAGTGGTGCCGAGCGCGGTGATGCGCCTCTCGCCCGCCAGAACCACGAACGGCCACGCCGTACGCCGAGCCACCTCGAACAGCGCTTCCCCCGACTCCACGCGCACCTGGCGCGCCTGGCGGTCGTATTCGATGTTCAGCCGCGTATCGGTGTTGAGGTAGACGCGGGTGCCGTCTTCCAGCGTGAGGCTGCGCTGCTCGCCGATCTTCGTCTCGACTTGCGAGTGCCGCAGATACAGGAGCGCGCCGAGCACCAGCGCCGCTCCCACGCAGGCCGCGGCCGCCAGCATCGAAGCGGAGCGCAGCCATCGCGAATGGCGCGCAGGCCGACTGGAGCGCCCGTCCCTGGGCCAGCACTCCGGGTCCGTCCAGAGATCGTTCGCCCGCTCGAACGCGATGCGGTGCCGCGGATCCGCGGCCAGCCAGCGCCGGAAGCCGGCTTCCAGCCTCTCGCCCCGCTCTTCGTCGTGCAGGTTGGCGATCCATGCGGCGGCTTCCGCCAGGATGGCGGCGGTAGGCTCCCGGGCGTCGTGGCCCGCCTGGCGATCTGCGCTCATTCGAGGCAGGCTCCCGGTGGAATCTCCCTCAACAGCACCGTCATCGCCCGCGCCACGTGCTTGCGCACAGTGCTCGCCGGCATGCCGAGCTCGCGGCCGATCTGGGAGTAGGTCAAACCTTCGAGTCGATGCAGGAAGAAGATGCGGCAGGTGCGGGGGCTCACGGCATCGAGCGTGCGCCGGACGCGTTCCATGCGCTCGGCGGCGGCGGCCAGCTCCTCCGGCGGCGGCGCGGGGTCGATCAGCGACAGCCGCTCGACGGACTCGGGCTCATACAGGTCGCGGTGCTCGTCGCGATCGAAATTCATGGAGAGGCGCTGCACCGTGCGGACGAGCAGCGCTTCGGGCTGGCGCACCTCGGCACCCGCCTCGCAGTATTCGAGGACGCGCACGAACGCGTCCTGCATGAGATCTTCGATCTCCTGGCGGCTGCGCCCGCGACGGCGCAGCACATGGCGCATCCTGCGGAAATATCGCGAGAGGGGCTCCATGCGCCGACGATGGCACAGGCGCCGGGACGCATCCAGCGCCCCGGCGCCGCGTCAGACTATATTTTCGTGGCGTGGGCGCTTTTGCGCCGCTCGCGTGTCCGGGCTCAGGCGCTCATGCCGAGCGAGCTCATGATCTGCGCGGCCTGATCCTTGAGGCCCTGCGCCTTGGACACCGCCTCCGCGACGTTCCCCGAGCTGAACGCATTGCCCGCCTCGGCCCAACCGGCCTTGAGGGTCTCGAGGCCCGACTTCGCGGCGTCCAGCGCGGCCTTGTCGAGATTCTTCGGCAGCTTGCGCGAGGAGGAGAGGATGTCGACCCGGCTCTGGATGGCCTCGACCATCTTCGGCAGGTCCGCGCTCACGGACTGCCAGGACGCCTGCAGCTCCGCCTTCTTTGTCGCGATCACATCCTTCAGGCTGACGATGGCCGAGGTGACGGCCGGCGCGGCCGACACGACGGCCTTGTAATCCCGCTTGGCGAGGCTGTCCTTGAGTGAGGCAACCTGCGTCTCCACCGGTTGCAGTGCCTCCGGCGCGTACTTGGACGCCTCATCCTTCAGGGCAGCGAGCGAGGTTTCGGCGGAGGCCACGGCCTGGGTGGCCGGCTCCTTCATGTTCGAGCACGCGGCGAGCAGCGCCACGGCCGAGAGCGTGGCCAACCACAGTGGGATTCTTTTCATGACGAGACTCCTGATGACCGATGGGACTCAAGGAATACGCAGCTTCTGCCCGGGCTTGATCTTGTTGGGGTCGCTCAAGAGGTCGCGATTCGCCTCGAAGATCTTCGGGTAGAGCCGTGCGTCACCGTAGTACTGCTCGGCGATCTTCGAGAGCGTATCGCCCTTCACGACCAGGTGATGCTGCGTATAAGGATTGTCCGCCGCTGGCGGCTTCGCGTTTTCGTTTGCCATGGCACCCTCGATGGAAGAGACGGAGGCCGGAGCGGGAGGCTAGCGCGGGAACGCCCGTCGCGTCGAGCATTCTTTGACTTGGACTTTGCGATAAACGGTGGCAGCGGACAGCGCCATCCCGCCGCGCCATAATTCGCGCCTGTGCCGAAACGCCACATCCTCGTCGGGCTCTGCTTCCTCGCGGCGTTCATCTGCTACATCGACCGGGTCAATCTCTCGGTCGCCGTGATCCCGATGCAGGCAGCCCTGGGATGGTCCGAGACCACCAAGGGGCTGGTGCTCTCCTCGTTCTTCATCGGCTACATGCTCTTCCAGATCCCGGGCGGCTATCTGGCCAACCGGTTCGGCGGCAAGCTGTTGCTGGGCGCTGCGGTGACCTGGTGGTCGCTGTTCACGCTGCTGACGCCCGCAGCCGCGATCTCCCTGCCATTATTGATCGCCGTGCGCATCGGTCTCGGGCTCGGCGAAGGCGCGATGTTCCCGAGCGCGTACAACCTCTTCAGCCGCTGGGTGCCTGCCGCCGAGCGGTCACGCTCGGTCTCGTTGCTGTTGAGCGGCGTTCCCCTGGGAACGCTGTTCGCGCTCGGCACGACGGGATGGCTGATCGCGCGCTGGGGCTGGCATTCCGTCTTCTATCTGTTCGGCGCCATCGGGCTGCTGTGGGCGGTCGTCTGGTTCCGTTTTGCCTGCAACGATCCGGCGCGTCATCCGGGAATCTCCGCCGCCGAGCTGGAATTGCTCGCCTCGACCGGCCCTGCGAAGACGGCGCGCGAGGGCGTCCCGTGGCGCCGGCTCTTCGGGAGCCGCGCCGTGGTCGCGCTGATCCTGAATCATTTCTGCAGCAACTGGGTGCTCTACCTGCTGCTCGCCTGGCTGCCGAGCTACTTTCACGGCGCCCTCGGGCTGGATGCCGGAAAAGCGGGGCTCTTCTCCGCGGCACCGTGGCTCACCATGTTCGTGATGATCAACGTCTGCGGCGCGCTCGCCGACGGGCTGATACGCCGCGGCATCTCGTTGACGGTGGTACGCAAGCTAATGCAGTGCGTCGGCCTCCTCGGCTCCGGCGCGTTCCTGCTCCTCGCCCAGAACGTCGACTCCACGATGAGCGGCCTGCTCGTGATGTGCGGCGCGCTCGGCATGCTCGCGTTCACCTGGTCCGGAATGATGCCCAATCATCTGGAGATCGCGCCCCGCTATGCGGACGTGCTGATGGGCATCACGAACACCGCGGGCACGATCCCGGGAATCATCGGCGTCGCCGTCACCGGCTGGCTCGTCGATACGACGGGCACTTATGTTTCCGCCTTCGCGCTCGCTGCGGCGGTCAACCTGATCGGGGCGATCGTGTGGGTTGCGTTCGGGACGTCGCGGCGGGTCATCGACTGATCGAAGACGACATCGGGCACGCCATCTACCGCGTCCAGGGCGACCCCGCGGTCGCATCGAGCCCATAGCGCTCGATCGCTTTCGCGACGACATCACGCTGCAGCCTGCCCTCGGCCGCGAGCGCGTCGAGCGTCGCAACCACGACGTGGTGCCGATCCACTTCGAAGAACTCGCGCAACGCAACTCTCGTGTCACTGCGGCCGAAGCCGTCGGTGCCAAGGGTGACGTAGCGCGCGTCGAGGTATGACGCGATGAGCTGAGGATAGGCGCGCACGTAGTCGGTAGCCGCAACGATCGGCGCGTCGCCGCTCAAGCATTCCTCGACGTGACTGCGCCGCGGGGTTTCGAGCGGATGCATCCTGTTCCAGCGCTCCACTTCGCGCGCCTCGCGCGCGAGCTCGCTGAAGCTAGTGACACTCCACACGTCTGCGGCAAGATTCCAGTCATTCCTCAGCAACTCGGCAGCCGCAGTGACTTCGCGGAGGATTGCGCCGGAGCCCAGCAGTCGCGCACTCGGCTGTGACGACGATCCCTCGTTGGCGTTCGCAGCTGAAGCGGCGCCGGCCTCCGCCGGCCTCGATGCGCCATTGAAAAGATACATCCCCCGAATCACGCCGCTCTCGGCTCCGGCGGGCAGCGAAGGATTCGCGTAGTTCTCGTTCATGGCGGTGACGTAGTAAAAGACGTCCTCGCCCCGTTGCATCATCTGGCGCATGCCGTGGTCGAGGATCACCGCCATCTCACCTGCGAACGCGGGATCGTACGCGCGGCAATTCGGGATGGTGGCGGCGAATACGTGACTCGAGCCGTCCTGGTGCTGCAGGCCTTCGCCGCCGAGCGTCGTGCGCCCCGCCGTCGCGCCGATCAGAAAGCCGCGTGCGCGCTGGTCCGCCGCCGCCCAGATGAGGTCGCCCACGCGCTGGAAGCCGAACATCGAGTAGTAGATGTAGAACGGCAGCATGGCGAGACCATGCACGCTGTACGCGGTGGCGGCGGCCGTCCACGAAGAGATCGCACCCGCCTCGGTGATACCCTCTTCCAGCAGCTGTCCATCC
>JBGAIL010000054.1:0-25567 GCA_044225565.1 Steroidobacteraceae bacterium | reverse complement strand
ACCTGCCGCGTGCGAGTCTGGGTGGCGCCGGCCGGAAGCCGGAACTGCACCATGGCGCCGCCCTGATCCTCGGTGGGCAGGAAGCCCGTCGGCAGGCGGAAGAACATCACGCCGAGCAGCGCGAGCACGAGGAAGTAGATGGCGAGGTAGAGCGCTTTGCGATCGACGGCCCGCCGCGACCATTGCACGTACCGGTCGGCGAACGCCTCGAAGCCGCGATTGAAGCGGTCGTGCGCCATGGCCAGCGTCCGGGACAGGCGCGATGCGCCAGTGCCTTCGTCCTTCTTTTTCTGCCGCAGCAGCGTGGCGGTGAGCGCCGGACTCAGCACCAATGCGACGCCGACGGACAGGACCATCGCCGCCACGATGGTCACCGAGAACTGGCGGTAGATGACGCCGGTCGACCCGCCGAAGAAGGCCATCGGCAGGAACACGGCCGAGAGCACCAGTGCCACCGCGACGAGCGCCAGCTGGATCTCCTTCATGGACTGGATGGTCGCCTCGCGCGGCGTCATCTCCGGATTCGATTCGAGCAGACGCTCCACGTTCTCCACGACCACGATCGCGTCGTCGACCAGCAGCCCGATGGCGAGCACGAGCGCGAAGAGCGTGAGCGTGTTGATGGAGAATCCCGCGACCGCGAGCACCCCGAACGTGCCGAGCAGCACCACCGGCACGGCGATCGCCGGAATGAGCGTGGCGCGCCAGTTCTGCAGGAACACGAAGATGACCGCGACCACCAGGATGATGGCGATGAGCAGGGTGTGCTCGACCTCCGCGATCGACAGCCGGATGAATTTCGTGGAGTCCTGGGGGAAGGCGATCTGCCAGCCTTTGGGCAGCGTCGCCTTCGCGCTCTCGAGCTCCGCCTTGATGCGCTCCGCCGTCTTGAGCGCGTCGGCGCCGGGTGCGGCCGACATCGCGATGCCGGCGCCCGGATGGCCGTTGACGCGGCTCACGGCGGCATAGCTCTCTGCGCCGAGCTCCACCCGGGCGACGTCGCCGATGGTGACGGTCGAGCCGTTCGGCTCGGTCTTGAGCACGATGCGCCGGAACTGATCGGCCGTCTGCAGCCTGGATTGCGCGGTGATGGTGGCGTTGAGCAGCTGGCCCTGCGGCGCCGGCAATCCACCCACTTCGCCGGCGGCGATCTCGGCGTTCTGCGCCTGGATGGCCGTCACGACGTCGCTCGGCATCAGCGCCGCGCTCGCGAGCCGGTCCGGGTGGAGCCAGATGCGCATCGCGTACTGCGAGCCGAAGACGTTGGTGTCGCCGACGCCGGGCAGGCGCGCGAGCCGGTCCTGGAAGTTGGAGACCATGTAGTCCGAGACGTCCTGCGGCAGCGCCTGGTCGGTGGTGTCGTACACCGCGGCGATCATCAGGAAGTCCGGATTCGACTTCGTCACCGTGACGCCCTGCTGCTGCACCGCCTGCGGCAGGCGCGAAAGGGCCTGCTGCACGCGGTTCTGCACCTGCACCTGCGCGATGTCGGGGTCCGTGCCCTTGTCCAGCGTGACGCTGATGGAGACCTGGCCCTTGGAGCTCGAGGTGGAGGTGAAATAGAGCAGGCCGTCGATGCCGGTGAGCTGCTGCTCGATCACCTGGGTGACGCTGTTCTCCAGGGTCGAGGCCGAGGCGCCGGGATAGTTGGCGCGGATGTTGACCTGCGGCGGGGCGACGTCGGGATATTGCTCGATCGGCAGCAGGAACAGCGACACCGCGCCGAGCAGCATCACGACGATGGCGATGACCCAGGCGAAGATCGGCCGCCCGATGAAGACGCGGGAGAGCATGCTCAGCGGCTCCGAGTCGCGCTGCCGCCGGCGGCCCGGGATCGGGTCGCGGCCACGTCTTGCGCCGAGTCGGCTGGCACCGCCCTCACCGGGCTGTTGGGCTTGATGTCGGTGCCTTGCACGATCACTTTCGCGCCGGGCTCGAGCCCCTGCGTCACCACCCACGAGGTGCCCGAGGTGCGCTCGGCGATCACCTTGCGCTGCTCGGCGCGATCGTTCGCGCCGACGACCAGCACGCTCGCATTGCCGCGCTGGTCACGCGTCACGGCGGACTGCGGCACCAGGAAGGCATTCTGGTTGACGCCTTGATCGAAGAGCGCGCGCACGAACATGCCGGGCAGCAGCAGACCGTCCGGGTTCGGGAAACGGGCGCGCAGCGTCACCGTTCCCGTAGTTTCGCTCACGGTGACTTCGGAGAACTCGACGGTGCCGGTCGGGCCGTACTCACTGCCGTCCTCGAGCCGCAACCGCACTGCCGCGCTGGCCGGAGTGACGCCGCCGCTCTGCAGCGAGCGCCGCAACCGCAGCAGATCCGCGCTCGACTGCTGCAGCTCGACATACATGGGATCGGGTTGCTGGATCACGGCAAGCGGGTCGGCCTGATTCGCCGTCACGAGCGCGCCGACGGTGAACAGCGAGCGGCCGATGCTTCCCGTGATGGGCGCCGGCACGCTCGTGAAGCGCAGATTGATCTTCGCCGTCTCCAGTTGCGCCTGGAACTGCTGCACTTGTGCCGCGGCCTGGCGCGCAGTGCCGGCAGCATCGGTGTAATCCTGGCGGCTCACCGCCTCCATGTCCGCCAACGGCGCGTAGCGTTCCGCTTTCTCGCGCGCCGCGTCGGCCGTGGCCTGCGCGCTCGCCAGGTTGGCTCGCGCTTCATCGAGAGCGGCCTGATAGGTGCTCGGATCGATCTGATAGAGCGTCTGTCCGGCCTGGACGAGCGAGCCCTCGGTGAATCGCAGCTTCTGGATGACCCCGGAGACCTGCGGCCGCACTTGCGAGGTCGCGAATGCAGCGGTGCGCCCGGCCAGCTCTGCGGCGACCGGCACGCTGGCCGGCTGCACGACGACGTAGCCCACCTGTTGTGCCGGTCCCGCGGCGCCGGGCCCGGTCTGGTCGGGCACCCCCGAGCAGGCGCTCAGCAGGACGAGAACGGCGAGGCAGGTGGACAGGCGGGTCGTGGCGCTCATGAGGAATCGCTCCGTCGGAGCGCCGCACTCTGAATATCCAGTGTGCAGAGAGTGTGGAGAACCCGAGGAGCTTGCGGGAGCTGGGCCTTGACTTTGCGTGGCGGATCAGGCCTTCGCGCCGCCGTGCGATGAAAGCTCGGTGAAAGGTTGTGCCGCTACCCTGTCAGTGAACTGTAAGGCGCCCGTACCCATTATCCTTGCGATCTCCCCACAGGAACCCCCTCCGGCTCCATGAAGGCCAGCCCGTCCACTTTCATCATCCCGGTCGAGAACCAGGTGCGCGAGCTCGACGCGAAGCTGCTGCTGGCCTGCGTGGCGGCGGAGCGCGGCCTGCCGGTGGTGCTCGGCTCGCGCACCTACGTCAATTTCGCCATGACCGACCTGCCACGCGGGGTGTTCCTGGCCAAGAGCATGCGCTCGCTGAGCAAGCTCATGCTGAACGTCACCCGCGGCCTGGGCCACCACATCGTGGCGTGGGACGAAGAGAGCCTGGTGCGGTACCGCTCGCCGGAGTACTACGCGTGGCGTTACTCCAGGGACACTTTCAGGGTCATCGACCAGCTGTTCGCCTGGGGCGAGGACGACGCGGAGTTCTTCGCCAGCTATCCCGGCTACAACGGCGCGCCGTTGCACGTCACCGGCAACCCGCGCATCGACCTGCTGCGGCCGGAGCTGCGCGGCTATTTCGCCTCCGAAGTCGCCGGGCTGCGCGAGCGTTACGGCGATTTCATCCTGGTCAACACCAATTTCTCGTTCGTGAACAATTTCGTGCCGTCTCTGAACCTCGTCGTGCGGGATGCGCAGGGTCAGCCGCAGGTGAGCCGCACCGGCCGCGGCATGAGTCTTGCGTTCGCCACTGGCATGGCGGCGCATCAGCAGACCATCTACGACCATTTCCGCGAGCTCCTGCCACGGCTCGCGGACTGGTTTCCCGGGCATCGCATCGTGCTGCGCCCGCATCCTTCGGAGAACCACGACGTCTGGCGCAGCATCCTGGCGGGCTGCCCGCAGGTGGAAGTCATCCACCAGGGCAACGTGGTCCCGTGGCTCATGGCAGCGCGCGTGCTGCTGCACAACGGCTGCACCACGGCGGTCGAGGCCAGCGTGCTCGAGACGCCGGCGGTCAGCTTCATGCCGGTCACGTCCGAGACCTACGACTACCACCTGCCGAACGGCCTCAGCCATCGCGCTGCAACGCCGGAGCGCGTTCGCGAGCTGCTGAGCGAGATCCTGGAAGGGCGGCGCGGTCTGGTGGATGAAACGGTGCGCGAGCGCTTGTTCGGCCGGCATCTCGCCGCTACGCGCGGTGCATTGGCCTGCGACCGCGTGCTGGATGTGCTGATGGCGACCGGCTATGCCGACCGTGCGCCGCCGTCACCAGCCTGGTCTTCATGGCTCAAGGCGTGGCTTGTTTGCAACATCCGCACCTTCATCAAGCGCGTGAACAGCAAACGGGCCAACCATCGCAACAGTGCGGCGTATCATACGCACCGGTTCCCGGACGTGACGGCAGCCGAGCTGAACGCTCGCATCGCACGTTTCACCCATGAGCTCGGGAGATTTCACGGCGTGCGGGCTGAAGCCCATTCGCCGTACGTTTTTCGCATCCGCGATCCCAACATCGCGACCCGCCCGGCGGGCGCGCACACACGGAGGGCTGACGCTCACGCGTCGCAGGCAGCATGAAGCATCTGGACGTCGATGACCGACCTCTTCCCCGCGTCGTGGCCGAGGTCGGCTGCAATCACAAGGGGGATATGGAGATCGCGCGCCGCCTGATCGAGTCGGCTGCGCGTTTCGCCAAGGCGGACTTCGTGAAGTTCCAGAAGCGCTGCAACCGCGAGCTGCTGACCGCGGAGGAGTACAGCTCGCCGCACCCGAACCCCGCCAACAGCTACGGCGAGACGTACGGGGCGCACCGCGAGTTCCTCGAGCTCGACGTGGACCAGCACCGTCAGCTCATGCGCTGGTGCGAGGAATTCGGCATCGGCTATTCGACGTCCGTGTGGGACATGACCTCGGCGCGGCAGATGGCGGCGCTGAATCCGCACATGCTGAAGGTGCCCTCGGCCTGCAACCTGCATTTCCAGCTGCTGGCGTTCCTCGCCAGCGAGTACGCGGGCGAGATCCACGTGTCGCTGGGCATGACCACACCGGATGAGCAGGAGGAGATCGTCGGGCTGCTCGAGCACCTGAAGGTCCAGGACCGCGTGGTGCTCTACGCCTGCACTTCGGGCTATCCTGTGCCCTTCGACCAGGTCTGCCTGCTGGAAGTCACGCGCTTGCGCGAGCTCTACGGTCACCGTGTGAAAGACATCGCCTTCTCCGGCCATCATCTCGGCATCGCGGTGGACGTCGCCGCCGTGGCGCTGGGCGCGAGCTGGATCGAACGCCATTTCACGCTGGATCGCACCTGGAAAGGCACGGATCACGCCGCCTCGCTGGAGCCGGACGGCCTGCGCAAGCTGGTGAGGGACGTGCGGGCGGTCTCCGCCGCGCTCACCTACAAGACCTCCGGCATCATCGACATCGAAGTGCCCCAGCGCGCCAAGCTGAAACGCCTTCCGGGCGTGCACCTGCGCTGATGCGCTGGGTGGCCCTGCTGCCTCTGCGCGGCGGCTCGAAATCGATCCCGGGAAAGAATCTCCGACTCATCGCCGGTCGCCCGCTCTACGCCTGGAGCCTCGAGGCGGCGCTGGCTTCGGGCTGCTTCGACCGCATCCACGTCGCGTCCGACTCGGCGGCGATCCGCGACGACGCGTACGCCCGCTTCGGCTCGCGCGTGGAAGTCATCGACCGCGCGCCGGAGAACGCCACCGACACCGCCAGCAGCGAATCGGTGATGCTCGAGCTCGCCGGCCGGGTGGAGTGCGACGTGATGGCGTTGATCCAGGCCACCTCGCCGCTGACCACGGCCGAAGACTTCCGCGCGGCCCGTGCCCGTTTCGAACGTGAAGGCCTCGATTCCCTGTTGACCGGCGTGGAGCTGAAGCGCTTCTTCTGGAGCCGCGACGACAAGCCGCTCAACTACGATCCCGCGCGCCGTCCGCGCCGGCAGGACTTCGCAGGCACGGTCATGGAGAACGGCGCTTTCTATTTCACGCGCTGCTCGCTCCTCACGGGGACGGCTTCGCGCCTGGGGGGTCGCATCGGCGTGCACGTCATGGGCGAGGAGTGCGCGGCGGAGCTCGATGAGCCTTCCGACTGGCCCGTGATCGAAGCCTTGCTCCGGCGCCGCATCCTGAGCGCCAGAGGCATTCGCATGCTGGTCGTCGACGTCGACGGCACGCTCACCGACGGCGGCATGTACTACAGCGGCGAAGGCGAAGCGCTCAAGAAATTCAACACGCGTGATGCCAAAGGCATGCTCATGCTGCGCGATGCAGGTGTGCGCGTTTGCGTGGTGACGGCCGAGAACAGCGCGGTGGTGCACGCGCGCATGCGCAAGCTCAACATCACGGACTACTTCCCCGGCGTGAGCGACAAGAAGGCGTGGCTCGACGAGCACGGCGCGCGCTGGGGCATCGAGGCGGCGCAAACCGCCTACATCGGTGATGACTTGAATGATCTCGAGGGTCTGCGGGCTGCCGGGCTTTCCTGCTGCCCTGCCGATGCGGTGCCGGAAGTGCGAAGCGCGGTGAGCTACGTCTGCAGCGCCGAAGGCGGGGATGGCGCGGTGCGCGAAGTGTGCGATCTGATCCGGGCGCACGTCGCTTGATCCCCCTGAATCGTCACGGCCCTGGCATCCTGCTGCGCAAGGTGAAGCGGCTCTTCGAGCCCGATCTCGACCCCGCCCGGGTGGCGCGCGTGTTCGAGGACTTCGACGATCAGCGCGGCTATGCCGCCTGGCACGAGCACTGCAAATCGGCGCTCGAACGGCCACTGCCGGCGCGCGAAGCGCCTTCGGCCGTGGTGAAGGACGGCTTCGCCGTGCAGCAGCTCATGCCCGCAGGGAAGGCGGCAGAGCTGCTCGTCTCGGTGAGCGCAGAGCAGAAAGTGGAGCGGCTGAAGCGCGATTCCGCGAAGCTCGAAGGCTACGATCTGTCGGATGCTGCGCTCGTGCGCCGCCTGGTCGATGCCGCCCTCACGAGCGAGGTCGATGCGCATTGCCTGGAGTTCTTCCGCAGCGAGTACTTCGTTTACTGGTACACGCTGTCCCGTACCGCGCCCGCCGAGGGGCCGGCCTCGGTGTCCTTCATGTGGCACTGCGACCGCGGCCCGCGCGCGCACCTGAAACTGCTGGTGTATCTGAACGACTATTCGGAGCACGGCGGCGGCACTTCTTATCTGGATCTCGCGGCGAGCGAGGCAGTGGCGGCCAGTGGTTACGTGTTCGCGCGCGGCCGCCGCCGCACGGCCTCGCTGAACCAGCTCGCGTCGCTCGCCGGCCGGCCGGTCACGCCCTATGATCACCATCCGCGCGCTGGGGATTCGGTGCTGTTCCAGCCTTCGAGGTGCTGTTCCAGATCCGCCCACGCGCGGGCTCGCCATGTTCGTTGTGCCTGCTGCGATCCGGTGACGTGGCGGGCCGCGATGAACTGGGGCCGCTGAGATCGATCTGCGTCAGGATCATCTGGCACCGAAGACGCGGCAATTTCACGGGCACGATTCGAGAATGGTTGAAGCCGCGCCCGCAGGCTGACTGCGCGGCGCAACGCCATGCGGCTGGCGTACAATGGCGCGAGGAAGATCTACAGGCCCACTGACGATGTCCTGTTCGCGGTGTACTGTTAGCTGCGCCGTGCTGTGTACCCCGCTACCCGCCGCGCTAGCTCAAGCCCAGCGCTTTCACCTGCAACGATCCCGCA
The DNA here is from genome assembly GCA_044225565.1 of Steroidobacteraceae bacterium. Taxonomy (GTDB): domain Bacteria; phylum Pseudomonadota; class Gammaproteobacteria; order Steroidobacterales; family Steroidobacteraceae; genus CAVXAE01. The sequence continues at coordinate 17,776 of JBGAIL010000054.1, read as the reverse complement.
ACCGATCCGCCGGCCTGCAGAACTCGCGCGCAATCGCGGAGAACTGGCTGCAGCAGACCCGTTCTGATCCATGGCGCAACGGCATCGTCGCCACCAGCCAGCCGCTCGCCGCGCAGGCAGGGCTGCGCATTCTCATGCAGGGTGGCAATGCCATCGATGCCGCGGTGGCGACCGCCGCCACGCTCAATGTCGTGGAGCCCATGAACGTGGGGCTCGCGGGCGATCTCTTCGCCATCATCTATCTCGCGAAGGATCGAAGCCTCCACGTGCTGGACGCGAGCGGTGTCGTTCCGGCTACGCAGACGCTGGCTTCCATGAAGGCGCTCGGCTATCGCGCCGATCCCAAAAATTTCGGGCCTGGCTCGGGCATGCCTCCCGGCGGCATCCTGACGGTGACGGTTCCCGGTGCCGCGTGGGGCTGGGCGGAGGTGCTGGCGCGCTACGGCACCCTGACCTTCAAGGAAGTGCTCGAGCCTGCAATCGATTACGCGGAGAGCGGATTCCCGATCTCGGAACGGGTGAGGGCGGAGTGGGAGCTGCCGGAGGCGACGCCTCTGCGCGCCTGCTGCACGGAGCTCGATCCGGATTCGGTGGCGGTCTGGTATCCCGGAGGCCGGCGGCCCGTGGTGGGCCAGATCTTCCGCAACCGCGATCTCGCGAAGACTTTCCGGCTGCTGCAGAAGGAAGGGCCGGACGCGTTCTATCGCGGCGAGATCGCGAAGGCGATCGTCGCCAAATCCGACGCGCTCGGCGGCCAGCTGACGCTGGCGGATCTCGCGGCGTACCGCGGCAAATGGTCCGCGCCGACGTCCAGCTCGTATCGCGGCCACGAGATCCTCGAGCTGCCCGCGCCATCGCAAGGCTGGGCGGCCAACGAAGCGCTCAACATCCTCGCGGCCTGCACCACGAAGCTCACCGGGCGCTCGCTCGCGCAGCTCGGGCCCACCGACCCGCTCTACTGGCACATGCTCATCGAGGCGAAGAAGCTCGCGTACGCCGATCTCTTCGCCTACAACGGCGATCCGGCGTTCGCGAAGGTGCCGCTGGAGCGGCTGCTGTCACGGGAACATGCCGAGTCGCTGTGCTCCAGAATCGATCCTCGCCGTGCCTCGAGCACCCGCACGGCCCAGGGCCCGGATCATGGCGGCGACACCATCGTGCTCTCCACCGCGGACCGCTGGGGCAACATGGTGTCCTGGGTCAACAGCAACTACGCCTCGTTCGGCTCCGGCATCACCGTGCCTGGCTATGGCTTCGTGCTCCACAACCGCGGCGGTCTCTTCTCGCTCGACCCGAAGAGCCCGAACGCGCTCGCACCGGGAAAGCGGCCCTTCAACACGCTGTCCGCCGCCTTCGTGATGCGGGACGGCCAGCCGGTGATGGCCATGCAGCTGATGGGCGGCGACATGCAGGCGCAGGGGCACATGCAGGTGCTCGTCGACATCCTCGATCTCGGCGCGAACGTGCAGGCCGCGGGCGACATCGCGAGGTTCCGGCACACGCAACTCAACAACTCGCTTTCCATGGAGACGCCGCTGTACCAGCTGGTGGGCGCACAGCTCAAGGCGATGGGGCACGACGTGAGCGCTTCGAACCGGCGCCCGATGGGCGGCTATCAGGCGATCCTGTTCACGCCGGATGCGGCGGAGGTGGCGCCAGCCGCGGATGGCCGCGCGCCGGTGAATGGCTACTACCGCGCGGGGTCGGATTTCGGGAAGGACGGTCAGGCGGTCGGGTGGTGAGGCTGCCGGGCAGCCGCAGCGTCCGCTGCCGTCATGCCGCGCTACGAGGCCATTGAATGAGACGACAATACCATTCCCGAGTCGTAGCCGGCCGTGTCTACATCTGGGATGTCCATCGGCTGGTCAGACTCACTCGCGAGTATCCGGCAAGAAAGGTTGCCCTTTCCCTCATCGGCGAGCTTGATGAATGCTTTTGGTTTGCAGAGGCGGCGGCAACCTGCCGCGCCGTGGCGCTCCATGCGAAGCTGATCGACGAAACCGATTTGAGGCATCCGATTATCCTGTCCGCCTCCGGTCGGGTGATGGATGGAATGCATCGGGTCTGCAAGGCGCTTCTACGAGGCCATCCGACGATCGACGCCGTGCAGTTCGCAACGGATCCAGAGCCGGACTACATCGACGCACTTCCCTACGACGAACCCTAGGCCTGGGTCGGGGCTTCGGCTCCGCGCGACGTCGGAAATGCGGCGGTCAGCCAGCAGCTGCCGCGGCGCTCTTCCGTGCCAGCAGCTCCCGGCCTTTTTCCACCACCGTCCAGAACGCGCGCCGCTGGCGGATCATTCGCGCGCCGACGGTGACCGGCACCACGCGGATGCGCCGCAGGACGAGTCCGCATTCGAGCAGGCTCTGGCAGGCATCCCGCGCCTCGATGGTGGAAAGCCGGCCTTGCTTGCGGATGTCGGCGGTCTGAAGGGGTTTCTCGGCGGCGGCCATGAGGCCGAGGACGCGCTCCTGCACGGCCGTGAGGCCGGCTGATCTCCGTGATGTTCCCATCCCTGCTACCTCCGCAGTAAGAATAGGCAGTGCGGCGCATGCGCCGCATCGTGGAAACCCGAAGGCAACGCCATGAGATTCCGTGAGACCCGGAACACGACCGCCGCAGTGTTGCACCGCGAAACCTGGAAAGCCAGGACTGTCGCTTGCTGGCGAGCCGATCTCATTGACGCCTGGAGGTCTCGCCATGGCTCGCCGTAGCACCCGCCGCCCGGCTGCCCGCGGCAGGAGCGTTCGTTATGCCGTCGTTGGAATAGGGCACATCGCGCAGGCCGCGGTGCTTCCGGCTTTCAGGCATGCCGCCCGCAACAGCACGCTCACTGCTTTGGTCTCCCAGGATCCCGGGAAGCTCGACCAGCTCGGCCGGCGTTACCGGGTGCCGCACCTCTGTGACTACGAGGCAGCCGGCGAGCTGTTTGCGAGCGGCGCCGTGGATGCGGTCTACATCGCGCTGCCCAACAGCCTGCACAGGGACTACGCAGTGCTCGCCGCCAGTTGCGGCCTGCATGTGCTGTGCGAGAAACCGTTGGCCGTGACGGCGCGGGACTGCGAAGTGATGATCGCGACCGCACGGGCGCACCGAGTGAAGCTGATGACGGCCTATCGCCTCCACTTCGAGCACGCCAGCCTGGAAGCTGTGCAGCTGGTGCGCTCGGGCAAGCTCGGCGTGCCGCGCTTCTTCAGCTCCGAATTCTCCATGCAGGTGAGCCCGCACAACATACGCCTGGAGCGCGAGCTCGGTGGCGGACCGCTGTATGACATCGGCATCTATTGCATCAACGCGGCGCGCTCGGTGTTCGCGGCCGACCCGGTGGAAGTCTGGGCCACGGCCACCCGAAGCCGGGACCGCCGCTTCCGTGAAGTGGATGAGACGGTCTCGGCGGTGCTGCGCTTCAAAGATGAGCGCATTGCGGCGTTCACGTGCAGCTTTGGCGCCGCCGACCGCTCCGTGTACACGGTGACAGGCACCAGGGGCAGCATCACCGTGGAGCCTGCTTATGAGTACGCGGAGGGCCTCGCCTATGAAGTGTGCCTCGGCGGGCGCATCCGGAAGAAGCGCTGCGCCAAAAGCGATCAGTTCGCGGCCGAGCTGCTTTATTTCTCCGACTGCATCCTGAAGAACCGCCAGCCCGAACCCTCGGGCGAAGAGGGGCTCGTGGACGTGCGCATCATCGAAGGCTTGTCGCAGTCGCTGCGCAAAGGCCGCTGGGTTGCGCTGAATGCGAAGCCGCGAGCGCGGCGGCCCACGCTCAGGCAGGAGATCCGCCGTCCGGCCGTGCCGCGCGAGCCGAAGCTCGTCGACGCGGAATCCGCCAGTCAGTAGCACGGCGGCGGCATGGCGCTTGCTCACCCTGGTTGCATCACAGGGGAGCGCTCGAATGGAGACGCGAAAGCTGCGCATGCTGATGGAGGCGGGGCGCCTCGAGGCCTTGCTGGAATCGCTGGTGCGTCATCTGGGATTTCTGCCCGGCACGTCCCGGCGCCTGGAAAAGGCGGATGAGCTGCCAGAGCGTCTGCGAGAGCTGACCTCCGGAGCGAAGGGCGAGAAGGCCTGGTGCGCCTGGCGCGATGGCGAGCGCCTGTGGTTCTATGCGGCGGAGATGTCGCTGCCGCAATCGCGTGAGCGCGGCAAAGCGGTGCTGAGAGTGACGAGCTACGGGCCGGAAGGGGAGATCATCGACTCCGGCTGGTGGATGCGCGGGAGATCCTGGAGCCAGGTGTATTGAAGGCCCGCTCCGCCATGCGCGGGGACGGGCCTTCGGTGTTCAGCTTCGACGAATGCCGGCTCGAGGCCGCGTGCTCCGTTTCAAGGGTTCGCGACGCGGAAGCCTTCGCCCAGCGAGATGGTGAGCGTCGAGCCCGCCGCGAGCGTGACCTCGGTGCCCGTCTTCTTCGCCGCGACGGCGCCGACGGCACCGCCGAGCAGGCCGCCGATGATCTTGCCGCTGTCGCCTTTCTTCACCTGGTGGCCGAGGACCGCGCCTGCGGCCGCGCCGCCGAGGATCTTCGCGGTGTCGCGACCCTTCTCGCTCTTGCCCTGCTCCTTGAGCTCGCCATGGATCGGGATCTGCTGGTTCTTGAGCATGAGGCTGTCGAACTTGAGGCCGAGCATCGGCACGGCGCCGATGGCACGGCTGCCCGAGATGACGTCGGTGATGGTGCCGGTGACGCGCGTGCCGGCCGGCACGGCGGTGCGACCGTCGACCACGAGATCCGACACCAGGCTCGCCTCGAACGGATCGCCGACCTTGGCCGTCTTGCTGGTCAGGTCCGAAGTCAGCGCCACCGTGAGCTGCGTGCCCGCCGGCACATCGATGGGCTTCGGCACCGGCTTGGGAGCAGGCTTCGGCTCGGGGGCCGCCGTGCTCGATGACGAGGACGGCTTACTCGAGCTCTTGGCCGCTGCGACTTTGCTGGCTGCCGCGGCGGCGGCTTTCTTCGCGGCTGCCGTTTTCTCTGCCGCATCGCGCTCTTTCTGCGCAGCTTCATCAGCGGCCTTGGCCGCCGCTTCCTGTTCCTGCTGCTTCGCGGCCAGCTCGGCCTCGCGCTTGGCCAGCTCGTCCTCGCGGGCCTTCAGTTGGTCTGCGCGCGCAGCGTCCGCCGCGGCGGTATCCGCTGCGGGTTGGGATTCGGGTGCCTTGCTGCAGCCGGCGAGACCGGCGGCAAGGGCGAGCAGGCCCAGGGGCAGCAGGCTGGATTTCACGAGTTTGTGGGGGGACATGTTGTTACTCCTCTATCGAGAGCCGCCGCGGCAGCCCGGACCAAGCCCGGAACGATACTCCTCGAACACCCCCCGGTGTGATGTGCCCGCGCACACTCTGGGCGAAACGGCCCGCTCTGTCGCCACTAGGCGACGGTATGGCCGGCGCGCCGTGACTTGGCAGTGTTCGGTGTGTCATGCCATCTTTGAGCCATGATCGACGGGCTCATGGCTCACTTCCGTCACCTGGAGCGCCTGCTGCGGCGGCGTGGGCGCAGCCGCGAGGATGCGGAGGACCTCATCCAGGAGACCTTCCTCAAGGTGAAGCTGTATCTCGATCAGGGTCACGAGATCCGCGAGCCGCAGGCCTTCCTCGTGCGCACCGCGCTCAATCTCTCCCAGGATGTGCGGCAGCACGAGCACCGGCACCTGTATGCCCGCAAGCCGCTCGACGAGCTCGCGCTCATCGACTCGGGTCCCAGCCCCGATGAGGTCGTCGAGACCGAACAGCGCCTCGCCCGACTGAAGCGCGCCCTCAATCGTGCGGGGCCACGCGCCTGCGAAGCGTTTCTGCTGCACAGGCTCTACGGGATGACGTATCTGCAGATCGCGGATCACTTCGACATCAGTGTGAGCGCCACCGAAAAGCACATCGCACGCGCGCTGGCGGTGCTGGGCGAGGAGCTGCTGGAGACATGAGCGAGAGCGCTCCATCGGCCCGGCCGTGCTCGCCCGAGCAGGTTCGCGAGGCCGCGGTGTGGATGACGCTCCTGCGCGGCCCGGACCGGACGCAGAATCTCGAGCAGGGGTTCGCGCGGTGGCAGGCCGCGAGCGGTGCAAATCGTGCCGCCTTCGAGGTCATTTCCAATGCCTGGGAGCAGACTGACGCGCTGCCCCGCGGCGCTTTCCCGCACCTGAGTGTCTGGCAGCGGCAGGGATTCCGACAGGGTTTCCTGCGCGCGGGTGCGATAGTGGCCGTTCTGAGCCTCCTCGCCGTGGCAGGTGTGCTCGTTTATCTGCGCCAGGCCGGCATCTCCACTACCGTCGGCGAGCAGCGCACTTTCGTTCTCGACGACGGCAGTCGCATCTATCTGAACACCGACAGTCGCGTGATCGTCGATTACGACGAGGCCCGGCGGCACGTGTCGCTCGTGAAGGGCGAGGCGATGTTCGAGGTGGCGCACCGTCAATCCAGCAGACCCTTCGTCGTCACGGCGGAGAACCGTCGCATCGAGGCCCTCGGCACTTCGTTCGTCGTGCGGCGCGAGGCGGACAGCGTGTCGGTCACTTTGGTCGAAGGACGTGTGAAGGTATCGGCGGAGGAGGGTGCGACGGGCGGCATGGCTTTCGCGGGCGAGAGCGAACCGTCCGCGGAGGTCGCGCAGGGCATCCTCCTGTCGCCCGGCCAGCGGGTGGTGTTGAGCGAGGGCCGCCGGCCGGAGCTCGATCTTCCGCCGCTCGACAAGGTCGTGGCGTGGCGAAGCGGGCACGTGGTCTTCGATGAGGTACCGCTGGCGCAGGCCGTCTCGGAGATGAACCGGTACGGCCGGGTGCCGGTGCAGCTGGACGGGTCGGGCCTCGCCGCCATCCCGATCACCGGCGTATTCCGGGGTGGCGACTCCGAGAGCTTCGCGACCGCCGTCGCGCAGACCTATGGACTCGGCCTGGAGCGGGGCGAAGGCGTGTTGCGACTCTCCGGACAGCTTCCGGCGCGCGGGAAGCGGGCGGAAGCGCAAGCCAACTGAGGTTTTCGGCCGGGCTCGCCGTCTAAGGGGGCCAGAGGTCCGGCGGGCGCGCCGCCGGAAGCGGTCACATCAGGGGGATCCTTATATGGTGAGCATCGGTCGGCGCAGCGCTTCGCCCAAAAATGTAACCGTTTTCATCGCCATGATGATGGCATTCGCCACGGCCCGGGCGGGCGAGCGCCCGGCGGCGGATTTCGACCTCCCGGCCCAGCCGCTGGTGGATGCCCTGCATGCCGTCGGCCTGCGGACCGACACCAACATCCTCATCGACCGCACGCTCGTGGGGAGGCTGAAGGTTGCTCCGCTGCGCGCGCGCCTCACTGCCGACGAAGCGATCGCCCGCCTGCTCAAGGGGACGGGCATCAGCTACCGGTTCGTGGACGAGCACACCGTGGTCCTGTCCCGCACGGGCGATCTCAGCCGCACGGCCAGCGTCTCGGCCCTGCGGCTCGCATCGCTCGATCCGGCCGTCTCGCCGGCTGAAGCCGCAGGCGCATTCGCGGAGGGTGACGGCATCCAGCTCGCGCAGGCTCCGGCATCGGACGAGGCCGCGGCCGGCAGCGAACCCTCGGACGCGGGGCAGGTGGGCGAGGTCATCGTGACTGCGCAGAAGATCTCGCAGAACGTCATCGACGTGCCGATCAGCATGACCGTGCTCGGCGAAGAAGAGCTCCAGGCGCTGCGGGTGCAGGGTGTCGAGGACTACGCGGTCTCGATTCCGAACGTCACCTACATCAAAGGGTCGCGCGATGGCGGCCCGAGCCTGTCCATCCGCGGCGTCTCGGGCGAGACCGGGGGTGCCTTCTCGCCGATCGCCGTGACGGTGGATGAGATCCCGTTCAACACCATCTCGTCCTCGCAGCTGCTCTCGATGCGCTCGTTCGAGATCTCGCAGATCGAGGTGCTGCGCGGCCCGCAGGGTACGCTCACGGGAGCCAACGCGCTGGGCGGCATCGTGAACATGGTCACCGCGAAGCCGGAGCTGGATGCCTTCTCCGCGAAGGCGACGCTCGACGTCGGTCGTTTCCAGACCTATCTCGTGAACGGCGTGCTCAACACGCCGCTCGGCGATCGCTTCGGCCTGCGCACCAGCGTCTATCGGGAGTCGAGCGACGGCGCGACGAGGAACGTCGGCCCCGCCGGAGGCTCATCGAGCACCGACAACTGGGGCGCGCGGGTGTCGGCGCGCTGGGTCGCCACGGATGCGCTCACCTTCGATGCGTCCTTCGCGCACGAAAAGCAGAAGTACGGAATCAACGATCACGCGTACATCGATCAGTTCGACGACGGCCCGAATGCGACTTCCGCGCGGCGCGCCGAGGTCGTCGGATTCTACGAATCGTTCGGCGGGTACTTCCAGAATCCCGCGACGCCCTGGTGGGGCGCGGGCGCCGGCAACAACGGCTCGAAGGTGTCCATGGACTTCCCGGAGGGCGACGATTTCAAGTACGACATCGCCTCGTTCCGCGCGAGCTACGACACGGGCGCGCACAACGTCGCGCTGATCTACGGATACTTCGATCACTCCGGCGACACCACCTGGGATGCGGACCGGACCGAGTACTCGCACTTCGCCGCGACGGTGAAGCGCAGGCTCGAGGCGCACTCCGCCGAGCTGCGCGTGGGATCCCGGTACGAGGGCCGGCTCAACTGGGTGGCGGGCCTCGCCTGGCACGACGAGACGACGCCGTATGAGGAGGTCGGTTACGCGACCCAGACCGTTCTCATGTCCTCGCTGATGGGCGACGACGCGCTCGATCCGGACGACGTCGTCGGCGACCCCAACGAGTACAACCGCACGGACTATGCCTACGCGTCGCAGTCCGACCTGACCACGAAGGCGGTGTTCGCCAACGTCTTCTTCGACTTCACCGACCGGCTCCACCTGTCCGCCGGCGCACGCTTCACGGACATCGATGCGCGCTTCGGCGACCAGTGCTGCGGCGATGATTTCGGGTCGGATCGCGCCGGGCGCAGCCACGACGACCTGATCGCGGGCCTCGATCCCATCGAGCAGCCGAGCGGCTCGAGCAGCGAGTTCAATCCGCGCATCACGCTCAACTACGACCTCATGCGCAACGCCTCGGCGTACGTCCAGTTCGGCACGGGCTTCCGGCCCGGCGTCGGCAACAACCGCCGCGTCGTGGAGGCCGGCTTCGGCTCGAACGTCGCGGACCCGGAGTACGTCGACAACTACGAGATCGGGCTCAAGGGGCTGTTCCTGGACAACCGGCTGAACGTGGCGCTCGCCGCGTTCTACATGGACTACACCGACCTGCAGGTGACGCGCGACGCCGAGGTGCCGATCCACGAGGGCATCGACGAGACCATCTTCCTCTCCTATACCGCGAATGCAGGCAAGGCCACCGTGAAAGGCTTCGAGGCCGAAGCGCAGATGCGCTTCACGCCGGCGTTGCAGCTGCGGGCCGGGGTCGGCTACGCCGATTCGCTGGTCAAGGAGTTCGACGACGTCAAATACAGCCCGGCGCTCAACATGCCGGGCGTGCGCCCCTGGAACGCCATCGTCACCGGCATCTACGAGCGTCCGGTGGCTTCGGGCCTCACGGCCAACGTGCGCCTCGACTATCGCTGGCAGGACAAGGGCTGGGTCGCGCTCTTCGAGGAAGAGAAGAATCCCGGCAATGCGCTGCCGTCGTGGGAGACGCTGGACGTCTCTGCGGGATTGCGTGGTGACCGGTGGGCGGCACAGGCTTATTTCGAGAACGTGCTGGACGAGAACTACTACACGCAGCAGATCAGCTGGTCGTTCCGTCCGACGGCTTACTACATCCCGCGCGCGTATGGCGTGCGCTTCACTTACGACTTCCGCCGTTGAGGCGGACCGCCCCAGACTCAAACAGACTCAACGAGGACTCATCGTGTACAAGCATCGCATTGCCCTGGCCGCCGGTTTCGCTTCGCTGCTCGCCGCATCCCTGGCCTTCTCCGCGGATCCGCCGCTGAAGCCGCTCTTCGCGGAAGGCCCCGTGAAGACGGGATGGGTCGTCGGCCACTGGGCCGACGTCGCCGAGCCGGCGAAGAAGCCGATCACCTGGTCGGTGAAGGATGGCGTGCTGACCGCGCAGAAGCTGCCGAAGGACTGGGTCGGCACCTGGCTCATGAGCGAGCGCGAGTACGGCAACTTCATCCTGGAGCTCGACTTCAAGTTCAAGGAGGGCGGCAACCGGGGCAACGGCGGCATCGCGCTGCGCGCGCCGCTCAAGGGCGATCCTGCCTACGAAGGGTTCGAGATGCAGATCACCGATCCGCGTTATGAGCGCTCGTTCTTTCCGGATGCCAGGCCCGAGCAGCTGACGGGCGCGCTGTACCTGGTGCAGCCGCCGGAGAAGCAGATGTACAAGGCCGACGACTGGAACCACTATCGCATCGAGCTGCGCGGCTCCAAGGTGAAGGCCTGGCTCAACGGCGAGCAGATCCAGGACGTCGACCTCTCGACGCTCACCGCGCCCGCCAAGAAGCACGGCGAAGGCCAGGAGCTGCTGGATGCGACGCCGGGCGCGAAGCGGCCGCTGCGCGGCCACATCGGCTTCCAGGACCTGAGCGACGACGGCGAGGTACTGATGTTCCGCAACGTGAGGATTGCGGAACTGGGCTAGCTCCGCCCGATGGGTGCGCCCGGAGCATGCCGCATGCGCGGCATGCTCCGGCGGCGCTCGGGAGCTGCCGCTTTGCGCGCCGATTCTCTACGTAGTTGCCGAAATCCTGGGGGTCGCGCACTTCCTTTTGAAACCGGTGTCGGCATAGTGCGGGCATGCAGCCTCTGGCCCACCTCATCTATACCAGCACCATCGCCCAGTCCCTGGACGCGGCGACGCTCAAGCAACTGGTCAGTGCCGCGCGCCGGAACAATGCCGCACTCGGCGTGACGAGCGTGCTGGTGCAGAGCGGGCTCGAGTTCCTGCAGGCGATCGAAGGCACGCCGGATATCGTCGAGGGGCTGCATTCCCGCATCGCACGCGATCCCCGCCATGCGAACGTGACCACGCTGGTCGTCGAGCCGGCCGAGCACCGGCTGTTCGCGGACTGGGCGCTGGGATTCACCTCTCTCACGCCGCAGCAGGTCGCGTCGCTCTCGGGCGCGCAGGCTGCGGGCATCGAGCAGATCTCGCTGCTGGACCTCAACGTCGGACGTGCCAAGCGCATGCTCGCTTCCATCGCGAGCAGCGCGTCCCGTCAGAGCCAGCCGAAGCCTTTCGCCATGACGCCGAGCATGGCCGCCGCGAGCCCGAGGTAGAGCAGCAGCGCCCACACCTTCGCGGACGCCAGGGATGCGATCACCGTGTCGACCTTCTGATTCAGCGCATCGATGCGCACTCCCTGAGCATCGATGCGGGCGCCCAGCTCCGCGCGGAGAGTATCGATCCTGCCGGTGAGCTGCGCCTGGAAGCCGTCGATCCTCTCGCCGAGCTCGATGCGGACCGCATCGATCCTGCCGCCGAGCTGTGCTTGAGAGCCGTCGATCTTCTCGCTGAGCTCAGTGCGGGCGGTCTCGATCTTGCCGCCGAGCTGAGCTTGAAAGCCATCGATCCGGCTCCCGAGCTGTGAGAGGCCGCCGTCGATCCTGCCGCCGAGCTCGGTGCGAGCGCTCTCGATCTTGTATTCGAGGCCCGCCCGGATGCCGTCGAGCTTCTCGTCGACGCGATCGATCCGGTCACCGAGCCGGCGCAGGTCGACCTTGATGTCCGCCACGTCGGACCGGATGTGCCTGACGTCCGATTCCAGCGTCGCGATTCGCGCTTCCACGTTCGTGCCTCCCCCGCCATCATCGCCCGGCGGCTTTCCGAGATTCCGATCATCGCGAATCGAAAAGGCCAGTGCGTTCATGCTCCGCACTGTAGGATATATACGTCAGTAAATCAAAAAATTCCGCGTCACGAAAGCACGTCGCGCGAGCGCTCTCAAACATGCGGCGGATGCGGCTCATCATCGCCCCGGCTGCGCGAGCGACGCTGCGCGAGCGCGAAGCGCCTGATAGCATGGCGGCCCTCGAAGCGGGCCCACGATGAAAATAGCGACTTTCAACGTCAACGGCATCGGCGCACGGCTGCAGAACCTGCTCGAGTGGCTGGACAGGGAGTCGCCCGACGTGGCCTGCCTGCAGGAGCTCAAGGCTCCGGACGAGCGCTTCCCGGAGCGCGATCTGGCGGACACGGGCTACGGCGCCGTCTGGCACGGGCAGACTTCCTGGAACGGCGTCGCGATCCTCGCGAAGGGCGAGGTGCCGAAAGAGGTGCGGCGCGGGCTGCCGGGCGATCCGGACGACACGCACAGCCGTTACCTCGAAGCGAAAGTGGGTGGCCTCACCGTCTGCTGCCTCTATCTGCCCAACGGCAATCCGCAGCCGGGTCCGAAGTTCGACTACAAGCTCGCGTGGTTCGAGCGCCTCATCCGGCATGCAAAGAAGCTGTTCGCGGCGAGAACTCCGGTGGCGCTCTGCGGCGACTTCAACGTGGTGCCGACGGATTTCGATATCTACGATCCGAAGTCCTGGCGCAAGGACGCGCTGCTGCAACCGGAGAGTCGCGACGCATACGCGCGGTTGCTGAAACAGGGCTGGGTGGACTCACTGCGCCAGTTGCACCCCGACGAGCGCATCTACACGTTCTGGGACTATTTCCGCAATCACTGGGCACGCGACGCGGGGCTGCGCATCGATCACGTGCTACTGAACAAACCTGCGGCTGCGCGCCTCGAGAGCGCAGGCGTCGACAAATGGGTGCGCGGGCAAAGCCATGCGAGCGACCACGCGCCCACTTGGGTGAATCTCGCCGACCGCGCCCCCGGCGCGCGGCGCCCGCCCCGATCGAAGGGGTCGTGAGCAGGACGGGCCGCCGCGGCCGGGCAGCAACTCAATGCTTGTCCCAGTATCGCGGCGACTTGTAGTAGTCGTACGCGCGGTCGCGGAACTGCACGCCGCTCTCGCGGGTGAGCTCGTCGATCGAGCCTGCCGGTGCGGCCTCGAGCTGCTCCTTGGTGTAGCTCACCACATAGGAGCTCTGCTTCTCGTCGTAGTCGAGCGCCGCCCAGGGAATCGGGTGGTACTTTTCGGCCATGCCGAGGAAGCCGCCGAAGCCGACGACCGCGAACATGATGTTGTTGGACTGCTTGTCCAGCACCACGTCCTCGATCTCGCCGATCTTCTGGCCGGAAGTGTCCTTCACGTTGGTGCCGATCACCTTCTTCGCGCGAATGGCCGAAGTGTGCCCGCTTGCGGTGGTCATGGATCCTTACTCCTCGAGGGTTGAATGGGTTCGAGAGAGATGAAACGCCGTGCGCGGCAAATGTTCCGCGGTCGGTCGGTCGCTCCGGGAGGGCGCGGCCGCGCGCAGCCGGAATGCCTCTCGCGTGGAATCCATCGACAGGCTACGCTTCAGTTGCGCCGATCGGGCGCTGGGCTCTGAGGCCGGCGATGTCGAAGAATCTCGCGCTCCTGCTGCTCGCCACGCTGGGCGTGGCCGCGTGCTCGGGCCATCTGGGCGTCGCGCCGCCCCAGAAGCTTGATCTCAGCGGCCATTGGGCGCTGAACGGGAAGCTGAGCGACGATCCTGGGAAGGTCGTCCACGAACAGGAGCGTCGCGGGCGTGAGCGGCGCGACCGGGATCGGGACCGCATGGCGGGCGACATGGAGAATCCGCCGCTGCCCGGGCCGGAGTCGCGCCCGGAGCCCCCCACCAGCTCGGCACGCACCGCGTATCGCCGCTTGTGGGAAAAGGCGCAGGAGGAGCGCATCGCGATGCTCGACTCCGGCAGCAGGCTCGAGATCACGCAGTCCGCATCGGAGCTGAAGCTGGTCAGCGACGGTTCTGCCGCACGCTATGTGTACGGCGAGAAGGTCATCATTTCGATTCCGCACGGGGCGGCGGACCGCTATGCCGGATGGGACGGCCGTCGCTTCATCGTCCGCACGGACTCGCCCGACGGCCTCAAGCTGTTTCGGCAGTACGAGCTCACCGGCGACGGCAGTCAGCTGCTGGTGGTGAGCGAGATGACCGGGGAGGGGCAGCCCACCACCGTGAGACAGGTGTACGACCGAACGCGTGAATGACGCCTGGCGCTAGCGCGCCAGCTGGAATCTCTCGAACCGGTCGAGTGCGTCCTCGATCTTCCGCCGGTTCTCGCGCGAGCGACCCTTGCCGATCCAGTTCCATTTCTGGATCAAGAGCCGGCCGCGCTCGCGATCCGTCTTGAGGTCGAGTCCGGCGATGATGCGGTCGCCCACCAGCACCGGGCACACGAAATAGCCGAACACCCGCCTGGCCTTCGGCACGTACGCCTCGAAGCGATGCTCGTAGTCGAAGAACTGCAGCAGCCGCTTGCGCTGATTCACGAGCGGATCGAACGGCGACAGGACGTGAACGAGCTCTTCGGCAGGTGCGACGTCCTCCTCCAGCGTTTCGGGCCGCGCCCAGTGCGCCGCCTTCGCAACGCCTTCGATCTCCACGGGCACCAGCTCTCCGCGCCGCACCCGCCTGTCGATGGCCTTGCGGATGCCCGCCTTGCGCGGCGCATCGAGATAGCAGATGGAATCGACGCTCACGAGTCCCTGGGCGCGCAGCGCGCGATCGAGCAGGTAGTCGTTCGTCTCGCCGACGGAAGCTGCCCGCGGCATCCGCTCCCAGCCGAAGTGCCGGTTCATCAGCTCATAAGTCTTCAGCATCCCGGCGCGCGTGCTCACTGCCACCTGACCGCGGTAGAAGGCGAGCTGCAACGCCCGCTTCGAAGGCTTGCGGCTCGCCCATTCGTGGTCCTTCTCCACCAGCACGTCGTCATCGATGTCCCGGATGGTGAGCGCGCCGTGCTGCCGGATGCGCCGCAGCACCTTGCGTACCTCGCTCTCCTTCACCGCCGTGAACCACACGCTGCGCTTCTGCCAGTGACGCTTCATGTCGCGAACGTAGAAGCGCAGGTCCGGCGTGGGCACGTATGCGAGCGCATGCGTCCAGTATTCGAACACGGACTTGTCGGTGCTCTGCGCCTGATGCAGATGCTCGCGCCGATACGTCGGGATGCGCGAGAAGAGGATGTGATGGTGGCAGCGCTCGATCACGTGGATGGTGTCGATCTGCACGTAGCCGAGATGCGCCACCGCCGCCGGCGTGGCGGTAGCGCTTTCGCCGAAGGGCGCGACGCTATCGAGCCTCTGCGCGCGCAGCCAGATGCGACGCGCGCGGGACTTCGGGATTACCGGTTGGCGCTGTAGTTCGCCGGGACCCATGCGTAGCCGTCGCCTTCCTTGCGCACATGGCCGAGGCCGGGGAAGGAGACATGGGCGATGCCTACCCAGTACCCGCCGGCGGCCGCGTCTGCAAGCGCCTTCTCACGCGCGACGCGCGCCTTGGGCGAATTCGTGTCGAACTGGATGGTGACCGACGGCTTCGGGAACTGCACCGCCGCGACGTGCAGCAGGTCGCCCCACAGCACGAGCTTCTGCCCTTTGCTTTCCGCAACGTACAGCGTGTGGCCCGGCGTGTGGCCGTGCGCCGAGAGGGTGCTGAGGCCCGGCACCAGAGTGGCGCCCGCCTCGAAGGTCTGGAACTTCCTGGCGTCGATGTACGGCTGCAGCGAGGCCATGGCGCCCT
Organism: Steroidobacteraceae bacterium; assembly: GCA_044225565.1. Classification (GTDB taxonomy): domain Bacteria; phylum Pseudomonadota; class Gammaproteobacteria; order Steroidobacterales; family Steroidobacteraceae; genus CAVXAE01. The sequence goes on along the minus strand of JBGAIL010000054.1, from coordinate 2,214 downwards.
GGAAGGTGCCCTTGCGGTCCTCCGGGGCCTTGTCGAGATTCGCCTTGCTGAGCCAATAGTCCGCATCGTGCTTGTCCGCATGCACCCTGGCGTTGGGGAAGGCGCGGTGGCCGTTGTTGCCGAGACCGCCGATGTGGTCCCCGTGCATGTGGGTGACGACGATGTCGTCCACCTGCTCCGGAGCGTAACCCGCGGCTTTGAGCGTGGTGAGCAGCTTGCCGACGGTGGGGCCGAAGGTGACGCCGGCACCGGTGTCCACGAGCACCACCTTGGCCCCGGTGTTGATGAGGAACGCGTTGACGGAAGTCTCCACCGGAGATTTCAGGAATTGCTTCTTCAGCAACGCTTCCGCGTCGGCCGGCTGCACGTTGGTGAGCAGTTGCTCGACCGGCAGGTCCATCGTGCCGTCGGAAAGCGCGGTGATTTCGAAGTCGCCGAGCGCCATCCGATAGTAGCCGGGCGCCTGGCTCTTCAACTGCGGTGCGGCGGCCTGCGCCCCGGCCGGCGCGAGCAGCAGGCTCAGGATTGCGGCGGCGGTCGCCGGCACGGTGGTGGTGTGAGTACTCATGTCCTTTGCTCCTCCTCGCTACATTACCAGACCTTGCAGACGTCCCTGGGCTTCTTCACCAGCCTCTGGCCCTCTTTGCACTGAAACGCTTCCGCGAACTGCGGCATGTTCGTGACCACGCCGTTGATGCGGTGGCGCGGCGGGGAGTGCGGGTCCACCACCGCGTTCACGCGCAGATTCTCAGGCCGCTCGTTGGAGCACGCCCATTGTGCGAAGCCGACGAAGAAGCGCTGATCGGGCGTGAGGCCGTCCTGGCTCTCGAGCTGCATCTGGCGTGTCTGTTCCTGCCACGCCATCCAGGCCAGCAGCTCCCCGCCGAGATCGGCGATGTCCTCTCCGGAAGTGAGCGCGCCGTTGATCCTGATGTCGTCCACGATGGTGTACTGCGAGTACTGGTCGCGGATGCACTGCGCGCGCTGCTCGAAGTTCGTGGCGTCGCTCTTCTTCCACCAGTCCCGCAGGTTGCCGGCACCGTCGTACTGACGACCCTCGTCGTCGAAGCCGTGGGTGAGCTCGTGGCCGATGGTGCCGCCCGTGTTGCCGTAGTTGGGCGCGTCGTCCATCTTCGGATCGAAGAGCGGCGGCAGCAGCACGCCCGCGGGGAAGTTGATGTCGTTCATCTGCGGATCGTAGTAGGCGTTCACCGTGGGCGGCGTCATGCCCCACTCGCCGCGGTCCACGGGCTTGCCGATCTTGGCCGCGTCGCGCCAGCTCTCGAACTCGGTGGCGCGGGAGACGTTGCCGAAGAAGTCCCCGCGGGACACGGCGAGCGCGGAATAGTCCCGCCACACGTCGGGGTAACCCACCTTGTTGCGCATCTTCGAGAGCTTCGCCAGTGCCTGCGCCCTGGTCTCCTGCGTCATCCAGTCGAGCGCCTGGATGCGTTGCTTCATGGCGGCCTCGATCTGCTCGGTCATCCGGACGGTCTTCGCCTTCATGTCGGCAGGGAAGGCGCGGGCCACGAACTCCTTGCCCAGCGCCTCGCCGAGCTGCCGGTCCACCCAGGCGACGCATTTCTTCCAGCGCGGCCGGTCATTCTGCACGCCGCGCAGGTAGGCGCGGTTGAATGCGAAGGACTCCGAGGCGAGCGGCTTCGAAAGGTACGGCGCGGTGGCGCTCACCAGCGTCCAGCGCATGTAGGCCTGCAGGTCGGCGAGGCTCTCGCGCTTGATCAGCGCGTTCAGCTCCTGCAGGAATGCGGGCTCGGCGACGTTGAGCCAGGGCGAGGCGTTGAGCCGTGTGGCGCCGAAGTAAGCCGACCAGTTGAAATCGGGCGCGAGCTTGCGCAGCGATTCCGGCGTCGTGCGGTGATAGGTCTTGTAGGGATCGCGCTTCTCCACCTGGGTGAGCGAGGCTTTCGCCAGCGCGGTCTCGAGGCGCAGCACGGTCTTCGCGTCGGCGGCCGCCTTCTGCGCCGGCTCTCCGATGAGCTGCAGCATCTTCGTGACGTGCGCGACGTAGCGGTTGCGCGTTTCGACGGACTTCGCGTCGGTCTTCAGGTAGTAGTCGCGGTCCGGCAGGCCGAGGCCGCCGGCGCGCAGGCCGACGATGACCTTGCTGGAGTCGTTCGCGTCCTGCTCGGCGCCGCTGCCGAAGAAGGCATTGCCGTTCGTGGCCCGCACGTGCATCTGGCCGAGCAGCGCGGC
>JBGAIL010000302.1:0-3149 GCA_044225565.1 Steroidobacteraceae bacterium | reverse complement strand
CCCGGCGCTCTTCGACGAACTTGCGGTGCTGCTCGACGTACGCCGCGTCGATTCGCACGGCCGGAATCGCCCCGTCTGTCCCGAGCCCGACATGATCCTCCCCGCACACGCGCACGGCATGCTCGATGTGACGGATCAAGTCTTCCGCGTGAGGCTGCCCGCCTGCGCGCAGGAACGGCATGAAATAGATGCCTGCCACACCGCCCTTGTCGGCCAGCGCCTTCAAGTCGCGATCCCACGTGTTGCGGGGCACATCCACCAGGTCTCGGCAACCCGTGTGGCTGATCGCGAGCGGTGCCTTCGACAGTGCGATGCCTTCGCTGATGGCACGCGCGCCGGCGTGACTCAGATCCAGCAGCAGCCTGAGCCGATTGATCTCGGCGACGAGCTCGCGCCCGAGCACGCTGATTCCTCCGTCATTGGGCTCGAGGCAACCGTCGGCGACGAGGTTCCTGCGGTTGTAGGTGAGCTGCATGCTGCGCACGCCCAGCGACTGGAACAGCTGCACCCGCCGCAGATCGCCTTCGATGGGGCTGGCGTCCTGGAAGTGGAAGACGAGCCCCAGGCGGCCGCTCGCCTTGGCTGCCGCCAGATCTCCCGCACTCAGCACTTTCAGGAACGCCGTCGTTGCCGAGATCCCCGACCGTGACGCTCACCGCCGTGAGGCCGGACGCCCTGATCTCGGCCAGCGATTCGGGCGCGAAGCCGCCCGGCGCGCTCAGCGCATCGATCACGGTCGCTCGAGCGTACTCCCGATCGCCATAGCCGCCTCCCGCGCGGGCGAGTGGCGCGGCGAGCGCCGCACCGAGCGAGAGCAGGATTCTCCTGCGGCCGATCATGCTGCTCCTCCGGAGCGCGAGGTCGCCGGGCACCACGCCCGTCAGAACGACTTGGACAGTGAAAGGGAGTAGCTGCGCATGCGCGGATTGCCGAATGGGCTGTAGTAGGCGGTGATCGAATAGAACGCATCGAACGGCGGCGCCTGGTCGAACACGTTCTTGATGCCGAGCTGCACGTCGACTCCGGAGAGCAGGCTGCCGAAGCGCGCGGCGCCGTGCCCGGCCTCGGGGAGGCGATAGCCGACGTAGAGATCGTGATAGACCTGGCTGCGCACCCTGGTACTGCCCTGCGCGAGCACGTAGAGATCGGTCCCGACGTCGTACTGATCGTACGAGCCGAAATAGTAAGCGGTCCACGCCGCGCTCCACTCTCGCAGATCCCAGCCCAGGGTCGCGTTCGCCTTGAACTTGAGCGGCCCATCGTTGGCGACGTCGTTCACCTGGTCGACGAGCGGCAGGTCGATGGCGTTCTGGATCTTGTAGTCGAGGAACAGCGTGGCCGCGGAGCTTAGATGGAAGTCGCCGTGCGATTCGGTGCTCCGCGAATAGTCGAAGCCGAAGTCCACGCCGCGGATCTTCGCGTGCGTGCCGTTGAGCAGGCGCTGATCGATCAGGCTGATGCGGCCGACGCCGTAGGGATCTCCCGGCGCGACCGGATCGCGCACCACCCTGCCCGGGAATTGAGCCTCGCTGCTCACGATCTGCAGGACCGTGGGGCTCACGATGACGTTGTCCTGGTCGAAGCGGAAGAAATCCGCGCTGAAGCGCAGCCCCGACAGAGCCCGCGGCTCCAGGGTGAGCCCGAAGTTGTAGTTGTGGGTGTCTGTGGGCTTCAGGTCCGGATTGCCGCCCTTCGTCACGTGCACCAGCGAAGTCTCGTTGCCGCGCAGCGGATCGATGACTTCCACCGTGTTGATCGAGACGAGGCTCCCCGGGAGCAGTTGCGAATACGTCGGCGGCAGGAATGCGGTGGAATGGCTGGCCCGCAGCGCCAGGCCGTTCACGATCTCGTACCGCAGGCCGATCGTGGTGTTGGTCGAGGTGTAATCCACGGTGGAATACACCGGAACGGTCCCTGAATCGGCGCTCGCGGCACCCGTGCCCGACTCGGTTGCGTAGCGCTCACTGCGCACCGCGAGCTGCAGATCGAGCTTGTGGACGCCCGGGACGCGATTCTTCTCCGAGACGATCGGGAGCAGGCTCTCGCCGTAGAGGCTGTAGATCTTCTGCGACTGCGGGAAGTAGCGGAAGTCGAATCCGGTGAAGGTATCGTCCGTCGCCGTGTCGAAGGCGACCTCGCGCCCCATCTGGATGCCTTCCTTGCGGAAGCCCAGGCCGATCGTCAGCGTCGGCTTGCCGGCCGGCAGGTTGCCGGGCTGGCCGACGAGACGCAGGCCCACATCGTGCAGATAGGATTTCGCGGAGAAATAAGGCGTGCCGTCCTGGCCGGTGATGTAAGGGCTCAGGTCGAGAGGCGAGGCCAGCGTGTCGACGAACGGGTTGAGCGCGCCCGAGGCGAGGCCTTCGCCGATGAAGGCGTAGTGCGCATCGACCTCGTTGTCGACGCCGTTCCAGGTGTAGTCGCCTTCGGCCTTCCATCCGCCGGGCAGATCGTAGATGAAGCCGAGCACCGCGCGACGCGTGGTAATGCGGGTCTCGAAGAGGCTGTTCTGCGTATCGTCGGGGATGCTCACCCGCACGTCCTGCTCGAAAGGATTGGTGGGCGCGGATGCGGGCACGACGTAGTTCCCGAGCAGCGGGTTGAAGAGCGCCTTGGCGGCGTTCCTGCCGACGAAGAACTCGGCGAACAGCTGGAACTCATCCGTCATCTGCCTGCGGGCCACCGCCATCATGGACGATACGCGGGGCGCGCTGCCCAGGGGGCGCTGCAGGCCTTTGGCGTAGTCTGCGGTGTGCGGCAGAATGAGATTGTAGGTGCCCGCGTTCGCGAGCAGCGCCGAGGGATCGGAGCCGACGCCGTATCCCGAAGGCACGTGCGTGAACGGCGAGCCGAGGGAAGCCCCACCATCGAGCGTGAGGTTGGAGCCGTCCACCGAGCTGATGTTGGTCGTCGTCCCGACGTGGAAAGGATTCGTCGGCGAGTACAGCAGCGAAGGGCTGTTCGCGAGCACCCTTTCGAAGCCTCGCTGCATGAGCTCGGGCCGATCGGCATTCACCAGCCATTTCGTGTCGGAGTAGTGTCCGGCGACCAGCACGTTCGTGCGGCCGTCCTCGAAGGAAGTGCCGTAGGCCAGGTCGACCTCCTGGATCGGCGCGCTGGCCTCGAACGTGTTCTCGTAGCGGACGCGC
>JBGAIL010000053.1:0-25830 GCA_044225565.1 Steroidobacteraceae bacterium | reverse complement strand
CCCGCGCAAGGCGACCACGCCATCGAGGACCGTCCCATTTTCGATTCGCTGCCCTACGCGCGGCACATCGTCGAAGAGCTGATCCCTGCGCTGCCGCTGCGCTGCCTGCTGGCGAAGCTGCCGCCCGGTGCGGCGATTCCGCCGCACGTGGACCGCGAGCTCTATTTCTGGAAGAGCATTCGTGTGCACGTACCGATTGCGACACACGAGCGCATGTGGATGTACTGCGATGGCCTGAGCTATGTGATGAAGCCCGGCGAAGCCTGGGCGCTGAACAACACCGCGGTGCACGCGGTGTGGAACGAGAGCGAAGTGGTCTTCCGCACCCACCTCATTTGTGACTTCCTGCCGTCGCCGGCGCTCCTGGATCTTCTGGGCCGCGCAGAACGCGACCTGGGCCGCAATGAGCCTCACGTCATTGCGCACCTCGCCGCGCAGCCCCCACACGCTCGGGCGGCCCCCGGCTGATGATCACCACGGGACGCTTCGTCTTCCTGCATCTGCACAAGTCCGGCGGAACCTTCGTCAACGAATTCCTGCTGCGATTCCTGCCTGATGCGCATCTCGTGGGGTATCACCTGCCGCGTCACATGCTGCCGCCGTCCCACGCGCACCTGCCGGTACTGGGCCTGGTGCGCAATCCCTGGAGCTACTACGTTTCCTGGTACGCGTTCCAGTCGCGAAGGCCGCAGCCGAATCCGCTGTTCAGCGTGGTGAGCGAAGGCAGCTCGCTGGATTTCGAGGGCACGATCGCAAACCTGCTGGATCTGGGCATGAGCGGCAGGCTGCTCGATGCTGCGGTGGCGGCGCTGCCCAACGGTTACCGCAATCGGGGCATCAATCTACCGGGATACGAACTCGCCACCATTCGCGGGTCGGGGCTCGGGTTTTACAGCTTTCTGTACCGGCATATTTACGGAGGCAGCGGCAGCAGCGGCGCCGGGGTCACGCTCATCGGGCAGATGGAACGGCTGCGCGAGGAGCTCGCCTCGATGCTTGCAGCTGCCGGAGAGCGGGTGGATGCGGGCATGCGGGCGTACCTTCAGGACGCCCCGGCCCAGAACGAATCTGCCCACGACGGATACTCAGGTTATTACAGCGATACACTGCGCGACCGGGTGGCCCAGGCCGACGCCGCAATCATCGAGCGATATGGATACCGGTTCGACGAGTGAGGGCCGTCGGCGCTCATTCGAGCGAGTAATGCAAGCGCGCTGCATGCGCCTTCAGCTGTGGCAGAACCAGCACGAAGTGCTGCGAATACGAGCGCCATTTGCCCACTGCAGACACGGCCACGGGCCGGATGGCCTCTGCATAGCTCGCACCAGGCACATAGCCGCGGCCTCGCGCGTGCTCGTCGGGTCGAGCCATCGCATCGTTCCAGGGCAGCTCTAGTGCCGCGCACAACGCGCTGGCTTCGTTGGAAAAATCGGCCACCAGCCGCTCGTACGAGATTTCGTGCACTCGCGGCGCCAGTATCTCGCACTGCCCCGACCAGTGAGACATCGCGACGTTGTAGCTGAACGCGAGCGCCTGCAGGCTCGCGGCCATGGTGATGAGCTCGGTCGTCGCGAACTCCTGGAAGTACGCGCTGAGCAGCGCATCGCAGGGATGGCGCGCGACGAACACGATCGGCGAATTCGGAAAGAGCCTGCGGATCGCCGGCAGCTGCAGCAAGTTCATCGGATCCGTATCGACGATCCGCTGCCCGGCACCGATGCGCAGACCGTGCCTTGCCGCCTGCCGGTATTTGTCGCGTGCCGCGGCGAGCGGCCCCGCCTCCAGCGTTGCGAGCGATTGCGGATAGACGTCTCCGAGCGCGGCCCAGGCCTTCAAGGCGTGTTGCAAGAGCGGGCGACCCTCGGATGCCACCAGGCCCGGATGCGCATCGAGCATCATCTCGACCAGAATCTTGCCCGACCGCGGAAAGCCCACGACGAAGACCGGGCTCTCCGCGCTCGACGGCGGAGCGTCGTCTCTCCACCGGCTCACATCGTCCGCATCCGCGCTGCGCCGTGCGAACAGCAGAGGTCTCGTCGCCTGCAGCGTCACGAGGTGCGAATCGACGTGCGCATTGGAAAGCTGGGCGTGGTGGGCTTGCTGCAGCGCTTCGAACGCCTCATCGTGCCGGCCGAGCGCATCGAGCGATGCCGCTATCCGGAAAAGATTCGTCTGGCGCAGCTGCGTGTCCCGCCGCCATCCCAGCTCCTTGCGCAGAATGGCCACCGCTTCATCGTGCTGGCCTTCACGCTGCAGCAGCCGTGCCTCGGTCGAAGGCAGCACCACGCCCTGGGCCAGCGTGCGTGGGTCGGATTTGATCCGCCCGAGCAGCGAGCGGGCATCCTCTACGCGATTCAGCCGCTCATATAGCTGTGCGAGTGTCAGCGCCGCCTGTGGCTCGAGCGCACTGCCTGAAGTCGCAGCATTCGTTGCCTGACGCTGGAGCGCACCGCCCGTCGTCGCTGGCGCCCATTTCGCCACCAACCGCTCAGCCATGCGCAGCGCGGTGCTGGCCTCGCCGAGGCGCAGCAGCTGCAATGCGATTCGCGCTCGCAGGTTGGGTGCGATCGTGTCATCGGTCTGCGAGCCCAGAAGCGCGGTGACAGCCTCATCGCCCAACCCCAGCGCTTCGCACGCCCGCGCATACTCCAGCCGGATCTCCGCATCCGCCGGCGCCAGATTCATCGCCTGTGCGAGCACGCTACGCGCAGCTTCCGGGTCGAAGCGTTCCAGGTGCGTGAGGCCGAGGTTGAACAGGAAATCCGCGGACTTTTCGCCGAGCTCCGCGGCGCGGGCATAGGCGGCCAGAGCGGCATCCAGCTTTCCCGTCGCACGGCGCACGGTGCCGAGGTTCATCCAGAACGACGCTGTGCCGGGTGCGCGCTCGGTGAGGTCCGCGAACAACGATTCGGCTTCCCGGAAGCGCGCCAGGCCATGTAGAACCCCCCCAAGCACCGCGAGCGCGCCGATGTGTTGCGGCTCCATCGCGAGCGCCTGCCGACAGTGAACCTCAGCCAGATCGAGGTCGCCGCGGTTCAGCGCCTCCATCGCGGTGGCGACGAAGGCATTCGCGTCCCGGGTGCCTTGAGGAGTGCCGCTCATGGCTCGCGCGAGCCGGCGCTCGCCGGATCCTGCGAGACCGGCAGATGCAATACATGACGCAGCAGCCGGCCTTCGACGATGGTGAGCATGTCTATGCCGTTCGTGCGTGCGATGAGAGATCGGGCCTGCGTGGCGCACACCTTTCGCAGGCCATCTCTCAGCGAGAGGAAGGAAGGCCACCCTGCTGGATCCTGGCCGTGCAGGGAGTGCACCTGCCTCCAGTCCTGCGCGAATTCCCCGAGCATGTGGCCGAAGTTCGCGGCGTGCGCGCGGCCCTTCTCGTCATCCACCTTCGGCGCTAGCTCGCGGCGCACGTCCTGCACCACCATCTCGATCTCGGCGGGATGCAGGACCGGCTCGGGCGGTACGCGCTCCGTCCTCACCTCCGCATCGCGCGATGCATCGAACAGGTGCTGGCGCACCTGCGCACCGGCACGCAGGGACTCGGCGACGAAGCGCCAGAACGACGCGCTGCCTGTGGTGTCTGCCACCAGGTGGATACGGTGCTCCGCGGACTGGTTTTCCACGCGATGCATGCGCCAGTTGTCGAAGAGCCAGACTTCGCCCGCGGCCATGTGCACGACGTCATCTCCGCAATAGAAGAGCACTTGCGGATTGGTGACCACCGGAATGTGTACCCGCACACGGTTGAACCAATGAAAATTGACGTCGGCATGCGCCGGAACCTGCGCGTGCGGCGCGAGTTGCATCAGCCGGGAGCGGCTCCACACCACGCCGAAATCCGCGAGCAGCTGGCGGACGTAAGGCATCTGTCTCAGGTGAGCGGTCGGAGCCATCGGGCCGTGGACGTCGTCGTTTTCTTCGCCTTGCGACGAGATCAGCCGCACGGAGGTGTTGCCTTCGATGCGGTTCGGATGTGGAGCCCAGGCGTGCGGCGCAAGCGCGGCCACTTCCACACGCAGCCGCTCCAGGTCCACGGTGAGCGGCAGCTTGAAGAAGGGGCGCGGCAGGCGCATGGCTCAGCCTGCCTCCACGGCCGCGCGGAATTCGCCAATGGCTTCGACCAGCCGCTTCACCGCCGCGCGTTCGATCTCGGTGAGATGCGGATTCCACAGATCGAAGATCAATACGACACGGATGCGGTCGCTGCGATTCCAGGCTTCGTGCTCGTAGGTATCGTCGAAGACTACGCAGCGGCCTTCCTGCCAGGCATACGGCTCGCCCGCTACGCTCAATGCGCAGTCCGACGGCACGATGAGAGCCAGGTGCCCTACGACGCGAGTATTGGTCACACCGCGGTGAGGCAACAGGTGCGTGCCGGGCGTGAACACCGAAAACAGTACTTCAGGAGCGTGCTCGCGCACGCGCGCGAGCGGAAGTGAACCCAGCGCCGCGGCAGTGGCAGGACACGAGGCGCAGTTGTCCTCACGCCGCTCGCCGTGCCGATAGAAGTAGTACCCGTTCCAGCTTGGCGGAATTTCCGCGCCGCGCAGATTTTCCTTCTCGAGAGCGTCGCTGCCGAACACGCGCTCCCGCCCCTGGTCGGAGGCCATCCTTTGCAGGAGTTCCGTGCGGATCGCGGGGAACCGTGCTTCCAGCTCATCGACCCACGGAAAGAGGCGCAGATCGAGATAGGGCGTGGCGGGCAGCCCGGGGAAGAACAGGAATGTCGGGCGCTGCCGCTCGTCGGGGTAGCGCGGCGCTTCCTCTCCGAGATAAATGCGCAGGCACTGGTCCACCCGGGTCAGCGCCTTCGCGCCGTGCTCCTGCGCCAGCGGCTCCCAGAGCGAGCTGAACAGCTGGCGCCGGCCGCCACGCACCTGCTGTACGGCGTGCTGCACCAGCGGGCGGATACCTTCCGGCGTCGATTGCGAGTTCAGCCAGCGATTGCGGCTCTGCGCGTCCCGCATGGCACGCGTGTATTGCACGAGCGCATCGAACGGGCGCGCGTTTCGCTCCAATGCCTGAGCAAGATGCAGCCGGGCGACGTAGAACTCCGGCGCCAGGCGTACGGCTTCGTGTTGTGCTTCAGCCGCCGCCGCCGCATCTCCAGCAGCCATGCACGCAATGCCGTAGTGATGCCTCGTGACGGCATCGCCTGGATGCTCCGACACGGCTGTCGCCAGAATCTCACGCGCGCCGCTCACATCTCCGGCCCGCAGCGCGGCGAGCGCTTTCACGTTGATCTCCTCGAGCGCCGTGAGCGGCCGGGTGGTTTCAGGCTGCATAGCCCCACCGTTGCAAGTAAGGCGCGAGCGCAGGCAGCGCACCGGCGAAGTGGCGCTCGTAATGGCGCCACCGGTCCACGGAATTCGAATGCACCGGCTTCACGACCTGAGAATAACTCGGCGTGCTGATGAATGCCTTGCTGCTGGCGTGGCGTGCGGGCTCCAGCATCGCAGGCTCGAAGCGCAGCGCGAGCGCTTCGCAGGCGCCGCGGATGCCGTTCTCGAAGTCGCTCACCAGTGTTTCATAGCGCACTTCGTGGGCGGCGACGCCCAGTATCGCCGCCTGCCGGTACCAGGAATCGAACATGCGGCGGTAGCCGTTCGCCAGGGTGGGCAGGTCCCGGCACAGCAGCGCGAAATCCGCATCGCCGAAGTGCTGCATGAAACAGCTCATCAGCACGTCGCAGGGATGGCGGATGGCGAGCAGGATCGGCGCCTGCGGGAACAGCCGCCGGATGACCGGCAGGCGCAGGATGTTGAGCGGGTTCTTGTCGATGAGCCGCAGCCCGGGGCCGAGCTCCACCTTGCGGCGCACGCGCTGCCAGTAGTTCGACCGCACCTCCTCGAGTCGTGCCGGGGCGAGGTCGCGCAACCGGCCGGGATAGCTTGCGCCGCGCTCGATGAGGTCTTCCAGCGCGTTCTGCAGGAACGGCTGCTCGTCCATCGTGCGCAGGCCGGAATGCGCATCCAGCGCCAGCTCGAGCAGCGTCGTCCCCGAGCGCGGAAAGCCGACGATGAAGATGGGGCTGTCCTCGATTCCCGGGGCGCCTTCGGCGCTCCACGCCGCGACGTCCTGCGGGTCGCAGTCCCGCTCGGTGATGCGAAGCGGCGCGGGGCCGAGCAGCGCGATCTCCGGCTGGGACAGCCTGAAATGCTCGACCTGCGAGCGGTGCGCCTCGCTGAGCGCCTGGAAGGCCTCGTCGTAACGCCCCAGCGCGTCGAGGGACTTGGCCAGGCGGAACAGGTGATATTGCCGGAGATGCAACGCAGGGCAGTTCGCCAGCAACTGCTGGAACGCCGCGCGAGCCTCTTCGTGGCGGCCTTCGCGCTGTGCGAGCACCGCTTCGATGCTCGTGAGGTCCTTGGCGTCTGCTTGCGGCGCCTGCGGTGAGCGGCGCAGTCGCCCGAGCTCCGCACGGGCTTCATCGAGCCGGTTGCTGCGCTCGAGGATCTCGACGATCCGGATGGCTGCGCTTGGCGGTGGCGCGGGATCGGTACGGGCCCGTCGCAGGGCGACGGAAGCGAGGGTGGCCTCGCCGAGATTCAGCAACAGGTTCGCGATCTGGGTCAGCACTTCGGTGTCCAGGCCTTCCAGCTGCTCCCAGTTCTCGAGTGCAGCCAGGGCTTCCTTGCCTCTCATCCGTTCCTGCAGCGAGCGTGCGTATTGAAACCGGATCGCAGCGTCACGAGGCGCAAGTGCGGTGGCGCGCTCGAGCACCGCGCGCGCCGCTTCGAAATCGCGGCGGTCGAAGTGCAACAGGCCCAGGTTGTAGTGGAAGTTCGCCGAGCTCTCACCGAGCTGTGCCGCCCGTTGGTAGGCTGCGAGCGCGTCGTCGTGCCGCCGCTCGAGCCGCAAAGACGTGGCCAGATTCATCCAGTGCGAGCGCTCGCCGGGTTGCAGGCGCGTCAACTGGCTGAAAGTCTCCACGGCCTGCATGCCCCGTCCCTGGGCATGGAAGCTTGCCCCGAGGACGCTGAGCGCGGCGAGGTTGCGCGGCTCCCGGCGCAGCACGAGGCGGCAAGCGGATTCGGCTTCCGCTGCGTTCCCTTGCTGCAACAGCGTCACCGCCCGCGCCAGCGCAGCCATCGCCAGGGTGGAGTCGTCGCTCATGCCCGGATTCTGAAGCAAAAAAAAGGGCCGCGCGAAGGGTCCGCGCGGCCCGTCCAGGAGGTCGGCGTCAGAATTTCTGGCGCAGACCGATCCAGTACTGCCGTCCCAGCGTGTCGTAGGTGCTCACGTCGGTGTTGGCATTGAGGGTGTTGTTGAAGTACATGAGCGGCGGTTTCTCGTCGGTGAGGTTCATGATGCCGATCTGCAGCTTCGTCTTCGTCGGGAACTCATACCCGAGCGTCATGTTGAAGTAGGTCTTGTGCGGGATCTTCAGGGGCACCACGCCAGGACCACCGTCCGCATCTTCGATCTTCAGCTTGTGGATGTAGCGCATGGTCAGCAGGCCATCGAAACTGGCCAGGTTCCACCCGATTCCGCCGAGGGCACGGTACTTCGCGTAATTGCCGAAGGTGGTGTTGAAGGTACCTGCGTAATCGTGCGTTTCCGAGATGTCGGAAGGCTTGTTCTTGTAGCTGTCGGTATACGTCGTATCCAGGCTGAAGCGGAAATTACCCGCACGCGTGTTGCGCAGCGTGTACTTCAGCCCGACGTCCACGCCCTGGGTCTTGAGCGTGCCGAGGTTGAGGTACGGCTCCTGCGCGATCTGGACTTGTCCTGCGCTGGGCCCTGAGGGGTAGCGTACGATCAGGTCGCAGAACAGCGGGTCTCCCGTCGCCACGCACTGCTCCGAGGTGAAGTTCGGATCCACGCGGGTGATGAGGTCCTTCAGCTTGTAGCGCCACACGTCCACGCTCGCCGAGAAGCCGGGCAGCCAGCTCGGATCGTAGACGATGCCGTAGGTGAGCACGTCGCCCGTTTCCGGCTTCAGGTTCGAATTGCCGATCCAGGTGCCTTCGGCCTGGCCGTTCACCTGGGCATAGTTGCCGTCCGGCACGACGCCCACGCAGGCCGCCGCCAGATTCGGATTGGCGGCGAGCGCTGCGGCGGTGAGGCCGTTGCAGGGGTCGATGAACGTCGGTGCGTCGTGCGTCGGTCCCTGATACAGGTTGTAGATTGTGGGGACGCGGAACACCTCCGAGAACGAGATGCGCGCGAGCACATCCCGCACAGGGCGGTATTCCAGCTTGAAGACGCTGTTCGTCGTGTTGCCGAACAGCGAGTAGTCCGAATACCTTGCGCCTGCGGTAAGGTCCAGCGAATGCACCGCAGGCATGTCCTTCAGCAGAGGGACGTGCACTTCCGCGTACAGCTCCTTGACGTTGTAGTCGCCCTGGGAGTCGGCGGTACACGCATCCGCCGCGAGTTGGCAGGTCAGGAACAGCGGCGCGATGGATTGCGTCAGGTAGTCGGTATCGAACTCGCCTTCGAGCTTCTGATACTCGGCGCCGATGGCCGCCTGCAGCGGCCCTGCCGGCAGCTCGAACAGATCGCCGTTGGCGCCCAGGCTCGCTCCCCGGGTGACGTAGGTATAGGTCTGGTCGTAGTCGGCACTGATGGTCAGCAGCGCGTCGGCCTGTCCCGTGCCGTCGAGATTGAAGATGTTCACCGGCGTACAGCCCGAGATGGGCTCGGTCGGCGTGCCGCAAGTCGGCGTGCCATCACCTGCGATGAACGAAGGCCCGAAGGCCGCCGCCAGGCCGGGCTTGAACAGGTAGCCGCGCGTGGTGGTGTTCTGGTCCATGCGGCCGTAGGTCAGGCTGCCTTCCCACAGCCAGTCGGTGCCGAACAGGCTGCCTTTCAGGCCCGCCACCGCGCGCGAAGTATGGGTGATCACCTCGTTGCGGCGTTGCCCCAGGGCCGTCATGCGCCACTGCGCGTTCTCGTTGAGGCCGGCGACGCCACCAAAATCGATGCCGAAGGGGTTGTAGATGTTGTCGGCGGAGATGACGACGTCGTCGCTGACCGCCGTGAAGGGCAGCGAGGCGAGCTTGAAGCCGGAGCTGGTGCGGTTGTAGAGGACTTCGGAGAAGAATTGCAGCTTGTCGTTGATGTCGAAGTGGCCGACGGCGAACAGCGAGCCGCGCTCCTGCGGGGTGATCAGCAGGTTGGCGGGCTGGAAGTTGTAGCGGTCAGCCGGATCTTCCCAGCATCGGAAGTCCGAGGGCGAGGTTCCGGCGCTTCCCTCGATGCGGGTGACGGAGCCCGAGGCGCAGTTGCCGTAACCCGCGAGCAGGTTGTCCGGCAGATCGATGCGCCCGGTCGGCGTGCGGCTCGAGCCGCCGTTGAAGATGGAGCCATAGAAGTAGGTCGCGTACCGCGAGAATGAGCGGTCGCCGGCGGACACTTCGTCCTGCTGGTTGTACGAGCCGCCGAGGATGATGCTGCCCCGGTCGTTGCTGGTGCCGTAGGTGATGTCGATCTGCTTGTGCTTGCCGTCGTTGCGCGAGGTCTGCCCGAACTGGACGTTGGCCTCGGCGCCGTCGAAGTCCTGCTTGGTGATGAAGTTGACGACGCCCGCGATGGCGTCGGAACCGTAGATGGCGCCTGCGCCTTCCTTCAGCACGTCCACCCGCTCGATCAGATTGAGCGGGATGATGTTGACGTCCACGGCGCCGGTGGTCTGTCCCAGCACGCCGACACGACGGCCGTTCAGCAGCACCAGGGTGCGGGCCACGTCGAGGCCACGCAGCTCGATGTTGCTGTCGCCGTTGCCGCCGCCGTTGTTCACCTGCGGGTTGGTCGCAGCGCCCGAGATCGACGGGATCTGCTGCACCAGATCACCGACCGTCTGCACGCCCGAGTTCTGGATGGCGGCTGAATCGATGACGAAGATGGGATTGGCGGTCTCCGTATCCACGCGCCGGATGCGCGTGCCGGTGACCACGACGGTCTGTTCGGCCCCTTCATCGGCCGCGGGCTCGGTCGATTGCTCCTGGGCCACCGCGCTCTGCGCAACGGCCGAGCCGGCCGCAACGGCCGCTCCGGTCAGCAGCGCGCGCCGCACCGCCAATGCGATTTCGTTCTCGTAATTCATCGATCCTCCTGAAGACGTGATGAGGGACCTCGGTCCCAGTGGCGCGGATGTTAGTCCCACGCCGCAGGAGGCGGCGAATTTTTATCTAAAAAACAACAAGTATTTTTTCGAGTGAGCGAGAAAAAGACGCGAAGAATCAGGCTGAAAAAGAGCCCATGGCGTGGTCTTGGCTATAAGAAAGCAACATCGAAAAGTAGCCGTTGCGATATCGCAACGGATCACAGCACGAAAAGTCGGTGCGGCTGTTTTTCTGAACAGTACCAAGCAGGCTATAGCATGGCCTTGGCCACCGGCGTGGAGATCGCCGGCTTCCAGGTGACGAGGTCTCCCTTGCGCAGGCCGAGCTTCGCGGCCTCGCCACCCCGGATCTCCAGCACCGCGCTCACCTTCACCTCCGAGGAAATGGTGGCGAGCGAGTGAGGCTGGGTCATGGCAGCGATCTTGGCGATGCGCCCATTTCCGTCGATGAACACCATGTCGAGCGGGATGTAGGTGTTCTTCATCCACATGTTCATCTGTCGCGGCTCGCTTTGTACGAACAGCATGGCGCGGTCGGACGGAAGGTCGGTGACGAACATCAGGCCCTGGGCCTGCTGTTGCGGCGTGGTCGCGAACCATGCGTTGAAGCGGTGGTTCTGCTTGCCGCTGCGGATGTCGACCGAGCCCTGCGGGAACGTGGAGAGGTCTGCTACGTCGTCCTCGAAGGTGGTGCGGCCAGCGAAGTCGAAACGGCTGAGCACGATGCGCTCCTCGCCCTTGAGGTCGGTGGCGGGCTCGGTGCAGAAACCGCGGCCGACCACGCGATAGGAGCGGACACGACCGCCGAGTTCGCCGATGCGCTGCTGCTCGAGCTCGTCCACCGTGCAACGGTCGTCGCCGCGGGTGGCGAAGAGCCGCGTCTCGCCCTCGAAGATCACCGTGACATTGGTGGGCAGGCCGTGCCCGCCCTGTCCCTCGGTCGTGCTGCCAATGCCGAAAACCATGCGCATGCGGCGGCCGTCGGAGCGGGCCGGCCCGGCGAAGCTCAGCCGGATGCCGCTGCCATCGGGACGCGCGCTGCCCTCGCATTCCAGCTGGGCATCCGGCCAGTTGATGTCCAGGTTCATGGCACCTCCCACGCGGGCGCGCAGATAGCCATTACCGGTGGGCAGGCAGCCCGAGGCCGTGGCGTGGACGGGGAGGGCGGGCAAGGCGAGCAGCCCCACGCAGAGCGCGAGGGCGCGGATCGTAAAGGGGGTTTTCATGGTGCGAGTCTAATGTTCGCGGCCGCCCCGAGCACGGCCTGCGATTGTTTCATTCCGAGAGCAATCCGCGGCGAATCGAACGGAATTCACCCTTTGGGATGCTCAATGCGCCGCACCGATCGATTCGGCGGATCGAGCTGCTAGACTGCGGCGCCCCGCGATCCCGACCTCGAGTGCCATGAAGAATCCCTTACTGGAAGTGACTCCGGTAGTCCCCGAGGCCCTGGCGCGCCTCCCCGAGCTGGCCTCCAATCTCTTCTTCGGCTGGCACCGCCCGACCCGGGCGCTGTTCGAGGATCTCGATCGGGAGCTGTGGAAGCAGACCGGAGGCAATCCGCGACTGATGCTCCGCTGCGTGAGCCAGGAAGCGTTCTCCCAGGCCGGTGAGAACCTCGCTTACCGCAAGCGCTATCAGCAGGTGCTGGAGGTGTTCGACGCATACCTCTCCGCGCCACGGCCGGCCGCGGACGCACCGCTCACCGCCTACTTCTGCGCCGAGTACGGCTTCCACGAGAGCTTTCCCATCTACTCCGGCGGCCTGGGCATTCTCGCGGGCGACCACTGCAAGGCCGCCAGCGACGAGCGCATGAATTTCGTGGCCGTGGGACTGCTCTACGGCCAGGGCTATTTCACGCAGGCCGTCGACAACGACGGCGTGCAGCACGCTGAATACTCGGAGCACGATCCGCGTGACCTTCCTGTGGAGCCTGTACGGGCCGACGGCGGTGAATGGCTCACGGTGAAGGTGCGCATCGCCGCACGCGACGTGCTCGCGAGAATCTGGAAGGCGCAGGTGGGGCGCGTGGCGGTCTACCTGCTGGACACCAACTGCCCCGAGAACGCCCCGGCGGACCGGGACATCACCCATCGTCTCTACGGCGGAGACCAGTCCACACGCATCCGCCAGGAAATCCTGCTCGGCGTCGGGGGTGCGCGGGCACTGCGCGAGCTCGGCTTGCGGCCGGACGTGTGGCACCTCAACGAAGGCCATGCCGCTTTTTTGATACTGGAGCTGCTCCGCGAGAACATGGTCCGCGGCCTGCCGTTCGATGCGGCGCTCGAGGCCGTGGCAGCCCAGTGTGCCTTCACCACGCACACGCCGGTGGCCGCGGGCCACGACGCATTCGGGCACGATCTGCTCACCGCTCATCTGGGAGACTACATCCGCGAGCTCGGCGTGCCGGTCGAGCGTGTGCTGGACTTGGGTAGCGCGCCTTCCGTCCCGGGCCTTTTCAACATGACGCGGCTCGCGCTGAACGGCACGCGCCATGTGAACGCGGTGAGCCGCATCCACGGCAGGGTATCGGCTGGGCTCTGCGCCGACCACTGGCCCGAGATCCGTCCGGAAGAGAACCCGGTCGGTTACGTCACCAACGGCACGCACGTGCCCACGTTCCTGCATCAGTCCTGGGCCGACCTCTTCGACAGGGCGCTGGCGCCGGACTGGCGCGAGCGCCTGCGCGAGCCTGACTTCTGGAAGGCGGTGGAGCGAATCCCGGACGAGCAGTACTGGGCGACGGCGCAGTCCGTGAAGTCGCAGATGCTTGCCAGCGTGCGCGTGCGGCTGCAGCGCCAGTTCGAGCGCAACGGCTTGAGCAACGTGCACTGGCGGCACGTCTCCCGCGCGCTCGATCCGGAGAAGCCCGGGATCCTCACCATCGGCTTTGCGCGGCGCTTCGCCACCTACAAACGTGCAGCGCTGTTGTTGCGGGACCGGGAGCGCCTCGCCCGCCTCGTGAACGATACGCAGCGCCCGCTGCTGTTCCTGTTCGCGGGCAAGGCTCATCCGGCCGACGAGCCGGGCAAGCAGGTGCTGCGCGAGATCAAGCAATTGATGCTCACGCCCGAGTTCATGGGCCGCGTCGTGTTCGTGGACGACTACGACATGCAGCTCGCCCGGTGGCTCGTGTCCGGCGTCGACATCTGGCTCAACAACCCCATCGCTCCGCTCGAGGCGAGCGGCACCTCGGGCATGAAGGCCGCGGCGAACGGTCGGCTGAACCTGAGCGTGCTCGATGGCTGGTGGGCCGAGGCCTGGGACGGAGACAACGGCTGGGGCATCCCGCCCGTCACCGTGCAGGATCCGGGCCGCCGCGATGCGCTCGAGGCGGAGCTGATTTTCGACACGATCGAGGAAGAGGTGCTGCCGCTCTACTACGGCCGCCGCAGTGAGGACCGTCGCCGGGGCAATGGCGGAGGCGACTACTCGCCTGAGTGGGTCCGGCGCAGCAAGCGTGCCATGGCCACAGTCATCCCGGCTTTCAACACGCGCCGCATGGTGTACGACTATCTGCGTGGCGTATATCAGCCCGCCGCGAGCCACTACAAGAAGCTGGCCTCGCAGGACTTCGCGGGCGCGCGATTGCTGGCGGACTGGAAACAGCGTGTGAGGCAGGCGTGGCCCGAAATTTCCCTTCGCCTGCTCACCGAGCCGCCGGCGGACATGCCTCGCGGCGAACGCCTGCGCATGCGCGTGGCGGTGGAGCTCAACGGTCTCACGCCGGCGGACGTCTACGTGGAGTTCGTGGCCCGCCGGGTGCTACCCGAGACCAATTCCGAGCCGCCGGTGCTCTGCTCCTACGACGATGCGCCGCGCGATGGCATGTGGAACGCCATGCTCAAGGCCACCGGGGAGCACGAGCCGGACGGCAGCGCGGTGTTCGCGCTCGATGCGCAGCCTCTGCAGTGCGGCCAGTTCGCGACCGAGCTGCGCATCTTCCCGTGGCACGAGCTCCTTTCACATCCGTACGAGCTGGGCCTGATGAAAAGACTGTGAGCCGATGAGCCCCTGCGCGCCATTTCCTCTATAAGATAGGGCCCCATGCCCCGACAGCCGGCCCGCGCTTCCTCAGGTCGATATGTCAGCCGGCTCACCGGCGGTGCGCTCGCCGTCATCATGGCCGGCGGGCGCGGCGAGCGGCTCAAGGCGCTCACCGAGCACCGCTGCAAGCCGGCCACGCCCTTCGGCGGCAAGTTCCGCATCATCGATTTCGTGCTGTCGAACTGCGTGAACTCCGGCATTCGCCAGATCTCCATCCTCACGCAGTACAAGGCGCAGTCGCTCATCCAGCACGTGGAGCGCGGCTGGAGCTTCCTGCGCGGCGAGTTCGGCGAGTTCGTCGAGGTGATCCCGGCGCAGCAGCAGATCGGCGAGCAGTGGTATCGCGGCACCGCGGATGCGGTGTACCAGAACCTCGATCTGCTGCTCTCGCACCGGCCGAAGCACGTGCTGGTGCTCGCGGGCGACCACATCTACAAGATGGACTACGGCCCGATGATCGCCTACCACGTGGAGAAGGGCGCGGACATCACGGTGGGCGTCGTCGAAGTGCCGGCCACGGAATCGCGTCATTTCGGAGTGCTCACCGCCACGGAGTGGAACCGGGTCACCCGCTTCACCGAGAAGCCGGCCGTGCCGGACACGTTGCCGGGCAAGCCCGAATCCATCCTGGCCTCGATGGGCATCTACATCTTCAACACCCGGCTGCTCGAGCAGCTGCTGCACGAGGACGCGCACGATCCGTCGTCCTCGCACGATTTCGGCAAGAACATCCTTCCCAAGGCGATAGGCGAGAAGCAGGTGTTCGCCTATCCGTTCCAGGACGTGAAGACGCGCGCGCAGAGCTACTGGCGCGACGTCGGCACGCTCGATGCGTACTACGACGCCAACCTCGAGCTGGTGCACGTGCGCCCCGAGCTCAACATCTACGACGTCGACTGGCCCATCTGGACGTACCAGCTGCACCAGCCGCCCGCAAAGTTCATCCTCGACGAGGACGGGCGCCGCGGCATGGCGATCAACTCGATGGTGTCGGGCGGCTGCATCATCTCCGGCGCGGTGGTGCGCGAGTCGCTGGTGTTCTCCAACGTGCACATCGACGAAGGATCGAAGGTGTCGCGCTCGGTGATCCTGCCGCATGTGTCCATCGGGAAGAACTGCACCATCTCCGGCGCCATCATCGACGAGGGCTGCGAGATCCCCTCGGGCATGTGCATCGGGCTCGACTGCGAGGACGATGCGCGCCGTTTCATGGTCACGGAGAAGAACGTCGTGCTGGTCACCGCGGACATGATCCGGCGCCTATGACGGAAGGCACGGCGCGCCTGCCCGTCGTGCTGCTGTGGCACATGCATCAGCCGCAGTACCGCGATGCGCTGACGGGGCAGTACGTTCTGCCGTGGACCTATCTCCACGCCATCAAGGACTACACGGACATGGCGGCGCACCTCGAGGCGAATCCTGCCGCGCGCGCCGTCGTCAACTTTACGCCCGTGCTCATCGAGCAGCTCGAAGAGCTGGCCGAGCGCGTCACGGCACACTTGCGGTACGGCAATCCGCTGCCCGATCCCGTGCTCGCCCTGCTCGGGCCCGGCGCGATTACCGAGGAGCCGGCGCAACGGCTCGCCTTGTTGCAGGCGTGCCTGCGCGCCCAGCGCACGCAGATGATCGAGCGCTTCGGGCCGTTCCTCGAGCTCGCCACCATCGCCGAGACGCTCGCGACGCCGGCGCGCATTGCGTATGCATCGGACACGCTCATTCACGATCTCGCGGTCTGGTATCACCTCGCATGGCTCGGGGAGACGGTGCGGCGCGCGGACAGCCGCGTCGCCGCGCTCACGGACCAGGGCCGCAATTTCACGGCGCAGCAGCGCAATGAGCTGCTCACTCTCATCGCTGAGCTGCTGCGCAGCGTGGTGCCGCGCTTCAAGGCGTTGCGCGAGCGCGGCCAGTGCGAGCTGTCGATGACGCCGTACGGCCATCCGCTGATGCCGCTGCTCATCGACCTCAACTCCGCGCGCGAGGCGATGCCCGATGTGGATCTGCCCAGGCACGAACGGTACGAGGGCGGTGCGGCGCGCGCCGAATATCACCTGCGGCACGGCATCGAAGTCTTCACTCGCGCCTTCGGGGCGCCGCCCGAAGGCTGCTGGCCATCGGAAGGGGCGATCAGCCGGGCGACGCTCGAGATGCTGGACCGTTTCGGTTTTCGCTGGATGGCCTCGAGCGCCGGGGTGCTGCGCTCGGGTCAGCCGGGGGCGTCACCGTTCGAAGCGTACGCGCTGCCCGGCTCGCGCATGCGGTGCTACTTCCGCGACGATGGCCTATCGGATCGCATCGGCTTCACATACGCCACCTGGCACGGCGACGATGCCGCGCGCAACCTGGTGAGCGAGCTCGGCCAGCTCGCAGGCTCCCTCGCTCAGCAGCCGGGGCGAGCAGTGCTGATCGCGCTCGACGGTGAGAACGCGTGGGAACACTATCCCTTCAACGGGTATTACTTCCTCAAGGCGTTGTATTCGGAGCTGGCCTCGCATCCGCAGATCGAGCTCACCACGCTGGGTGAGTGCGCGGCGCGCGGCCTCGAGCCCAGGCCTCTCGCGAGCGTGGTCGCCGGCAGCTGGGTGCACGCCACGCTCGCCACCTGGATCGGCGATCCGGACAAGAACGCTGCGTGGGACTTGTTGTGCGAAGCCAAGGAGATGTTCGATCGCCATGCGCTGTCCCTCGATGAGCCGCAGCGGATGGCCGCGGAGCGTCAGCTCGCGCTGTGCGAGAGCTCGGACTGGTTCTGGTGGTTCGGCGATTACAACCCGCCGCAGGCTGTCAGGCAGTTCGATGAGTTGTATCGCCGGCAGCTGGTGGTGCTGTATCGCATGCTGCGCGTCGAGCCGCCCGCGAGTCTCGCGAATCCGCTCTCCGTCGGACGGGGTTCGCCGGAGCACGGCGGCGTGATGCGCAGGGCAAGCTGAGCCCCATGCGGCTGCCCGTCCTCGATCGCCGCCGGGCGGGAGTGCTGCTGCATCTCGGCTCGCTCCATGACGGGCTGGGCCGGGGTGGCCGCGCCTTCATCGACTGGCTGGCTCAGGCGGGCTTCAGCGTCTGGCAGTTCCTGCCGCTGGGTCCCGTCGGCGCGGATGCCTCGCCCTACTGGGTGCGCTCCGACTGCGCCGGCAATCCGGCCTTCATCGATCCAAACGAGCGCCCGCAAACCGATACGGATGAGTATCGCGATTTCCTCGATGCCTCGCGCGACTGGCTCGAGGATTTCGCATTGTTCGACGCCATCGGCCGGGCGCATGACCACGCCCCGTGGTGGGATTGGCCAGTGGAGCTCCGTGATCGCGATGCGGGCTCGCTCGATGCGGCACGCTCGCGCTACGCCGAGGACATCGAGCGCATCCGGCAGGAGCAGTTCGCGTTCGCCGTGCAGTGGCGCCGGTTGCGGGAGTATGCGCATGCGCGGGGCGTGCGGCTGTTCGGCGACATCCCTTTCTACGTCGCGCCCGACTCTGCGGAAACCTGGGCGCACCGCGAGCAATTCCAGCTGGATGCGAGCGGCCGCCCGACGGCGGTCGCCGGCGTGCCGCCCGACTATTTTTCGGAGCTGGGGCAGCTCTGGGGCAACCCGCTCTACGACTGGCGCGTGATGCGGCGTGACGGATTCAAATTCTGGCGCGCGCGCGTCGGCCGCCAGCTCGAGCGGCTGGATCTGCTGCGCATCGATCACTTCCGCGCGCTCGCGAGCCATTGGTCGGTGCCTGCCGGTGCGCCGGATGCACGCGGCGGGCATTGGGTGCCCACGCCGGGTCGTGCGCTACTGCTTGCCCTGCGCAAGGATTTCGGCGAGCTGCCGATAGTTGCCGAGGATCTGGGACTCATCACGCCCGACGTGGGAGAGCTGCTCGAGAAGTTCTCGCTGCCGGGCATGCGCGTGCTGCAGTTCGGCTTCTCCGGCGAGGGTGACAACCCGCATCTGCCGCACATGCATCCGCGCAATGGCGTCGTGTATACGGGCACGCACGACAACGACACGACGCTCGGCTGGTTTCGAAGCCTGAATGCCGATACGCAGTACCAGGTGACCTTCCTGCTTCGCTCGCTGCCTCAGGATGTGGTGGAGGCCATGGTCCGCGCCGCGCTGGGATCGGTGGCGCAGCTGGCGGTGATCCCGGCGCAGGATGTGCTCGAGCTCGGCTCGGAGGCGCGCCTCAACACTCCGGGCACGGCCGTCGGCAACTGGCAGTGGCGAATGGCTTCCGGTGCGCCGGGGCCGGAGCTTGCACCGCGCTTCCTTCGACTGAATCGCATCTATGGGCGTGCGCCCTAGCCTCGGAGGTGTCCGCATGAGAGCCGTCGTCCTGTCGTTGTTGCTGCCGGTGCTCGTCGCCTGCTCGTCGCTCGTGCCGAAGCTCGAGAAGCCCACGCTGTCCATCGTGAACGTGGAGCTGCTGAAGAGCGACGTGTTCGAGCAGCGCATGAAGGTGCGCCTGCACGTGCAGAACCCGAACGACCGGGCGTTGCCCATCAAGGGGATCACCTACGGGCTCGAGGTTGCTGGCGAGCCGTTCGCGAATGGGGTTTCGGGAGAGAGCTTCGTCGTGCCGGCGCTCGGCGAGGCGGAGTTCGACATGAACGTCACGGCGAACATGGCGAGCGCGCTGCTGAAGCTGCTCGGCCAGCGCAACTCGCGCAGCGACCAGGTGGAGTACCGGATGAAGGGGAAGATCTCGCTGTCGGAGGGATTCCTGCGCTCGATCCCGTTCGAGGAGCGCGGTACGTTCAACCTGCGCTGAGCGTGTCGCGGCTGTCAGGCCGCTCAGCCCGCTTCGGACCAGCCGCCGCCCAGCGACTTGAACAGGCTCAGCGTCGCGACATAGCTCGAGAGCCGGGCCTGCACCAGGTTGTCCTCCGCACTCAGCTGCGTCCGCTGGCTGTCCAGCAGCGTCAGCAAGTCCTCCACGCCTTCGCGATATCTCACGTCCGCGAGCCGGTGCGCCTCGCGCGCCTGGGCTGCAGTCTCCGCGAGCAACTGTGCGCGGGAAGCGCTGGTCGACACCGCACTCAGGCTATCCTCGACTTCCTTGAAGCTGGTGAGCACCGCCTGCACGTAGCTTTCCGCCAGCTCCGCGCGTGCTGCTTCACTGAGCGACACTTGCCCGCGCAGGCTGCCGCCATCGAAGATCGTCTGCGCCAGCGACGTCGCGAGGCTGGCGACAGTGGTGCTGCCGCCCGTCAGCGCTCCAGTGATCGAAGCACCGGCGCTCAGCCCGATGCTGGGGTAGAGGGCCGCGCGAGCCACGCCGATGTCCGCATTCGCCGCAATCAAGCCTGCTTCGGCAGAGCGAATGTCGGGGCGCCGATCGAGCAGCCTCGCGGGCGCATCGGCGTCGATGGCCGGCAGCGAGAGTGAACCGAGCGACTGGCCCGTCACGTCGAATCCTTGCGGCGCGCGGCCGAGCAGCACCGCGAGCGCGTGCAGCGTCTCGTTCAGACTCTGCTCGAGTGCCGGAATCTCTGCCTGGATGCCGAGAGTGGTCGTGCGCTGCTGTGCCAGATCGAGCGCCGTCGCTCCCCCGTTGTCGTAGCGGACCTCGACCAGCGACAGGAGCTGGCGGGCTGCTTCGAGGTTCTGCTTCGCGATCCCGAGCCGGTCCCGCAGCGCGAGGATCTGGAAATAGTCCGATGCCACGTCCGCTTGCAGGGTGAGCGCCACGGCATCGCGGGCGTACTCGCTCTCGCTCACACGCGCTCGGGCGGCGGCGCTGGAAGCGCGGTTGCCGCCCCAGAGATCGGCTTCGTAGCTTGCGGCCATCGTGACCTGATCGGTGCTGTCCGTTTGAGCCGGGCCGTCGCTGCCGGTTCTGTCCCGGGACGCGGAGGCGGTGGCTGTGACTGCCGGAAGCAGGCGGCTGCGGGCAACCTTTGCAGACGCTCGCGCCTGCTCGATGCGTTGCGCCGCGGCGGCGAGGTCATGGTTTGCGTTCAGCGCCTCGCTCATCAACGAATTCAGCTCGTCGCTGCCGAAGCGTTGCCACCATGCCGCTGTCACGGCGTTGCCCGCCGGCGATTTCGCCGCCGCATCCCAGGCAGCCGGCACGTCGGCTACGGGCCGCTCGTAAGTCGGCGTCATGCTGCAGGCCCCGAGCGTCAGGGCCATCGCGCAAATCAACGAAATTCTCATGCAGGCACCTATTCCGAAGCCAATGCCACGACAGGGTCCAACTGCGCGGCCTTGCGTGCGGGCAGATACCCGAACAGCAGGCCTGTCGCAAAGGCCGAAGTGAACGCGAATATTGCGGGCGCGGCCGTGAAGACCACTTTCGTGCCGAACATCTGCGCGACCAGCCCGGCGGCGATGCCGAGCGCCACGCCGATCAGCCCGCCGATGCCGCACACCACCAGCGCTTCCGTGTTGAACTGCAAAAGGATGTTGCTGGTTCTCGCGCCGGTCGCCATGCGCACGCCGATCTCGCGAGTCCGCTCGGTGACGTTCACGAGCATGATGTTCATCACGCCGATGCCGCCGACGAGCAGCGAGATCGCCGCGACCGAGCCCAGGAGCAGCGTCAGAGTGTTCTGCGTGGATTCCGCGGTCTGCATGAGCGACGTGGTGCTGCGCACCTGGAAGTCCTCGGTGCCGTGCCGTGGCTCGAGCAGGTCGCCGATCGCCGCCTGCGTGCTTTCGGCCTGTGCGGTCGAGGCGATCTTCACGTTGATGGAGTTGAGGTACTGCTTGCCGAACAGCCGGATGAAGCCCGTGGAGAGCGGCACCAGGGCCACGTCATCCATGTCCGAGCCGAAGGCGTTGGCGCCCTTGCCCGCGAGCACGCCGATCACTTCGAACGGCACGTTCGAGACGAGCACGAACTGCCCCACGGGCTCCTCGCCGTTGGGGAAGAGGTTGCCGGCGGTGGTCTTGCCGAGCACGATGACGGGCGCATAGCTCCGTACGTCGTCATCCGTGATGAAGCTGCCGCTCTCCATCTGCCAGTTCTGCGTCTGCACGTAGCCCGGCCACACACCCGTGATATTGCTCTGATAGTCGATGTTGCCGAACCGGAGCGTCGCGCGCGTGCGCCGTTCGGGCGACACGGTGACGACATTGGGCAGCTCGCGGATCGCCGTGGCGTCCGCCGGGGTGAGCGTTGCGATGTCTCCAGTGGGCCTCGTACCCGGCGCGCCCGGGAACACCAGCAGCAGGTTCGTGCCCATCGATTGAATCCGGTCCATGACGTCCTGCTTGCTGCCATTCCCGATGGCCAGCATCGTCACCACCGCGGCCACCCCGATGACGACGCCGAGCAACGTGAGCGCACTGCGAAACACGTTCGTTCGCAGCGAGTGCAGAGCCATCTTTACGGCCTCGCGCAGCTGCGAGGCCCAATCGAGGCTTCGGGCGACGACGCGCGCCTTCGCGTCTCTGGTCTCCACGGTCTTCGCGAATCCGGAGTCCTCGACGATGCGCCCGTCCCGAATCTGGATCACCCGCTCGGCATGCGCCGCGACGTCGGCATCGTGCGTGATGAGGATGATCGTGTGCCCCTTGGCGTGCAGCTCGGAGAGCAGCGCCAGCACTTCCTCGCCGCTGCGGCTGTCGAGCGCACCGGTCGGCTCGTCGGCGAGGATCACGTCGGCGCCATTCATTAGCGCGCGGGCAATCGATACCCGCTGCTGCTGGCCGCCGGAAAGCTGCGTGGGTCGATGGCCAGTGCGATCGCCCAGCCCCAATTGGGCAAGCAGCGCACGCGCCCGCTCGATGCGTTCCCTGCGGCCCTGGCCGGCGTAGATCGCCGGCAGCTCGACGTTCTCCGCCGCGGTCACCGAGGCGAGCAGGTTGTAGCGCTGGAAGACGAACCCGAACGTGTCCCGGCGCAGGGCTGCGAGCTCGTCCGCGTTCAACATGGCGACGTCGATGCCGTCCACTTCGTAGCGCCCGACGGTCGGCCGGTCCAGGCAGCCGAGAATGTTCATGAGCGTCGATTTGCCCGAGCCCGACTGACCCATGATCGCCACGAACTCGCCCGAGTGGATCTCCAGCGAGATGCCGTTGAGCGCGCGGATCTCCGACTCGCCGCTCAGGTAGTGTTTGCCGACGTCGAACAGGCGCAGCAGAGGCTTGTTTCCGCTCATAGCCGCGGCCCCATCTGCGGCATGCGTTCCCGAGAGACGCCGTTGCCCGCGACGACGGTCGGCAGGATCACCTCGTCGCCGACTTTCAGCCCCGAGACCACCTGGGCGGAGGTGCGGTTCGAGAGGCCGACGGTGACGGTCCTGGGTTGCGGGCCCTTGTCCGTGAGGACCGTCGCACGGTATCGATCAGGGCCAGCCTTCGGATCCGCCTGCAGCGCGCTCAATGGTACGAGCGGCGTGTCTTTCGCCTCGCCGAGCACGAAGAACGTCTGCACCGTCATCGACGGTAGCAACAGCCCTTCAGGGTTCTCGACGTCGATGAGCACGTTGTAGAGCACCACGTCGTTGGTGGTGGTCGGTGTCGGCTGGACCTGTCGCACGGTGCCGCGCCACTTGCGGTCCGGCATGCCCAGGGTCGTGAAGTAGGCCGGCATGCCGGGCTTGATGCGATTGACGTCCGCTTCCGCGACCTGCGCCCACACCGTCATCACGTCGAGATTGGCGACCTGGACGATCACCGGCGCCGACTGCGCCGCGTTGACGGTCTGCCCTTCGAGCGTCGTCTGCGAGACCACCGTGCCGCTGAGCGGCGCATAGATCTTCGTGTAGCCGAGATTGGCCACGTCGCCGGCGAGCGTCGCGGCCGCTGCCTTGATCTGCGCCTGGGTCGCCGCGACGGTCGCTTCGGCCACCTTCGCGGCCGCGCGCGATTGATCGAGCGTGTCCTGGCTCACCGCGTTCTGCTTCGCCATGCGCTCGTTGCGTGCCAGCTGCTCGTCGGCGAGCGCCTGCCCGGCCTGCTGCTCGCGTAGCTGAGCCTTGAGATTGTCGAGGTTCGCCTGGTCCTTGCGGACGGTGGACTGATACACCGTGGGATCGATCTCCGCGATGAGCGCGCCTTTCTCCACGCGGTCCCCGATTTCCACCAATACCCGCTCGACGCGGCCCGACACCTGCGTGCCGACGTCGACGTAGTCCTTGGCCTTGAGCGAGCCGACCGCCGTGACCGTCTTCTCGAGACTGCCGTGCGCCACGATGACGGTCTCGACCGAGCCGTCCTTGTCGCGGTTCAGGTAATGCCAGGTGCTCCCGCACGCGGTGACGAGCACTGCCGCGGCGATGAGGACCCAGGCGGGCCGGGGAATTCGTCTTGTGAGCTTGAGTCGAGCGTTCATCGGTCCACACCGTGTTGCGTCCACGGCTCGCAAGGTGAGCGGCGAATGTGCAGGGAATGGGGAGAATCCGTGGAGTTCGCCGCGGCCGCTTGATTGTTCGGCCGTCGCCGGTCGTAAATAGCAGCCCATGAGATTGGGCATCGCCACCAAACTGTTTCTCGCGCTGCTGGCTACGAGCATCCTGGCTGCCGTGGCGACGGGCATTGCCGCGCGCGTAAGCTTCGAGCGGGGCTTCCTGGGCTATCTCAACGAGCAGGGCATCCGCCGTGTCGAAAGCCTCGTGCCGCTCCTCACCACGGCCTACGAACAGAAGGGCAGCTGGGAGTTTCTGCAGGACAATCCCCGCGCGCTCTATCACGTGATCAATCCTCGGCCGCCAGAACCCGACAACCGGCGCGAAGCGACCCGGGCAGGCCAGCCCGCTGCGATGCCTGGGAAGCCGCCGGAGCCACCTCCATTCGCGCTCACGGGCGTCGATCAACGTCTCATCCTTCTCGACGAAGACAAGCGACACGTGGTCGGCAACCCTGCGGATCCTCCCGAGGCTTCGTGGATGCGGCCGATCGTCGTCAGCGGCAAGGTCGTGGGATGGCTCGCGGTGCTGCCGTTCCAGAGCGTCACCGGTCCTGCGGACGTGCGGTTCCAGCAACGCCAGTTCCGCTCGCTCTGGATCATCGCGGCCGGATCCATCCTGCTGTCCATGCTGGTCGCCGTATGGCTCTCGCGACGCCTGCTCTCGCCGGTGAGGCGAATCGCGGATGCCACGCACCGGCTCGCGGCCGGGGATTACGGCGGGCGCCTCGAAGTCACCACGAACGACGACATCGGTCGTCTCGCCGAGGATTTCAATCAGCTCGCGCGCACGCTGGAGCGCAACGAGAAGTCGCGTCGCGCATTCATGGCAGACGTTTCGCACGAGCTGCGCACGCCGCTCGCGGTGCTCAGGGGAGAGCTCGAGGCGCTCGAGGATGGGGTCCGTGCTCTCACCCCCGAATCGTTGCGATCACTGCAGGCCGAGGTCGCCACGCTCAGCAAGCTGGTGAGCGACTTGTACGATCTTTCGCTGTCCGACGTCGGCGCGCTCACCTACCGCAAGACGGACGTGCCGGTCGGCGAAGTGTTGCAGCTCACGCTCGGCGCGTTCCGCGAACGGCTGGCCGCCAAAGGCCTCACGCTCGAGGCGAGCATCCCCGACCCGGGCCCGGTGATCGTCGCCGACGAAGCGCGCCTGCATCAGCTCTTCAACAACATCGTCGAGAACTCGGTGCGTTACACGGATCCCGGCGGACGGCTGCGCGTCGAATGCCGGGAGAGCGGCCGCGAGGTCGTGATCGATTTCCAGGACACGGCGCCGGGCGTACCGGAATCGGCGCTGCCGCAGCTCTTCGAGCGATTCTTCCGCATGGAGGCCTCCCGCAACCGCGCGAACGGCGGGGCGGGGCTGGGTCTCGCGATCTGCAGAAACATCGTCGATGCGCACAATGGCCGCATCGAGGCCAGGACTTCGCCGCTCGGTGGGCTGTGGCTCTCCGTGATCCTGCCATGCGACGGTGAAGCCGGGAGGGCGCGAGCGCCATGAGCCCGAACGAGAGCCCGTCCGTGCGCACTCCTGGCCGCGTGAGCGCGAGCGAAGGTCCCGCTGCGAGCATCCTCATCGTCGAAGACGAGCCGAAGCTCTCGGCGTTGCTCTCGGACTATCTGCGCGCTGCAGGGTATGAGAGCCGAATCATCGCCGACGGCCGTGAGGTCGCGCTCGCCGTGCGTAGCGATCCGCCCGACCTCATCCTGCTCGATCTGATGCTGCCGGGTCGCGATGGCCTCGAGGTGTGCCGCGAGATCCGCTCGTTCACCAGCGTACCCGTCGTCATGGTGACGGCACGGGTGGAAGAGGTGGACCGCCTGCTCGGCCTCGAGCTCGGAGCGGACGACTATATCTGCAAGCCTTTCAGCCCTCGCGAGGTCGTCGCGCGCGTGCGAGCCATCCTGCGCAGAGTGCAGCGCGGGCCGATGCCGGCTGCATCGCTGGGCTTGAAGATCGACGAGGCGCAATACCGCGCCGAGTATCACGGCCAGGCGCTGGATCTCACGCCGGTGGAGTTCCGGCTGTTGAAGACTTTCGGTGCCGCGCCAGGGCGCGTGTTCTCGCGCCAGCAACTGCTGGACAACCTCTACGCCGATCATCGCGTCGTGACGGATCGCACCGTCGACAGCCACATCAAGAATCTGCGGCGCAAGCTGCAGCAGGCTTATCCGGAGCTGGACCCCATCCAGTCGATCTACGGCGTGGGCTACAAGCTCGAGCTGTAGACAGCCCGCCGCGCGAGCCCGCCATGTGCCGTCCGGCGCCCGGCCACATCAGCCCAGCAGCCGCTCGTAGAGCTCGACGTACTGTTTGCCCTGCATCGGCCAGGAGAAATCCTTCTTCATCCCGTTGCGCACCAT
>JBGAIL010000052.1:3497-25888 GCA_044225565.1 Steroidobacteraceae bacterium | reverse complement strand
AGACGACGATCTGGACACCGTCTTCGACCGAGCGGACCGCGCGCTCTACCAGGCGAAGAAGGGCGGCCGGAACCGCTGCGCCATCCTCTGAATCCCGCCAGGGCCCGGACCGGACCTTGGCAGAGAGAGGCTGTGGTCTCCCCGGGGAGACAGCAAGTATTCTTCGTTGCTCGAAACCAGCCGGGGAACCGACGCCATGGGCGAGTTCAACACGATCATGGCCCGCGACGGCCACGAGTTCCAGGTGTATCTGTCTGCGCCGCCACAGGGGCGGCCGCGCGGCGCCCTGGTGGTGATCCAGGAGATCTTCGGCGTGAACAGTCACATCCGCTCCGTCGCGGACGGGTTCGCGGCGGAGGGCTATCTCGCCATCGCACCAGCACTGTTCGACCGCGTGCGCCGCGGCGTGGAGCTCGGCTACGACGAGCAGACCATGCAGGAAGGCTTCGGCTACGTGAAGCAGCTGAAGCACGACGAGATCCTGAAAGACCTCGCCGCAGCCATCAACGTGGTGAAGCATGCCGGCCGTGTCGGCGTGGTCGGCTACTGCTGGGGCGGCACCATGGCTTATGTCGCAGCCGGCGAGCTGCCGATCTCCTGCGCGGTGGCGTACTACGGCGGCAGCATCGTCAGGTACCTGGACAAGAAGCCGAAGCGGCCCGTGATGTACCACTTCGGCGAGAGGGACCAGCACATCACACCGGCCGACATTGCGAAAATCACCGCCGCGCACCCCGAAGGCATCTATCATCTCTATCCGGCCGACCACGGCTTCAACTGCGACCAGCGCGGCAGCTACGAGCCGCAGAGCGCGGCGCTGGCACGCCAGCGCACGCTGGAATTCTTCGCGGGCTGCGTGGCCGGCGAGCCAACCGGATGAACTCATGAAACTCGAAGACAGCAAGCTCCTGCGGACCCAGTGCTACCTCGCCGGCGAGTGGGCGAATGCCGATTCCGGCGCCACCGTCGACGTGAACAACCCCGCCACCGGCGTGAAGCTCGGCACCGTGCCGCGCATGGGCTCGGCCGAGACGCGCCGCGCCATCGAAGCGGCCGCGAAGTCGATGCCCGCCTGGGCCGCGAAGACGGCCAAGGAGCGCGCGAACATCCTGCGCCGCTGGGCGGACCTCATGATGGAGAACCAGGAAGATCTCGCCACGCTCATGACCGCCGAGCAGGGCAAGCCGCTCGCGGAAGCGAAAGGCGAGATCGCCTATGCCGCCTCGTTCCTCGAGTGGTTCGGCGAGGAAGCCAAGCGCATCTATGGCGACGTCATCCCCGGCCACCAGCCGGACAAGCGCATCCTCGTGCTGCGCCAGCCGGTCGGCGTGGTCGCAGCGATCACACCGTGGAATTTCCCGGCGGCCATGATCACCCGCAAGGTGGCGCCGGCGCTCGCCGCGGGCTGCACCTTCGTGTGCAAGCCCGCCACCCAGACGCCTTATTCGGCGCTCGCCATGGCGGAGCTCGCGGAGCGCGCCGGAGTTCCGGCTGGCGTGCTCAGCATCCTCACCGGAGACGCCGGCGCCATCGGCGGCGAGCTCACTTCGAATCCCATCGTGCGCAAGCTCACGTTCACCGGCTCCACGGAGATCGGCAAGAAGCTCATGGTGCAGTGCGCCGGCACGCTGAAAAAGCTGTCGCTCGAGCTCGGAGGCAACGCGCCGTTCATCGTGTTCGACGATGCGGACCTCGATGCCGCGGTGCAGGGCGCACTCGCCAGCAAGTACCGCAACACGGGCCAGACCTGCGTTTGCGCGAACCGCCTGCTGGTGCAGGAAGGCGTCTACGACGCGTTCACCGCAAAACTGGTGGAAGCCGTGAGGAAGCTGCGCGTGGGGGACGGCCTCGCTGGCGCCACCGACCAGGGCCCGCTCATCGATCGCAAGGCGCTCGAGAAGGTGGAAGAGCATGTGGCGGATGCGCTCTCGAAAGGCGCCAGCCTCGCGGCCGGCGGCAAGCGTCATGCGCTCGGTGGTACGTTCTTCGAGCCCACCGTGCTCACCAACGTGACGACGAAGATGCTTGTGGCGCGAGAGGAGACGTTCGGTCCCATCGCACCGCTGTTCCGCTTCAAGACCGAAGAGGAGGCGATCCGCATGGCCAACGACACGGAGTTCGGCCTCGCGACGTACTTCTACACGCGGGACCTGGCACGTTCCTGGCGCGTGTCCGAAGCGCTGGAATACGGCATCGTCGGCCTCAACACCGGCATCATCTCCACCGAGGTGGCGCCTTTCGGCGGCGTGAAGGAATCCGGCTTCGGACGCGAAGGCTCTAAGTACGGCATCCTCGACTACACCGAGCTCAAGTACGTGTGCGTGGGCGGCATCTAGCGCGACGGCTCGAGACTTCGAGGCGCTCCTCGCTGCCCGCGACCACTGCCACGCGACTCGCTCTCGCGCGGCGCAGGCCCTTCAGGCGTATTCGGGCGGCTCTTCTTCGGCGACGCCAGGCGGCGCAAGCTCGACGTCCGCGTAGAGCTCCGCCAGCGTCATGCGCAGCTGCAGACAGGATGACCAGATGACGTCGTCCGGCTGCTGCAACAGATAGCCCTGCCAGCCTGCTTCCTCACGCTGGTACAGCTCGACCCGCATCCGGTCCTGGCTGACGATGAGATATTCCTGAAGCGAGGGAAGCGTCTCGTAACTCATGCGCTTTTCCCGCCGATCGATGCCCGCCGTGGAAGGCGACAACACCTCGACGATGAAGCATGGGCGGATGACGTAGATCTCTTCCCGGTCGTCCGGATCGCAGCAGGCGACGATGTCGGGATAGTAGATGCTGTTGCGCAGCTGCACGTAGAGCTTCATGTCGTTCGCGAACACCTGGCAGGGAGGCCGGGCGTCCGCTGCGCCGCGCGCCCGATACAGCAGCCGGGCGACGATGAGGTTGTGCCGGCGCTTCGCGCCCGTCATGGCGTAAATGCGGCCATCGACGTATTCGTGACGGAGTGGACTCCGTTCTTCGAACGCCAGGTAATCCTCGATGCTGATCGGTACGAGCCTGGAAGGCATGGCCATGGGGTTCATCCTTGAACGCGAAAATGGAGTGGAGAGAGGCTCAGTGTGCTGAATGGAGCTCAGCTGCGCAACCTAAAAAATCCCTGCGCGGCACCATCTCACGCGACTTCACCGCAGAACATTCGCGTGCAAATACGCGCGCCAACGGCGCACTAGCGATTGCGCGGTGTCACGGCCAGCAGCACCCGTTTCGGTCGCGCTCTCGACCACTCGCTCGTGCTTTTGTTATCCGACTGACCGACCCAAAGATAACCAGGCTCGTTCGTCCAGATATCGTAGAGCAGCGTGCGCTCCCCGCTCTGCTCACTGCCGGCGATGCGGGCCTTGCGGTCGAAGTACACGAGCATCAAAGGCTGGCGGGTATCCGCGTCGATCCACCGCGTCTCGCCCAAGGGCTCAATGCCGTCGGCCTGCATGACGAAGGGCAGCATGCGGGCGATGCGAGCCTCGGCCGGAGCGATGGCGAGCGAGCGCATGGAGAAGACGGTACGGCCCGCGGACTTGACCACTTTGTCGTGCGCACCGTTGAGATCGATCTCGAACGTGAGATCGGGCCTCACCGCGGCCTCGTAGAACGAGCCCGTCGCAGGCTGTCCGTAGAGATCTCCCGTGACATACGGAAACCACAGGCGCATGGCGCTCGCCGGCGGCGCTTTTCGCTCCGTCTGCAGATCCGGCGACAGGAACACGACCTGCGAGCGGATCACCCAGTCCGTACGGTGATCCCGCTCTGCGCTGCAGGCACCCAGGAGCAGAGCGACCAGCATCGCCGCGGCAATGCGTACGGCACAGAGATGTGCAGGTGTCGAGCGGGTCGCGATCGGTGCCATTAGAATCTCCGGATGTCCCTCGCCCTGGTCATTCTCCTTCCTTTCCTGGGTAGTGTGTGCGCCGCGCTGCTGAAATCGAACGCGCGCAACCTGGAAGCGTGGCTGGCCGGCGCCGCCAGCCTGGCGAGCGCCATCCTGCTCGCGCGGCTGTATCCACAGGTGAGCGACGGTGGCGTGATCCGCGAGAGCCTCGTCTGGCTGCCGTCCCTCGGCGTGGACTTCCAGCTGCGCCTGGACGGCTTCGCCTGGATGTTCGCGATGCTGGTGACCGGCATCGGCTTCCTGGTCGTGCTGTACGCGCGCTATTACATGTCGCCGGCGGACCCGGTGCCGAGGTTCTTCTCGTTCCTGCTGGCCTTCATGGGCGCGATGCTGGGCATCGTGCTCTCGGGCAATCTGGTGCAGCTGGTGGTGTTCTGGGAGCTCACCAGCCTCACCTCGTTCATGCTCATCGCCTACTGGTATCACCGCGCAGAGGCACGGCGCGGTGCCGGTATCGCGCTGACGGTCACCGCGGCGGGGGGCCTGTGCCTGTTCGCCGCGGTACTGCTCATCGGGCAGATCACCGGCACGTACGACCTGGACCGCGTGCTCGCCTCTGGCGATCTCATTCGCGACGATCCGCGCTACCCGGCGGTGCTCATCCTCGTGCTGCTCGGCGCTCTCACCAAGAGCGCGCAATTTCCCTTCCATTTCTGGCTCCCGAAGGCCATGTCCGCGCCGACGCCAGTGTCGGCCTACCTGCATTCGGCAACTCTGGTGAAGGCCGGCGTCTTCCTGCTCGCGCGGCTGTGGCCGGTGCTCGCCGGTACCGACCTGTGGTTCGCCCTCGTGTGCGGCGTCGGCCTCTCCTCGCTGCTGCTCGGCGCCTTCGCGGCGAATTTCCAGCGGGACATGAAGGGCGTGCTCGCGTATTCGACGATCAGCCATCTCGGGCTCATCACGATGCTGCTGGGCATGAACAGCCCGCTCGCGCTGGTCGCCGCCGTGTTCCACATGATGAACCACGCCACGTTCAAGGCATCGCTGTTCATGGCTGCGGGAATCGTGGATCACGAGTCCGGCACGCGCGACCTGCGACGCCTGAGCGGCCTCGCGCGCGCGATGCCCATCACCGCCTCGCTTGCCCTCGTGGCCGCCGCCTCGATGGCGGGCGTGCCGCTGCTCAACGGCTTCCTCTCCAAGGAAATGTTCTTCGCGGAGACCATCTTCGCGGGCCAGGCCGAGACGCTGCGCATCGGGCTGCCGGCGCTCGCCACGCTCGCCGGGATATTCAGCGTGTCCTATTCCCTGCGGCTGATGCACAGCGTGTTCTTCGGCCCTCCCGCGCAGGACCTGCCGCGAAAGCCGCACGAGCCCACGCGCTGGATGCTGGCACCGAGCGCGCTGCTGGTGGTCGCCTGCC
The DNA here is from genome assembly GCA_044225565.1 of Steroidobacteraceae bacterium. GTDB lineage: Bacteria > Pseudomonadota > Gammaproteobacteria > Steroidobacterales > Steroidobacteraceae > CAVXAE01. The sequence continues at coordinate 20,630 of JBGAIL010000052.1, read as the reverse complement.
TGCTCGTAGGAACGCTGCCTGCCCGTACGGTGGGGCCCTATCTGGAAGCGGCGGCGCACGCGATCCTGGGAAAGAGCCTGCCGGCCTACGAGCTCGCCGTGTGGCACGGTCTCAACCTGCCGCTCATGATGAGCGTGCTGGCCCTGTTCGGAGGAATCGCTCTCTATGCTTTGTTGTATTTCAGGTGGCAACGCGCGCTGGCACCGGCGCCGCTGGCGCGCTTCTTCGCCGGCCGGCGCCCATTCAGCCTGCTGATCATCGGGGTGATCCGCTCGGCCGACCGCGTGGTGCGCACGATGTCCTCGCGCCGCCTGCAGACGCAGCTCGTCGTCATGGTCGGCGCAATCGTCGTCATCGCGGGAACCGCCGTGCTCAGCGACACGGCGTTCGCAGACCGCTTCGCGCTCTCGAAGGTCGATCCGGCGCTCGCGCTGATGTGGGTCATCGGCTCGATCTGCGCCATCGGGGCGGCCTGGCAGGCCAAGTTCCACCGGCTGGCAGCGCTCATCATGGTGGGCGGCGCCGGGCTCATCACCTGCCTCACGTTCGCCTGGTTCTCGGCGCCCGATCTCGCGCTGACGCAGATCAGCGTCGAGATGGTCACCGTGGTGCTGATCCTGCTCGGCCTGCGGTGGCTGCCGAAGCGGCTCGACTTCGACGACCCCAGCCGGCGCACGTGGCGCGCGCGCGGACGACGCGTGCGCGATCTGGGACTCGCCGTCACTGCGGGCGTCGGCATGGCAGGCCTCGCGCTCGCCATCCTGATGAGGCCGGCGGGCCCTGGCATTGCTCCCTTCTTCATCGAGAACGCGCTGCCGCAGGGTGGCGGCAGCAACATCGTCAACGTCATCCTCGTGGACTTCCGCGGCTTCGATACGCTGGGGGAGATCACCGTCGTCGGCATCGTCGCCCTGACGGTCTACAAGCTGTTGAGACGATTCAGGCCTGCGCCGGAAAGCATCAGCCTGCCCCACGCACAGGCCACGGACTCGCATCACGAAGTCAACGCGCCGCGTGAATCGCTGCCCCGCGGCTACATGAAAGTTCCCGCCGTGCTCGGGCGCCTGCTGCTGCCGGTGGCGGGCGTCATCTCCGTGTTCTTCCTGCTGCGCGGCCACAACGATCCGGGTGGCGGCTTCGTCGGCGGCCTCGTCATGGCGACCGGATTCATCGTGCAGTACATGGTCAGCGGCACGCAGTGGGTCGAATCGCGCATGCGCATCCACCCGCAATACTGGATCGCTGCCGGCCTGCTGTGCGCCGCGGGCGCAGGCATGAGCGCCTGGCTCGCGTCCGCGAGCTTCCTCACGAGCCTCGAATGGCATCCGCAGCTGCCGCTGATCGGGACAGTGCATCTGTCGAGCACGTTGCTCTTCGACCTCGGCGTGTATCTGCTGGTGGTCGGGGCGACGACCCTAATGCTGATCGCGCTTGCCCACCAGTCGCTGCGCAGCCAGCGCAGGCCGGCACGGGAGGATGGGACGACGCGAGTGTGGTCCGATCCCACCACACAAGGCGGGGCGCACTGATGGAGCTCGTCTACGCACTCGCCATCGGCGTGCTCACCGCCTCCGGAACCTGGCTGCTGCTGCGGCCGCGCACCTTCCAGGTGCTCATGGGGCTCGCGCTGCTCTCCTACGGCGTCAATCTGTTCATCTTTGGCATGGGCCGGCTGGTCGTGGACCATCCGCCCATCGTCTCACGGGATGGCACCCTCGAACCGGCGCTGTATGCAGACCCGGTGCCACAAGCGCTGGTGCTCACGGCTATCGTCATCGGCTTCGCGACCACCGCGCTCTTCCTGGTGGTACTGCTCGTGTCCCGCGGGTTGACGGGCACCGACCACGTCGACGGCGAGGAGCACTGACCGTGAGCCCGTGGCTGCAGCACCTGCCTTCCCTGCCCATCCTGGTGCCGCTGGTCGCCGGCGCGCTCCTGCTGCTCTTCGGCGAATCGCAACGCACGCCGCGCGCCATCCTCGCAGTGGTGGCGACTCTCGTGCAGCTCGGAGCCGCGCTCGTGCTGCTCACGCTCACCACGGATTCGGTGCCACAGATCTGGCCGGAAGGCATCGGCGTCTACGCGATCGGCAGCTGGCCGGCGCCGTTCGGCATCGTGCTGGTGGTGGACCGCCTTGCTGCGCTCATGATCACCCTCACGGCCACCCTCTCCCTAGCCGTCATCGTGTACTCCTTCGCGAGGTGGGACCGGCTCGGCGTGCACTACCACTCGCTCGTGCAATTCCTGATGCTGGGCCTGAACGGCGCCTTCCTAACCGGCGACCTGTTCAACCTGTTCGTGTTCTTCGAGATCCTGCTCGCCGCATCGTACGCGCTGCTGCTGCACGGCGGCGGTGCGCGGCGCGTGAAGTCGGCGCTGCACTTCATCGCAGTGAACCTCGCCGCCTCGTTCGCTTTCCTCATCGGCGTCGCGATGATCTACGGCGTCGCCGGCACGCTGAACATGGCGGACATCGCGGCCCGCTGGCAAAGCCTGCCGCCCGCGGAACGCAGCATCGGCGAGGCGGGAGCCTCGATCCTCGGCATCGCGTTCCTGGTGAAAGCGGGCGGCTGGCCGCTCAACTTCTGGCTGCCGGGCGCGTACTCCGCCGCACGTGCGCCCGTCGCCGCCGCACTGTCCATCACCACCAAAGTGGGCATCTACGCGATCCTGCGCCTCGCCTCGATTCTCGAGCATCCCATCGCACCGTTCGCGGGGCCCTGGCTGTTCTACGTCGCGCTGGCAACCATGGCTTTCGGCATCGCCGGCATCCTGGCCGCGCGGCAGCTGCCACGGCTCATCGCCTTCACCATCATCCTGTCCTCCGGGACGCTGCTCGCCGTCATCGGCGTCGGCACGCCGGACATGGTCGCCGCCGGGCTCTTTTACCTCACCGGATCGGTGCTCGCCGGTGGCGCGTTCTTCCTGCTGAGCGGGATGACGGAGCGGATGCGCACGAACTCGCCCGAGCTCGCCGACGAGGAAGCGGCACCGCCCGCCACGTACACCGCGTTCAGCGTCGGCGAGCCACCGGATCCGCATCCGCCGGAAGACGAGATCGGCGTGGCGATTCCCGCCGCCATGGCCTTCCTGGGCCTCGCATTCGTGTGCTGCACGCTGCTCGTCACCGGCTCACCACCGCTCGCGGGTTTCGTTGCCAAGCTCGCCCTGCTCTCCGCCACGCTCGAATTCTTCCGCATCGACGGGAGCGCCTCGCATGCCTGGGTGTTCGTGGGTGCGCTGCTCGTGGGAGGGCTGGCCGGCATCATCGCGTTGACACGGATGGGCATGCGGCTTTTCTGGAGCGTGGTGGGCCGGAACACGCCCCGACTGCGCATCATCGAGGCAGGGCCCGTCGCGTTCCTCGTGCTGCTCCGAGGCGGGGCCCGTCGCGTTCCTCGTGCTGCTCGGCATCGCTCTGACGGTCGCGGCGCGCCCCACCATGGAATATCTCGAATCCGCCGCACAGACGCTGAAGGCGCCGCGCTCCTACATCAGGGCCGTGCTTCCGGACGCGGAGGCGCAGGTGCCATGAAGCGGCTGCCGTTCCTGTTGCTGATCGGCCTGGTCGTGATGTGGCTGCTGCTGAACGATACCGTGAGTGTCGGTCATGTCGTGCTCGGCTCTCTGCTCGCGCTGCTGATGGTGCTGGGTTTCCGTCCGATACGCCCCGATCAACCGCGTGTGCGCCGGCCGTTGACCATCGTGCGCCTGCTGGGCCGCGTGCTCGTCGACATCGTGCGGTCGAATCTCGGCGTCGCCCGCATCGTGCTCGGGCTCACGGGCAAACGCCAGGTGCACTCGGGCTTCGTGCACATCCCGCTCGACATGCGTGATCCGCATGGTCTCGCTGCGCTGTCCGCCATCGTCACCTCGACGCCGGGCACGGTATGGGTCGATCTCACACCGGATGGCGGAACACTCACGCTGCACGTGCTCGACCTGCAGGACGAAAGCGCCTGGATCCGCACCATCAAGCAACGCTACGAACGGCTCCTGATGGAGATATTCGAATGAGCGCGCTGCTCGGCTTTGCCATCTGGTTCGCGCAGCTGTGCTTCGTGCTCTCGATGTCGCTCGCCGCCGTGCGGATGATCCGTGGTCCTTCGGCGCAGGACCGCGTGCTCGCGCTCGACACGTTCTACATCAACGGCATGCTCACGCTGCTGATGCTGGGTATCCGCTCCGGCACCACGGTGTATTTCGACATCGCGCTGCTCATCGCGCTCTTCGGATTCGTCGGCTCGATCGCGCTCGCGAAGTTCCTGCTGCGCGGCGAGGTCATCGAGCCATGATCGCGGAGCTGCCTTCGTGGGTCATGCTGCCGGTGGCACTACTGCTGATTGCCGGGGGCCTGCTCACACTGCTCGGCTCGCTCGGCCTGGTGCGGCTCAAGTCGCTCTACGCCCGCATGCACGGCGTCTCGATGGGCAACACCCTCGGCACCGGATGCGTGCTCCTGAGCTCCATCCTGCTCGGCTCGGTGATCGCGCACCGGCCCGTCCTGCGCGAAGTGCTCATCACCGTGTTCATCGTCACGACGGCGCCCATGACGGCCATGCTGCTGATGCGTGCGGCCGTGCGCCGCTCCAGGCATCCCGAGCGCTCCCGGCTGTCCGAATAGCCCGGCTCTCGGGTATCTTGCCGCCCGATGCCATACCGAAGCTCGCCCGACAGCCGCCACGACAGCGCCGCGCACATCGGCGTGCTGTTGGTCAATTCCGGCACGCCGGCATCGCTCGCACCCCGGGACGTGCGCAGCTTTCTGAAAGGGCTGCTCTCGGACCCCCGTGTGGTGGAGCTGCCCCGCGCGCTATGGCTACCGATCCTCTACGGCTTCATCCTGCCTTTGCGCCCGTCGCGGATCGCGCGCAAGTACCAGAGCATCTGGACGCCGGAAGGCTCGCCGCTGGTCGCCATATCGTCCAGGCTGCGCACCGAGCTCACTCGCGCGCTCGCTCAGCGAGTACCGACGAAGCTGTCCGTCGAGCTGGGCATGCTCTACTCGCCGCCGAGCGTACGGGATTCCCTGGCCCGCCTTCGCGAAGAAGGCGTGAAGCAGCTGCTGGTGCTGCCGCTCTTCCCTCAATACTCCGGCTCGACCACCGGCGCGGTGCACGACCGCATCAATCACGAGCTGCGCGACTGGCGCTGGCTGCCGGAGCTGAGGTTCGTTTCGGACTATCACGTCGAGCCGGACTACATCGAAGCCCTGCGGGCCAGCGTGGCGGACGTCTGGAGCACCCAGGGCCGAACGAAGCATCTCGTGATCTCCTTCCACGGCATCCCGTTGCGCTACGCGCAGAGCGGCGACCCCTACTTCCGCAAATGCCGGGAAACGGCGCAGCGGCTGGCCGCAGCGCTGGGCCTGGCGGAAGGCGAATGGACCGCCACGTTCCAATCGCGCTTCGGCGCGGCGGAATGGCTCAAGCCCTACACCATCGACTACGTCGCCGAGCTGCCGAAGCGCGGAGTGGACGAGCTCACCGTCGTGTGCCCCGGCTTCGCCATCGACTGCCTCGAGACCCTCGAGGAGATCGACGTGGAGAATCGCAAGGCCTTCATGGGCGCCGGCGGCCGCAAGTTCCTGTATGTGCCCGCGCTCAACGCGCGCACCACGCACGCGGAATTCCTCGCCTCGCTCATTGCGCGCCACAGCCACGGCTGGGCGTGAGGCGCGCCGATGCTCGGTCGCTTCCACGAGATCGGCATCGAGACGGCGGACATCCGCGCGTCGGTGGAATTCTACGAGCGGCTCGGATTCATCCAGGCTGCGACGGGTGATACCTGGACGCATCCGTATGGCGTGCTCACCGATGGCCGTCTGTTCCTGGGCCTGCATCAGCGACGGCTCGCACGCTTTTCGATCACCTATGTCCAGCCGGACGTCGCGAGGCACGCGACTGCTTTCGAAACGCGTGGCATCGATCTCGAGCTGTTGCGCGCGGGCGAAGAGACTTTCAACGAGATCGCCTTCCGCGATCCGGGCGGGCAGCGCATCGCCGTGCTCGAGGCGCGCACGTACTCACCAGTGGTGCGCCGTACACACGAGACTTCGCTGTGCGGTTACTTCACGGAGCTGAGCCTGCCCGCCGCGGACTTCGCTGCGGCACGGGCTTTCTGGGAATCGCTCGGCTTCGTCGCATCGGAAGAGGAAGAGACGCCCTATCTGCGGCTGCCGCTCACCAGCGACCATCTCAACGTCGCGTTCCATCGGCCGCGCACGTTCGATGCGCCGATGCTCGTGTTCACCGATCCACGGATGCGCGAGCGAATCGCGCGGCTGGGCGAGTTGGAGATCCCCGTGTCCCGTGAGCTGCCGCGCGGGCTCGACCCCAGGGCGAACGCATTGATCGAGGCGCCGGAAGGCACCGCCCTGCTGCTGCTCGAAAAAGAGCCGTAGCGCTATTCCTGCAAGGGCTGCGCCGCCACGCAGCGGATGCTGAACCTGACCTTCATCTCGTCCTGCACCTGCAGCGCACCCATCATCACACTGAAGGGCGTGAGACCGAGGTCCGTCTGTTTCAGGGTGAGCTCGCCAGTGGCGGTGAGGTGGTCCGGGGTGCTTTCGTGGTGCAGCGGCACCGTGACCGTCGAAGTGCGATCCCGTACGGTGACCTGCACGTGGGCGATCAACTCACCCGGCGCAGCCACTTCGATCCGCTCCGACTTCAGGACGATCTCCGGAAAGCGCGCCGCATCCAGCAGCGCCTCACCCAGCATGTTCTTTCGCGTGCCCTCGCGCGCAGATTCCGGCACCTCCGCGGCGAATTCCTCTCCTTCCTGCTGGCGCAGCGCGGCTTCATCGACCGTGAGCTTCGCCACGGGAAAGCGCAGCTCGAAGCGCGCCGCCGTGAGATCCTGCGGCAGAATTACAGTGCCGGCCAGATCGTGCGAAGCCACCAGGTGGTTGTGCCCCATACGGGCCAGCGTGCCGCCGCGAAAGACCCGGATGGCGAGCAGTGAATCCGCCGGAACGATCTCATAGCGACGCCCTTCGACCGCAGGGGCAGCATTGCCGACGGAATCGACGACGTCCGGCGGAGGAGCCGGCGCACGTGTTGGGGCCGCGCAACCTGCCAGCACGGATACCGCGAGTAGCGCAATGCCGGCCGCCTGGCAGAGCAATCTCGCTTGTGGCGGCCGGCGCATGGGTTAAGCTTAACCACATGCCTCTGCGAAACACCACTTTGCGTTGGGGGTCGCTGGCCCAGCTGTTCCACTGGCTCGTGGTGGCCTTGATCATCACGCAGTTCGTGCTCATCAGCCTCGCGGAAGACCTCCCGCTCGGCGGAGAGAAGATCGCGCTGATCCTCCGGCACAAGTCCGTGGGCATCACCATCCTCATGCTGGCGGTGCTGCGCCTCACGTGGCGCTGGCTGAATCCCACGCCCGCGCTGCCCCACACCCTCAAGCCGTACGAGCGCTTCCTCGCCCGCTTCACCCATGCTGCGCTCTACGTGCTGATCTTCGCCATCCCGCTTTCGGGCTGGACGATGTCCTCCGCCCGCAATTTCACCGTGAGCTGGTTCGGCCTGTTCGAGCTGCCGAACCTGGTGGGGCAGGACAAGGCTCTTTACGACGCCCTGCACGAGACGCACGAGATACTCGCCACCGCGCTCATCGTGGTGGCCGTGCTGCACGTGCTGGCTGCACTCAAACATCATTTCGTTCTGAAGGACGACGTATTGCGCAGGATGCTGCCTTTCACCCGCACACCGCGCTGAGGAGCTACCGCAATGGTCTCGATCCTGCGTTCGCCGATGTATGCCGCGCTGGCCTTCACCTTGTTCGCTGCGAGCTCGAAGGCCGCCGCACCTCCCGTCGACTACACCCTGGACCCCGCGCGCAGCTCGCTCAAATTCATCTTCACGCAGGACAAGGCGCAGAACTCCGGGCGTTTCCGCAAGTACGACGTCGCCTTGCGCTTCGCCGACGCGAACCTGCCCGCGAGCAAGCTGGACGTGACGGTGGATCTCGATTCACTGGATACAGGCGACGAGCAGCGCGACGGGGAGATGCGCGGCGTCAACGGCTTCGACGTGGCGAAGTTCCCGCAGGCCAAGTTCCGCGCCATCCGGTTCAGCCCGGTGTCCGCAGGGCGCTACGAAGCCATCGGCAAGCTCACTCTGCACGGCGTGACGCGCGAGCTGAAAGTACCGCTCACCGTCCGCACGGCGAACGAGAAGAGTGGGCCTGCGGCCTACGTGACTGGGCGCGTGAACTTCAACAGGCTCGATTTCGGTGTCGGACAGGGGCAGTGGAAAGCTACCGACTTCGTGGCGAACGAGGTCACGGTGAACTTCGGGCTGCGCTTCAAGGCGAATTCCGGCGATGCGGCACCGGCGGCCGCGGCCGCCCCCGCGAAGAAGCCCTAGCACGCAGCCCTGCCGCGGCGCGCCACCGTTCAGTCAACGCGCCGGTTCAACTTCGAGGTGCAGAGGTCGTAGATCGAGCTCATCAGCACCTGCACGGAGTGCGTCATCGCGATCTCGATGCCGCGCAGCGCGGCATGGCGGATCGCTTCGGTCAGGGCTCTGATCTGCTCGTCCGTGAGGGCGTCGGGCAGCTTCGTGGTGATCTGCACCGACGGAATGCCTTCGACGATCTCCCGCAGCAACTGGTAGACGCAGTCCGCCTTGGCGCGCATCAGGGACTCGTCGTCGCCGAACAGCGCGCCGATCTGCACCAGGCTGTCCACCGTCTTGTCGTGGGTCTGTTCCCACTCCCGCTCCGAGCCGAAGACCGCGTGAATCACTTCACCCATGGCTGTCTCTGCACTGTGGTCCTGGCGCCCGTCGCCGCAAGTTCCGTGCCGTGCCGCCCGCCGAGTGACTAGACTCTTCCCCCATGACGACGGTGCTGGACGACATAGGGGAATGCGTGGACGCCGTGCTGCGCCGGGTGGGAAACCGGGTGGTGCTGGCACTGCCCTTGGGGATAGGCAAGCCCAACCCGCTCGCCAACGAGTTCTACCGCCGTGCGGTGCGCGACCCTTCGATCCAGCTCACCATCCTGACCGCGCTGTCCCTGCGGCGGCCGGTGGCTGGCAGCGAGCTCGAGCGTCGCCTCCTGGAACCCATCGCGGAGCGCGTGTTCGGCGACTACGTCGAGCTCGAGTACGTTCGCGCCCAGCACGTGGATGCCTTGCCACCCAACGTGCGCGTGATCGAGTTCTTCCTGGACCCCGGCGCCCTGCTCGGCTCGACGCAGGCGCAAAGCAGCTACCTCAGCGCCAACTACACCGACGTGGCCAGGCTCACCATGGCCCACGGCGTGAACGTGATCGCGCAACTGGTCGCGAAGCGCGTGCAGGACGGGCGAACGGAGCTCAGCTTCGGATCGAACCCCGACGTGACCGCGGACCTGCTGCCTCTCGTCGATGCAGCACGCGCCGAAGGTCGCGACATCGTGATGGTGGGCGAGGTGCACCCGCAGATGCCGTTCATGCCGGGCACGGCGATCGTGCCGGTCGGGCGCTTCGACTGGCTGGTGGACGACGCGCGCTACGACTACGACCTCTTCTGCCCGCCGAACCTGCCGATCGGATCGGTGGACCATGCCATCGGCCTGCACGCGAGCGCGCTCGTCCGCGATGGCGGCACGCTCCAGATCGGCATCGGCGAGCTGGGCGATGCGCTGGTCTACTCGTTGCTGCTGAGGCATCAACAGAACACGGTCTATCGCGAAGCGCTGGAGCGGCTGGGAACGGAACGGAGCGCGGCGGCGTCACCATTGAACGGCACTGTCGATCTCGTCAGCGCGGAAGGGGGAAGGGAAGCGTTCGGGCCCGGCCTGTTCGCATCGACGGAGATGTTCGTCGACCAGCTGCTGGACCTGTATCGCGCGGGAATCCTGCGACGGCTGGTATACGACAGCCTGGATGACCAGAAGGCCGCGCTGCGCGGCGAGCGCATGCCGGGCGGACAGGTGCTGCACGCCGGATTCTTCCTCGGGCCGCGCGGGTTCTATGGCGCGCTGCGCAATCTGCATCCTTCGGACCTCGCGTGCTTCAGCATGCGGGGCGTGGGCTACGTGAATCAGCTCTACGGACCGGACCAGGAGCTGAAGATTCTGCAACGTCGCGATGCGCGCTTCGTGAATACCACGATGATGGTGACGCTGCTCGGCGCCGCCATTTCCGATGGACTTGACGACGGGCGGGTGGTCAGCGGCGTCGGTGGTCAATACAACTTCGTCGCGATGGCGCACGCGTTGCCGGGAGCTCGCTCGATCATCTGCGTGCGCGCCACCCGGACGAAGAGCGGGCGAACCACCTCCAACATCGTGTGGAGCTATGGGTCTTGCACTATTCCGCGGCATCTGCGGGATATCGTCGTCACGGAATATGGTGTTGCCGACCTGCGCGGTCGTACCGACGGGGAATGCATCGCGGCCCTGCTCAACATCGCGGACTCACGCTTCCAGCAGGACCTGCTCGCGAAGGCCAAAGCCGCGGGCAAGATCGCGGCGGACTACCAGATTCCCGTGGCGTTCACGCAGAACACGCCGGAGAGGCTGGAAGGCGCGCTCGCCGCGCATCGTGGCCGGGGGTTCTTCAGCGAGTACCCCTTCGGCACGGACCTCACTGAAGAGGAGATCCGGCTGGCGCGAGCACTCAAGTATCTGCAGCAGCGCACGTCGGACTGGCGCAGCAAGCTCGGCACCATGCTGGCTGCGCTGCACCCGGGCAGCGAGGCTCCCGAAGCCACTTCGCTGCTGCGCCGGATGGGCCTCGATTCGCCGAAAAGCTCGAAAGAATGGCTGTGGAGGCGGCTGCTCCTGCTCGCGATCCGGCAGGGCTGAGCCTGCCGTCGCGTACCGCCCAGCGAATCGTCGCCTCGCTGTCGAGCGACATGGAGACGGGCGAGCGCACCGCGTCGATGATAGAGACCGCGCGATGGCGACGATCTCGCAGATGTGGATGGGTATGTCCGGTGTCTGAGAGCCTCCCGTCGCCGCGGCGGGTGAGCATTGCGCCATGATCCTCGTCGACACGGACGTGCTCATCTGGCACTTGCGCGGCCTGCCGGCTGCGACGGAGCGCCCGGACAGGCTCCCACAGCTCATCTGACGACCGAGCGATTCGTGCCGACGGGCTCGGGGCCGTTCAGCGTCCATGAACGACCGGCACCGCGTCATCTGCTTTATTGACGAGCCGATCGTTCGCTATTTCTTGCGACGAGCCTTGCCCTTCGAGCGGCGTACCGCCTTGCGCGGCGCAGCACTACGCTTGCTGGCTGCCGCTCGGCGTGCCAGCTTGCGCTTCGCGGGCTTGCGAGCAGGCTTTCCGGCCATGGATGATTTCCTTGGAGCCTTCCTGGCCCCTTTTTTCGCGACCTTTTTCGCAGCTTTCCTTACCGGTTTCTTTTTTGGCTTCCTTGCAGCCTCGTTCGGCGCCTTCTTTGCCACCTTCTTCGGCTTCGAGGCAGCCGCTTTCGGCCCCGCCGCCGGCATCTCCACGCCTCGCAGCTGGTCGATGATTCCCGGATTCTCGAGCGTCGAGATGTCTTGCGTGATCTCCTCGCCGCGCGCCACGGCGCGCAGCAGCCGGCGCATGATCTTGCCCGAGCGCGTCTTCGGCAGGTTGTCCGCGAAGCGGATGTCGTCGGGCTTGGCGATGGCGCCGAGCTGCTCGCCGACCCAGTCGCGCAGCTGCTTCGTCAGCGCGCTGGTGTCGCCGGCAGGACGTGCGCCGCGGCACACCACGAACGCGAACACCGACTCGCCCTTGATCTCGTGCGGCCTGCCGACCACCGCTGCCTCGGCCACGCGCGGGTGCGCCACCAGCGCGGACTCGATCTCCATGGTGCCCAGGCGATGCCCGGCGACGTTCAGCACGTCGTCGATGCGCCCCATGATCCAGAAGAACCCGTCCTTGTCGCGGTGGGCGCTGTCGCCCGCCACGTAGTACCGGTTCTGGAACTTCTCCCAGTACGTCTTGAGATACCGCTCGTTGTCTCCCCAGATGGTGCGCAGCATCGCGGGCCAGGGCTTGCGCACCACGAGATACCCGCCGGCATCCGCGCTCTTCACGACGTTGCCATGGTCGTCCACAATGTCCGCCACGATTCCCGGCAAGGGCTGCGTGCACGAGCCAGGCTTGGTGGCGGTGACGCCCGGCAGCGGCGAGATCATCATGCCGCCCGTCTCCGTCTGCCACCACGTGTCCACGATCGGGCAGCGCTCCGCGCCGATCACGCGGTGATACCACATCCAGGCCTCGGGATTGATGGGCTCGCCGACGCTGCCCAGCAGGCGCAGCTTCGACAGGTCGTACTTCGCCGGAATCTCGTCGCCCAGCTTCATGAGCGCGCGGATGGCGGTGGGCGCCGTGTAGAACACCGTAACGCCGTGCTTCTCGCAGATCTTCCAGAAGCGCCCGCCGTCCGGCACCATGGGCGTGCCTTCGTACATCAACACGGTGGCGCCAACGGCGAGCGGCCCGTAGTTCACGTAACTGTGGCCCGTGACCCAGCCGACGTCCGCCGTGCACCAGTACACGTCGTCCTCGCGGAAGTCGAACACCCACTGGCTCGTCACTTTCGAGACGAGCAGATAGCCTCCGCTCGCGTGCTGGATGCCCTTCGGCTTGCCCGTGGAGCCCGACGTGTAGAGTAGGAACAGCGGATGCTCGGCGCCCACCCACTCCGGCTCGCACTGCGCGGACTGGCCCGCGACGACGTCGTGCCACCAGAGGTCTCGGCCCGGCTTCATCTCCACTTTGTGGCCGGTGCGGCGCAACACGATGACGCGCTCGATGGTCGGGCAACCCGAGGCCAGGGCCTTGTCGGTGGCCGCCTTGAGCTCGACGATGCTGCCCCCGCGATGCCCGCCATCCGCGGTGATGACCACGGTGGCGCCCGCATCCTCGATGCGATCCTTCAGCGAGACCGCCGAGAAGCCGCCGAACACCACGGAGTGGATGGCGCCGATGCGCGCGCACGCCTGCATGGCGATCACCGATTCCGGAACCAGCGGCATGTAGATGACCACCCGGTCGCCGCGCTTCACGCCCTGCGCCTTGAGCGCATTGGCGAACCTGCAGACCTCGGCATGCAGCTCGCGATAGCTGAAGCGCCGCACGTCGCCGGGCTCGCCTTCGAAGAGGATGGCGGTCTTGTCCCCTCGTTCCGCCAGGTGGACGTCCAGGCAGTTGTAGGAGACGTTCAGCTGCCCGTCCGTGAACCAGCGGAAATTGGGCGCGCGCGAATCATCCAGCGCAACGGTGAACGGCTTTTGCCAGACCAGCTCTTCGCGGGCCAGGTCTGCCCAGAATCCCGCGTGGTCGGCCTGCGCCTTGCGCAGCATCGCCTCCCGATCCGCAGGCTTGATGCGGGCTCGCGCAGTGAACTCGGGGGACGGCGGGAAGCTGCGCTCCTCGTGGAGCACCGACTGGATATCCTGCTTTGACATGTGGCCTCTGCGGAGCTGGAGAGTACGGGAGCATAGCGCGAGGGAGTGCCGCGAAAACACCCCGACGCGACGGCGGGGTAAGCCTTCAATGCCCGGCAGGAATCGCCTGCGCCGGCGGCTTGCGCACGAAGAACGCGCAGGCGACGGCGAGAAGCGAGAACAACGCGCCGCAGAAGAACGCGGCACGCGCACCACCTGCCAACGCCTCAACCGGCGTTGCGCCGCTTGAGGCCAGACGCGCCGTCTGCGCCGACATCAGCGCCACGAACAATGCCACGCCGGCAGCACCCGCCACTTGCTGCAGCGAGCCCAGGAGCGCGCTGCCGTGCGAGTAAAGCTCCGGCCGTACGGACGACAGCGTGACCGTGAACAACGGCGTGAACAGCAAGGCAAACCCCACACTCATGACGAGGTGCCCGGCCAGGATGAATTCGACCCGGCTGTGTGTTCCAAGCTGCGTCATGGCCCAGAGCACCACCGTGACGATCACGATGCCGGGAAGTACGAGCCTCGCGGGGCCGAAGCGGTCGTATTGCCGCCCCACCCACGGACCCATCAGGCCCATGAGCAGGCCGCCAGGCAGCAGCAGCAATCCCGTCTGCAGTGTGCTGATGCCGAGCACGTTCTGCAGGTAGATGGGCAGCACGATGACCGTGCCGAGCAGCACGAGCATCAGAATCGCGAACAAGGTCAGCGAGATCGTGAAGGTGCGTGAGCCGAAAGTCCGCAGATCCAGCAACGCGGAATCAGTCCGCTGCAGCACGAGCTGCCTTCGCACGAACACTACCAGCGCGATGCCACCTGCCACGAGCGGTATCCACGCAGGCGTACTGCCGGGCTGGCGCGGTATGCCGAGCAGACTGAGGCCATACACGGCGCCGCCAAACGCCAATGCGGAAAGCACTACGGACGCAACATCCAGCGGCGCCTCGCGCGGCGTCGTCACGTTCTCGATGCGCCGCCACCCGAGCCACAGCGACGCGAGTGCGATCGGCAGCACCAGCAGGAACAGCCAGCGCCAGTGCAGGTAATTCAGGATCAGTCCCGACAGCGTGGGGCCGATAGCCGGCGCAACCGAGATGACGGTAGTGATGTTGCCCATCGTCCTCCCACGCGTCTCGGGCGGAACGAGCGTCATCACGGTGGTCATGAGCAACGGCAGCATGATCGCCGTGCCGGACGCCTGGATGACGCGCGCCACTACGAGCACCTCGAGCCCTGGCGCGAGCCCGGCCACGAGCGTGCCGGCCGAGAACAGACACATCGCCATGACGAATACGGTGCGCGTGTGCAGCCGCTGCAGCAGGAAACCCGTCATCGGGATGACGACGGCCATGGTGAGCAGGAACGCGGTGGTAAGCCACTGCGCCGCCGCAGCCGTGACGCCGAGGCTGGCCATGAGGCGCGGAATCGCGACACCCATGATCGTTTCGTTCAGGATGACCACGAAGGCCGATACGAGCAGCAGATTGATGACGAGCCGGTTGCGCGCGGCATGCCCGGCAGCCGCGGGGAGCGTGGTGGAGTTCATGGTGGGCCCGCAGAACCCTTACGACAGCCAGCGCTGGATGCGGTCGTGCAGGGGGCTCGAGCGCGGGAAATGCGCCACCAGGTATTCCATCTGGTCGGCGAGCACGCGCCGGCCCTTGAGGAAGATGTATTCCGCGTAGGTGGGCGTGAACGGCACGGCGATCAGCTGCATCTTCGCCTGCTCGGGCGTGCGCGAGGCCTTGTGGTTGTTGCAGCGGCGGCAGGCCGTGACCACGTTGGTCCAGATGTCCGTGCCGCCCTGGCTGAACGGCCGGATGTGGTCCCGCGAAAGATCCCGCGAAGGGAACCGCACCCCGCAGTACATGCAGAGATAGGCATCGCGGCGGAACAGCGTCTGGTTGTTGAGCGGCGGGACATAGTCGTGCCGCGTGTTGCCCGGATTGCCGGTATGCCCCACGGTGGCGACGATGGAATTCACGTCCAGCACGGTGCGGCTGCCGGTGAGGGCATTCGTGCCGCCGAACAGCTGATACAGCAGCGAGCCGCAGGTGTAGGCCACCTGCTCCTGGTGATAGAGGCGCGCGGCCTCCTTGTAATCGATCCACTCCAGCGGCATGCCGCCGATGTCCGTCCGCAGGACGAGCTGGGAGAGCCCGCGCGCAGCCGGGGTGGCCACGATGCGCAGGTCATCCTGATGGCCGTGGTCGGCCCGCTCCAGATCGATACCCAGCATGGCTGTAAGATACGGCAGTCTTGTGCAAGAATTCAACGCCGCAACGCCTTCATTACTATGAGGATTCCCGTCTCGCGTGGCCGCAGGGCCACGCCTTTGCAAGCGAAAGGTCCGCATGCCCATCACAATCGGCGCGCTCCGAGAGACGGCGCCTCATGAAGCCCGCGTGGCGCTCGTGCCCGAAGTGGCCGAGAAATTCGCCCAGAGCGGCGCGCGCGTAGTCCTTGAACGGGGTGCCGGCGAACGTGCCCGCTTCCCCGATGCGCTCTATAAGAAAGTGGAATGGCTCGACAGCGCGCAAGCGGTGCTCGCCGCATCGGATGTCGTGCTCACCGTCCAGCCCCTCTCGGTGGAGCAGATCGGCCAGCTGAAGGCCGGCGCCATCGTCATCGGCTTCATGCAGCCGTATTCGCGCAAGGCCGAAGTGAGCGCCCTGCGGGACCGCCGCCTCACCAGCTTCTCCATGGAGCTGGTGCCGCGCATCTCGCGCGCTCAATCGATGGACGCCTTGTCGTCGCAGGCCTCGCTAGCGGGCTACAAGGCAGTGCTCATCGCCGCGAGCTCGCTGCAGAAGTTCCTGCCCATGCTCACCACGGCGGCCGGGACTATCCGGCCGGCTCAGGTGCTGGTCATCGGCGCCGGCGTCGCGGGCTTGCAGGCCATAGCCACGGCCCGCCGCCTTGGCGCAGTGGTCGAAGCGTACGACGTGCGTAGCGCAACCCGGGAACAGGTGAAATCGCTGGGCGCGAAGTTCATCGACACCGGCGTGAGCGCCGATGGCCAGGGCGGCTATGCCCGCGAGCTCACGGCCGAAGAGAAAGCCAAACAACAGGAGGTGCTGGATGCCCGCATCGCCGCGGCGGACGCCGTCGTGACCACGGCTTCCGTGCCCGGCCGTGCGGCGCCCAAGATCATCTCCCGCGGCGCGGTGGAGCGCATGCGGCCCGGCTCCGTGGTAGTGGACATCGCCGCCGAGCAAGGCGGCAACTGCGAGCTCACCCGTGCGGGCGAGACGGTGGATCACGACGGCGTGCAGGTCATCGGCCCGCTCAACCTGCCGAGCCAGCTCGCCTACAACGCGAGCGAGATGTACGCCCGCAACCTGCTCAACTTCCTCAAGCCCGCGATCGAGAAGGGCGAGCTGAAGATCGACTGGAACGACGAAGTGTTCGCGCAGTCCTGCCTCACGCACGAAGGCGCCATCAAGCACGAGCCCACGCGCAAGGCGCTGGAGAACTGACATGACCGGAATCGTTGCGCTCTACATCTTCATGCTCGCGGCCTTCACCGGCTACGAGATCATCGCCAAGGTGCCGGTCATCCTGCACACGCCGCTGATGTCCGGCTCGAACTTCGTCCACGGCATCGTGCTCGTCGGCGCCATGGTGGCGCTCGGCGGGGCGGTGACGCCGCTCGAGAAGGTCATCGGCTTCGTCGGCGTGCTGCTCGCGGCGGGCAACGCAGTGGGCGGATACGTGGTGACCGAGCGCATG
>JBGAIL010000052.1:0-3470 GCA_044225565.1 Steroidobacteraceae bacterium | reverse complement strand
CCGAGCGCATGCTGGAGATGTTCAAGCCCTCCGCGGCCAGGAAGCCCGGAGGCGCGCACTGATGGACACCGCACTGCAGGCTCCGGGCCTCTTCTCGGCACGGCTGCTCATCGACGTGAGTTACTTCTTCACGGCCGCGCTCTTCATCATGGGCCTGAAGCGCATGAGCTCGCCGGTGACCGCGCGCAGCGGCATCGTGTGGGCCGGCGCCGGCATGGTGGTCGCCACGCTCGTCACCTTCCTGTATCCGGGAATGACGAACTACGAGCTGATCATCGCCGCCATCGTGGTCGGCTCGGTGTTCACGTGGTGGACCGGCAAGCGCGTCGCCATGACGAACATGCCGCAGATGATCGCGCTCTACAACGGCATGGGCGGTGGCGCCGCAGCGGCAATCGCGGCCGTGGAGCTCTATCGCGCCGCGCAGGCGGATCACTCGCTGGCGGCGGCACACAGCCCGACGGTGCTGGCGCTCGCCGTGCTGGGTGGAATCATTGGCGCAGTATCCTTCAGCGGCAGCTGCATCGCTTGGGCGAAACTGCAGGGCGTGCTCAACAAGACCGTTCGCTTCGGCGGCCAGAGGTTCGTGAACGGGTTGCTGCTGCTCGGCGCGCTCATCGCCGGTGCCGTTGTCGTCCTGCACCACGGCGGCGATCCGCTGCACGTCACGCTCATCTTCGCGCTTGCGCTCGTGCTCGGTATCGCCATGACGCTGCCCATCGGTGGCGCGGACATGCCCGTGGTCATCTCCCTCTACAACGCGCTCACCGGTCTCGCGGTCGCGTTCGAAGGCTTCGTGCTCGGCAACGCGGCGATGATCATCGCGGGCACGGTGGTCGGTTCCGCCGGCACGCTGCTCACGCAGCTGATGGCGAAGGCGATGAACCGCTCGCTCGGCAACGTGCTGTTCTCGGATTTCGGCTCGGCGGGCGCGGATGCGGGCGGCACGGTCACGGGCAGCATGAAGCCCATAGAAGCCTCCGACGTCGGCGTCATGATGGCGTTCGCGCAGAAGGTGATCATCGTGCCGGGCTACGGCATGGCGGTCGCGCAGGCCCAGCACAAGATCTGGGAGCTCGCGCAGCAATTGCTGGATCGCGGCGTCACGGTGAAGTTCGCCATCCATCCGGTGGCCGGCCGCATGCCGGGCCACATGAACGTGCTGCTTGCCGAGGCGGGCGTGCCTTACGACCTCATCGCCGACCTCGACGAGGTGAACGCCGAGTTCGAGACGGCCGACGTCGCGCTGATCATCGGCGCGAACGACGTGGTGAATCCCGTGGCGCGCACGGACAAGTCCAGCCCCATCTATGGCATGCCGATCCTCAACGCCGACAAGGCGAAGAACGTCATCGTCATCAAGCGCGGCAAGGGTGCAGGCTTCTCGGGCATCGAGAATGCGCTCTTCTATCTCGACAACACGCGCATGCTCTACGGCGATGCGCAGAAAGCCGGAGCGGAGCTGATCCAGTCGATCAAGGCGGTGGGCTAGGCACCCGCTGCGCCGCGCTCGCGACGGCGCGCACCAGCTCCGTGGGATCCACGGGCTTGCCGATGTGTGAATTGAAACCCGCTTCAAAGGCGCGCGTGCGATCCTCGGGACGGGCATATGCCGTGAGCGCAATCGCCGGAATGGTGGCGGTGCGTGGATTCGAGCGGAGCTGCCTCACGAAGTCGTAGCCCGTGCCGTTCGGCATGGCGATGTCGCTGACCACCACCTGGGGAACCAGCGTATCGAGCGCGGCCGTCGCGGCGCTCACGGAGTTCGCCGCAATCACTTGCGCGCCCGCATGCCGCAGGGTGGTGACCACCAGCTCGCGGGCGTCGTCGTTGTCTTCCAGCACCAGCACGACGAGACCGTCCAGCACCTTCGGCTCGGCGCCCTCGCCGCTTTGCGCAACGCCGTCCACCGGAGCATCGGGCCCCGCCATCCGCGGCGCCACAAGCGGCAGGCGCACGGTGAAGCAGGCACCCCGATCATCGCCTTCGCTGGCCGCCTCGACGGTGCCGCCATGCATCTCGACGAGGTGATGCACGAGCGCGAGCCCGATGCCGAGGCCTCCATGCTTGCGGGCCGGAGACGACGCACCCTGCCGGAAGCGCTCGAAGATGTGAGGCAGCAGCTCCGGCGAGATGCCGCTGCCGTCGTCCAGCACACGGATCACCGCCTGGCCGCCTTCCTTGCGGAGGGAGAGCTCCACGTGCCCGCCCTTGCTCGTGAACTTGAGCGAGTTGGTGAGGAGGTTCAGGACGATCTGCCGCAGCCGGCCCGGATCACCCGAAACCGGTCCGACACCGGGCTCGACGTCCAGAACGAGCTCGACCTCCCTGCCCGTCGCGGTCGGCTTCAGCCCCTCGAGCGCGTTCTGCAGCAGGGGGCCTAGCTCCACCCGCCGCAATTCCAGCCGCAGCTTGCCGGCGACGATGCGGGACATGTCGAGCAGCTCTTCGATGAGCTGAGTCTGCGCGCGCGTGTTGCGCTCGATCACCTCGAGCGCGTGCGCCTGCCGCTCCTCGTCGAGCTTGCCGCTGCGCATCAGCTTCACCCAGCCGTAGATCGCGTTGAGCGGCGTGCGCAGCTCGTGCGACATGGTGGCGACGAACTCGTCCTTGCTGCGACTCAACGCTTCGGCCTCGCGCCGCGCCGCATACTCGGCGAGCAATGCCTGGTCCCGCTCGCGCAAGCGCACGTTCAGGATCGCGCTGGCCTCGAGCAGCCCCTTCGAGAGCTCTTCCGCCTCGACGATGCGCGAATGACGCGGCTCGATCGCTTCACCACGAGCCAGCCCGCGTGCCGACGCGGCCGCGGAGGTGAGCGCGCGCACCAGTGCACGGCCCAGCACGAGTGCCGATGCGATCCCCGCTCCCAGCAGCACGAGAGCCACCAGCGCGAGCTCCCCGATGGTCCTCCAGATGGGCGTGTCGATGGCGGCGGCCGGCATGCCGACGCCCACCGTCCAGCCCGTGAGCGAGGAGCGGCTGATCGATGAATAGGATTTCACGCCTTCGAGCAGCCGGCCTTCATAGCTGCCTTCCGACATGCGCTGCATGGCGTCGTAGAAGCGCCGGCTGGGCGGCTTGCCGATGTATTCCTCCTCGTTGCGCGAGCGCGCCATCAGGCGCGGCACGCGGTCCGCGAGCGAGACCACTGCGCCCGAAGTTGCGCTCTGGCGCCGCAGGATGTCGCTGAGGCTTTCCGAGCGCACCTGTGCGGCCAGCACGTAGCGCAGCCGCCCCCCTTCCATCACAGGCATGGAGATGAGGAAGAAATGGCCACCGGCCACGGCATCGTGCACCAGATTCGAGACGGCGGCGCGGCCCGTCCGCACCACGTCGCGGATCCACTCGCCGCTGCCGAGCGCTGCGGCACCTTCCCCGCGGCCAGCTGAATCAAAAAAGATCCGGCCTCCGGCGTCGGCCAGCACGATGGCGTACCAGCCGCGGCGCACGGGCAGCAGCCGCTTCGCGAG
>JBGAIL010000051.1:0-26004 GCA_044225565.1 Steroidobacteraceae bacterium | reverse complement strand
CGTCGACTATTTCAACCTCCGGCGCCGAGGCGATGAGGTGCTGGCACGGGACATCGCATTCGGCGACGAGACGTTCGCGGTGGACGACCGGGTGCTGAGCACGCTCGAATGGAAGCAGCTCAACTTCACCTACCTGTATTCGATCGTGCGCAACCAGCGCTTCGAGCTGGGTGGCGGCTTCGGCCTCCACCTGTTTCAGGGTGAGGCCCGCGCGCGGGTGCCAGCACGGCTGGTGCAGGAGAATCAATCGGGGTCGGTGGCGTTTCCCACGATCGCCCTGGATGCCAGCCTGCGCCTGGCGAAGCGCTTTTCCGTGAACGCGCGGGCGAACTATCTCAGCGGCCACATCGACGATTCGGACGGCAAGATCAGCGACTACCACGCGGACGTGCAGTATCGCTGGGCGCGCAATTTTGCCTTGGGGCTGGGATATTCGAAGATGAAGACCAAGCTGGATGTGGTCGATCCCGGCGACCTCTCAGGCAGGCTCGTCATGGACGTGGACGGGCCGGAGCTGTTCTTCCGCGCGAGTTTCTAGAGAACGCGGATCTCGCCAGACATGACTTTCGCCGCCCTGCGGCGGCACACGGCAGCCGCGCCCGGAAGCGCGCGCCAGCCAGCACGCGCTTCCGGCCCGGCTCGCCGCCTCACATCGATTTGACCTGAATGTCGTTCTGCACGCTCTTCACGCCCTTGACGCCACGGGCGATGGAGCCGGCGGTCAGCTTCGCTTCCGCGTTGTCCACGAAGCCCGAGAGCTGCACGACGCCGTCGCGCGTCTCCACGTTCACCTCGTGCGCCTTCACCTTCGTGTTGGCGATGAGGTCCGCTTTGACCTTGGCGGTGATCACGCTGTCGTCGATGACTTCGCCCGCGCTGCGTCGCTCGGTCTGGATGGCGAGGTTGTTGTCCACTTTCTTCACGCCGTCGACGCTGCGCGCGACGCGGGTCGCGGCGGACTTCGCTTCGGCGGAGTCGACGAAGCCATTCAGCTGCACCGTGCCGCGAAAGGTCTCGACGTCGATCTGACGGGCTTTCGTGGACTCGTTGTCCACCAGGGCCGCCTTGACCTTGCCGGTGATCACGGAATCGTCGATCTGCTCGCCCGCAGTCTTCTGGGTGCGGGTGGCGGTGCAGGCGGCGAGGGCCGCGACGGCGATCGCAGCGACCGCGATCCTGGCGAATGACCTGTTCATGGGAATCTCCTGGAAGTTCAAGTTCACGAGCGAACTGCGCCAGGACTTAGCAATGGGCGTGCCCAGTTGCGGAAGAGATATGGCGTTGCGGGAACCTTCGAGCCCGCCGCGCGTTCTGCACCGTCGAAGCGGATGCGAGGCGCGCAAGTTGGCGTGATCCGGTGCCGTCGTCATAGACTGCCGCCATCATGAGCGAGCGTCACAACGGATACGGTCAGCCGATCGGAGTTCCGGTCCCGGAGTGGTCCGCACGTGCAAGGCCCGAACGGGTGCCGCTGCAGGGCCGCTACTGCCGGCTCGAGCCCGTGGACGTGGAGCGCCACGCCGCCGAGCTGCAGGAGGCCTACGCCGCGGCGCCGGACGATCGGGATTGGACGTATCTATTCCTCGAGCGGCCTGCAACGCCCGAGCAGATGCGCACCTACCTCACTCGCCTCGCCGAAAGTGCGGACCCGCTCCATTTCGCGATCGTCGACGCAGCCGCGGGCAAAGCCGTGGGGACCGCGGCGTTGATGCGCATCGATCCAACGCATGGCGTCATGGAAGTGGGCAGCATTGCCTACTCTGCGCACATGAAGCGCACGCGCGCCGGCACCGAAGCCATGTATCTCATGATGCGTTACGCGTTCGACGGGCTCGGCTACCGGCGCTACGAATGGAAGTGCGACAGCCTCAATGCGCCGTCGCGCGCGGCTGCAGCCCGTTATGGCTTCGCCTTCGAGGGAATCTTCCGCAAGGCCATCGTATACAAAGGTCGCAATCGCGACACTGCGTGGTATTCCATCGTCGACGATGAATGGCCATGGGTCCGCGCGGCTTTCGAGGCCTGGCTGGATCCGGTGAACTTCGGCGAGCAGGGTCGTCAGAAGCGCTCGCTGTCCGCATTTCGTGGTCCCGCGCTCGTGCCCGCGACGCACGATCATCTGCTGCAGATGATGCCCTGGTTCCCCACGCGCGAGAGCTGCGTTCGCTGGGGCGGTCCGGCCTTCCGCTTTCCCTTCGACGAGAGCAGCTTCCGCGAGGACACCAAGGTGGCCGAGCTGGCGTCGTTCGCGCTGGTCGATGCAGCGGGCGGGCTGCTGGGCTTTGGGCAGTACTATGCGAGAGAGGGGCGATGCCACCTGGGGCGGCTGGTCATCCATCCGGATCGTCGAGGCCAGGGCCTGGGAACGCGTCTGATCTCGTCGCTCGCCACCTTGGGCTCGGAGGAGCTTCGCGCCCGCGAATGCTCCCTGTTCGTCTCTACGGGCAATGAGAACGCTGAACGGCTTTACGGGCGCCTTGGCTTCGTGCGTGCGCCGTATCCCGGCGGGGAGCCCATTCCGCAGAGTCACTACATGGTCGCCCCCGTGAAGGCGCTATCCGCGACCCCGTAACCCGTTCAGGAGCTGTTTCGTCGCGATTACTTCGCGAGGTACCCGGTGAAAAAGTACAGAGCGCCGAGCAATGCGGTGAACTGAGCGAGCAGGCCCGCGTACATCCTGCGCTCGAGGCCGGCCACCGAATCGTGGATCTCCACCCTGAGATCGCTGCGCAACGCATTGAGCCGGGTGTCCAGCGCAGGCACGGTGACCAGCTGCGATCCCTGGATCTCGCTCTCGATCGCTTCCGCGACCGCCTGAGCCACTTTGGGTTCGAAGCGGGCTTTGTCCATGAGGATGTCGAGCGTCCTGGCTTGCATGGAGGTGATCATAGACTTCCCTGTCATCGAGTCAATTTCGGGCGCTGGAAGTCTGTGGAGCGCGACATGGAAAGTCCAGCCGCATATGCGGTGTAAAGCGCTCGATTTGAAGATTGACAGGCCGGAAGAAAGTCTGAGGTCCGTCGCTCAGCTCACTCCCGGGCGATCGCGCGATATCCAATATCGTGTCGATATTGCACGCCCTTCCACCGCACGGAATCCGCCAGTGCGTACGCTGCTTGCTGCGCCTCACGAACTGTCGTGCCTAATCCCGTGGCGCACAGCACGCGACCGCCGCTGGTGAGCACCTTGCCATTTTCCAGCCGTGTGCCCGCGTGGAATATTTTCCCCGGCAACCTGGCGGCGCGCTCCAGCCCCTCGATGGCATCGCCCTTGCGCACCGAGTCCGGATAGCCCTCTGCCGCCATCACCACGCCCAGCGCCGCGCGCGCATCCCACTCGGCACGAACCGTGTCGAGCTCGCCTGCCAGCGCCGCTTCGCAGAGCACGGTGAGGTCGGATTTCAATCGTGCGAGCACCGGCTGCGTTTCCGGATCGCCGAAGCGGCAGTTGAATTCCAGCACGTTGGGCGTGCCGTCCGCCGCCACCATGATGCCGGCGTACAGGAAACCCGTGTACGGCATGCCATCCGTCGCGAGACCGCGGATCGTCGGCCAGATGACTTCCTTCATGATGCGGTCGTGAATGGCGGGCGTGACGACCGGCGCGGGCGAATAGGCGCCCATGCCGCCCGTGTTGGGGCCGGCATCGCCGTCTTTCAGTCGCTTGTGATCCTGCGAGGTGGCGAGCGGCAGCACATGCTCTCCGTCCGCCATGACGATGAAGCTCGCTTCCTCGCCTTCCAGGAATTCCTCGACCACGACCTCGGTGCCGGCGGCGCCGAATTGCCCGCTGAACATGGTGCGCGCGGCGAGGATCGCCTCGATGGGCGTTTCCGCGATGATGACGCCCTTGCCCGCTGCGAGACCGCTCGCTTTCACGACGATGGGACCGCGCAGCTTCTGCACGTACTCCGCATCGAAGGTGTCTTGCGTGAACGTGCGGTACGACGCGGTGGGAATCGAGTGCCGGCGCAGGAACGCCTTGGCGAACGCCTTCGACCCTTCGAGCTGTGCCGCTTCGGCGCGCGGCCCGAAGCATTTGAGGCCGCGGCCCGCGAACTCGTCCACCACGCCCGCGACCAGCGGCGCCTCGGGTCCGACGATGGTGAGCTCGATGCGCTCGCGCTGAGCGAAGTCCGCCAGGCGCTGGACGTCCTCGGCGGGGATGTCGACGTTGAAAACTTTCGGTTCCGTGGCGGTGCCGGCGTTGCCTGGTGCCACGAGCACCTGGGATACGCGCGCTTCCTGCGCCACTTTCCAGGCCAGCGCGTGCTCCCTGCCACCGCCGCCGATGATCAGGACGCGCATCGCGCTCAGTGCCTGAAGTGCCGCATGCCCGTGAACACCATCGCCATGCCGTGCTCGTCCGCAGCGGCGATGACTTCATCGTCCTTCTTCGAGCCACCCGGCTGGATCACGGCCTTGATGCCGTATTCGGCTGCCACGTCCAGCCCGTCGCGAAAGGAAGAACGCGTCCGAAGGCGTCACGGCGCCTTTGACTTCCAGCTTCTCATCGGCTGCCTTCATGGCGGCCACGCGACTCGAGTACACACGGCTCATCTGCCCGGCGCCGACGCCGATGGTGGCGCCACCGCGCGCGTACACGATGGCGTTGGATTTTACGAACTTGCACACGCGCCAGGCGAAGTGCAGGTCCGCGAGCTCGGCGGGCGAGGGCGCGCGCTTCGTGACCACTTTGAGGTCTGCTGCCGCGACCATGCCCGTGTCCCGCGTCTGAGCCAGCAGGCCGCCGGTGACGCTGCGGTATTCCAGTGCACCCGGAACTGCGGGAGGCAGCTCTCCGAGGACCAGCACGCGCACGTTGGGCTTGCCGGCAAGCACCTTCGCAGCGTCCGCATGCACTGACGGCGCGGCGATGACCTCCACGAACTGGCGGCCGACGATGGCCGAGGCCGTGCCCGCATCCAGCTCGCGGTTGAACGCGATGATTCCACCGAACGCGGAGGTGGGATCCGTGCGGTACGCCTGCTCGTAAGCGTCACGAATGCCACCCGACACGGCCACGCCGCAAGGGTTGGCGTGCTTCACGATGACGCATGCCGGCTCCGCGAACTGCCGAACGCATTCGATGGCCGTGTCCGCGTCCGCGATGTTGTTGAAAGAAAGGTCCTTGCCTTGCAGCACGCTCGCCGTCGCGATGCCGTTGCCGCGCGCGATGAGGTCCCGGTAGAACGCGGCGCGTTGATGGGGATTCTCGCCGTAACGCAGCTCCTGGGCCTTGTCGAACACGAGCGGCAGCACGTCCGGGAATTCTTCCGGAATGGCGTGCCTGGTCAGCAGGTAGCTCGACACCATGGAGTCGTACCGTGCGGTATGCGCGAACGCTTTCGCGGCCATGCGCGAGCGCGTGGCGAGCGTCGTGCCGCCTTCATGCGCGGCCAGCTCATCCAGCAGGGCAGGGTAATCCGCCGGATCGACCACCACCGCGACCGACGCGTGGTTCTTGGCTGCCGCACGCACCATGGCGGGCCCACCGATGTCGATGTTCTCGATGGCGTCTTCGTATTTGCAGCCGGGTTTGGCGACCGTGGCCGCGAACGGGTAGAGGTTGACGACCAGCAGCTCGATGGCGCCGATCTGATGCTCTTTCATCACGACGTCGTCCACACCGCGTCGGCCGAGGAGCCCACCGTGGATCTTCGGGTGCAGCGTCTTCACGCGCCCGTCCATGATCTCCGGGAAGCCCGTGTAGCTGGAGACTTCCCGCACGCTCACGCCGGATTCGGCGAGCAGCTTCGCAGTGCCGCCGGTGGAAAGCAGCTCCACCCCGCGGCGTTCCAGCGCGCGCGCCAGCTCGACGAGCCCGGTCTTGTCGGAGACGGAAAGGAGCGCGCGCCGGATCGGGATCATGGGGTCAGGTCTTGCAATCGTGCAATCGTGCGCGCAATCGCGCGCACGATTGCACGATTGCAAGACCTGACCCCATGATCCCCGGTGCCCGGGGGCATCAGCTCGTCAGCCCGAATTGGCGCAGCTTCTTGCGCAGCGTGCCGCGATTGATGCCGAGAATGTCCGCTGCGGCGCTCTGGTTGCCCGAGGCGTAATCGAGTACCGCTTTGAACAGCGGCTCCTCGACTTCGCGCAGTACCAGCTCGTACAGCTGCGCGGGGCGGTGGCCGTTCAGGCTCGTGAAGTAGCTGTGGAGAGCCTGCTCCGCGTGATTGCGCAGCGGCACTTCGTTGCCGTCCACGCGCAACGAGTAATCTCTGCGCGCGCGACTTTTTTTCTTGGCTGGCATGTGTGGAGTTCCCCGCCCTGCTCGACCCTCGTCCTCGATCCGACCCACCGGCAGATCGAGTGGGCGCGAAGAATAGCACGCGAGTCCGCGAGCGGAGCACCTGCCGAAAAGATTTCCGGCGCGATCAGCTTAGCGATTGGCGCAGTTGACGCCGCCGCCGGGTGCGGCTAGGCACGCATCGATCTCGAAGCCGACGGCTTCCGCTCCCGGATCGACGAAGCGCATCTCGACGTCGACGCGCTGCCCGCTATCGAGGCGTGTCTGCGTGGACGCCGTGTGTGGCGCATACGCAGCGGGAGCGACGTCGCTCGCTGCGATGCGATTCCCGAAGCGATCCTGCACGGCTACGCGCAGCAGAGGCAGAGGCTGCGGGCGCGGCGCGCCATTCTTGACGCTCGCGCGCACTATCAGGCGGTTGGTCGTCGAGGGGTCGCTCGCCGCACCGAGTTGTCTCACTTCATAAGCGTTGACGTCCCATCGTGGCTCCAGAGGGACACCGATCGCTCCGTAGATCGCTTCGAGCGGTGCGCCCAGTTGCGGAACCACCGCGAGGTCGCGACGGTAGTGATGCACCGCCTGTGCGAGGAGCAACAGGATCAGCGCGGCGATGCCGCTGCGCAGCGCCCAGGCCGGAGCGGCATCCTCGTCGTCGTCATCTTCTTCTTCGTGCGGCCGTCGACCGCCGAAACCGCCACCCAATTCTTCCAATGTTTCCGCCGCACTGGCCGCGTTGCTTGGTGCACCGGATGAAAAATTTTGTGCAGACGGGCGGTTTTGCTCGTCGATGCGCCGGGCGAGCGACTGGAGCTCCTGCTCGAGCTGCTCATCGGCGTCCAGCGGTGTGCCTGTGCCGGTCGATGGCACAGGAGTGGGCGGCGGTATGGGGTCGGGAGTGACGTCTTCGATGCCGGGCTCCGCCTCCGCGGCTTCGAGCACGATGGACTCGAACGTGCCCGTCGCATCCCGGTCGCCCGGCCGGGGTGCCACGAACACGTCCTCGACGCTGGTCGACGTGGGATCGAATTCCAGCGACTCGGCAGGCGCTTCTGCCTCGATCTCGATGACTTCGTCGTCGTCCGACCCAGGCGCCGCCACCGAGGTCGACGCAGACACGGCTGGCGGCGGCGGTTCGATCCGCGCAGGCGGCTTCTCCGGCGGCGCCGGCGTATGCGGTGGCTCGGGAGTCCGCTCGTCCGAAAGCGCGTTGAGCGCATTGAAGACGTTCGAGCATCGCCCGCAGCGTACGTACCCCTGTGCCACTCGCAGGTCCGCGGCGGTGACCACCAGGGTGAGGGCGCATTTCGGGCAGACCGTGAACATGGGGGTCTCTCAGCTGCCCATGAGCTATCGCAGCCCCAGTCTTCTCTCCAGATAGTGGATGTCCAGCCCGCCGCCCTGGAAGGCGGCGTGATTGAAGATCTCCTGGTGCAGCGGGACGTTGGTCTTGATGCCTTCGACCACCATCTCCGCCAGCGCATTCTTCATGCGCGCGATGGCGGTCTCCCGCGATTCGCCGTGCGCGATGATCTTGCCGATCAGCGAGTCGTAGTGCGGCGGCACGTTGTAGCCGGAGTACACATGGCTGTCCACGCGCACGCCCGGCCCGCCTGGCGCGTGCCAGAGGCGGATGGGCCCCGGGGACGGCATGAAGGTCTTCGGGTCTTCGGCGTTGATGCGGCATTCGATGGCGTGCCCGCGCAGCTGGACGTCGCTCTGCGAATAGCGCAACCGCTCTCCACCCGCCACCTGCAGCTGCGCCTTCACCAGGTCGATGCCGGTGATCAGCTCCGTGACGGGGTGTTCCACCTGGATGCGGGTATTCATCTCGATGAAGTAGAACTCGCCGTCCTGGTACAGGAACTCGAGCGTGCCGGCGCTGCGGTAGCCCACGGCCCGGCAGGCCTCGACGCAGCGCTCTCCCATCATCTTGCGCTGGCGCGCCGTGATGCCCGGCGCCGGCGCCTCCTCGATCACCTTCTGGTGGCGGCGCTGCATGGAGCAGTCCCGCTCGCCGAGGTGGATGACGTTGCCGTGGTTGTCCGCGAGCACCTGGAACTCGATGTGGCGCGGCTTCTCCAGGAATTTCTCCATGTAGACCTGGTCGTTGCCGAAGGCCGCACGCGCTTCGGCCTGCGTGATGGCGATGGCGTTGAGGAGCGCCGCTTCCGCGTGCACCACGCGCATGCCCCGCCCGCCGCCGCCGCCCGAGGCCTTGATGATGACCGGGTAGCCGATCTGCCGCGCGATTCGCAGGTTCTCGTCGTTGTCCAGCCCGAGGGGGCCGTCCGATCCGGGCACGCACGGGACGCCGTGCTGCTTCATGACCTTGATGGCCGAGACCTTGTCGCCCATCAGGCGGATGGTCTCGGACTTCGGGCCGACGAACGTGAAGCCGCTCTTCTCCACGCGCTCGGCGAAATCCGCGTTCTCCGAGAGGAAGCCGTAGCCCGGATGGATGCCCACCGAGTCCGTCACTTCCGCCGCGCTGATGATGGCCGGCATGTTGAGGTAGCTGCCGGAAGAGGGCGGCGGCCCGATGCACACGGACTCGTCCGCGAGCAGCACGTGCTTGAGGCTGTAGTCCGCCGTGGAATGCACCGCGACGGTCTTGATGCCGAGCTCGCGGCAGGCCCGCAGGATCCTGAGCGCGATCTCGCCGCGGTTGGCGATGACGATCTTCTCGAGCATGGCGGAGCGCTATTCGATGACGAAGAGCGGCTGGCCGAACTCGACCGGATCGCCGTTGCGCGCCATGATCGAGGTGATCCGGCCCGCCTTGTCCGATTCGATCTGGTTCATCATCTTCATGGCTTCGATGATGCAGAGCACCTGGCCGGTCTTCACCTCGTCGCCGATGTTCACGAACGCCTTCGCACCGGGCGAGGGAGCGGCATAGTAGGTGCCGACCATCGGCGCCGATACCACGTGCTCGTTCGGCTTGGGTTTCGGGGCGGCGGGCGCCGGCGCTGCGGCGGCGGCGGCATCCGAAGGCGACATGGGGCCGCTCATCGGCAACTGCGGCACGTGCACCACCTGCTGCGTGGCGACGGTCGGCATGCGGCTGATGCGCACGCCTTCCTCGCCTTCCTTGATCTCGATTTCGGCGATGCCCGATTCCTCCAGGAGCTCGATGAGTTTCTTGATTTTTCTGATGTCCATGCGGATCCCTTCGGGGGTCGTGTCTTTCAGGAGGCGGACGGGCGTGCCAGCCGCTCGGCGGCGGCGCGCACGGCCAGCTCGTAGCCGACCGCGCCGAGGCCGACGATGCAGCCCACGGCGATGTCCGAGAAATAGGAATGGTGACGGAACGATTCGCGCGCGTGCGTGTTCGACAGGTGCACCTCGATGAAGGGCAGCTTCACGCCGAGCAGCGCATCCCGCAGGGCCACGCTGGTGTGCGTGAATCCACCGGGATTGAAGACGAGAAAGTCGATATGCTCGCGGCCGGCCTGGTGGATGCGCTCGATGAGCGCGTGCTCCGCGTTGCTCTGGAAGGCGAGCAGCTCGTGGCCGGCCTCGCGGGCGACGGCGGCCGCCTTCTGCTCGATGGCGGCGAGCGTCTGCGCCCCGTAGACCTGGGGCTCGCGCGTGCCGAGCAGATTGAGGTTCGGGCCGTTGAGCAGCAGCAGGCGCGCCATGGAAGGAACCGATCCACCCTGAGAGACCAGACAAGCGGCGGCGAATGTAACCTAATCAGCCGGTATCGGGATAGCTTTTGCCGCCAATGTCGTCGATCAGGGTCGCCGAAAGGCCCAATGTCGCTAGACCAGGCCCCTTGGGCCGGTGACTCAGCGACTGCCCAGGGCCAGGGCGATCTGCTTTCCGGCCTCCTCGGCCCGCAACTCGCCGACGTGGCGGCCGACGATGCGGCCCTCCCGGTCGGCGAACACCGTGGTGGGCAGGCCCATGCCCACTCCGAAGGCCCTGGGCGCCGTCGCATCCTCCTCCGCGACCAGCACGGGGTAGTCGATACCGGCCGTGCCAGCGTACCCACGCACTGCATCCCGGAAGTCGATGGCGATGCCGATGACCTCCAGCCCGTCCTTCGCATGCCGGGCGCGCAGTTGCTTGAGCAGCGGGATCTCCCGCCGGCACGGTTCGCACCACGTCGCCCAGAAGTTGATCAGCAGCGGGCGGCCTTTCCATTCGCTCAAGGCTCGCGGCTTGCCCTGGATGTCCGGCAGGGTGAGCGCGGGAATGTGCGTGGGAGGCTCGGGGGAAGCGGCTGCAAGCCTCGCAGTCGACTCATCGGCGTCGGTCGGTGAACCTCCGTCCGGTGCCTCGCCCGTGTCTGGGGCCGGTGAGCCGGAGTCTGCAGAGGCTGAGTCCGAGGGCCCGTGGCCCGGGGCGCCCGTCGCCCTGGACGCCGCCGCGTTGATGCTGTCCGCGAAGCTCGGCTGCGGGCCTTCGTTGGACAGCCTGTGCAGCAGGAAGCCGGCGCCGCCCGCAACCAGCACCACCAGGCAGATGGTCGCGGCGGTTCGCGTTGCGCTCATCGAAGCTGCCGGGAAGATTCCGCGCTCGCGGCGCGAGCGGCGGCGGGAAGATGCACTTTTGCTTCCCACGTGGTTGCGGGATAGCAGAGGCCCGCATCCGCGCACCCCTGCCACTTCAGCTTCACGGTGATCTCGCGGGCCGCGCCATCGGTGCGCTCCAGGGGAGCCGTGACGACGAAGTCGTCGCGGAAGATCTCCTGGTCGCCGAAATACTCGTCGTGATGGCTCTCGCCCTTCGGATAACGCGGCACGCCGACTTTCACGCCGCTGGTGGTGCTCTCGATACCCATGCGGCTCTTGTAGAGGTAATAGCCGGGGGCCACGTTCCATTGCACCGTCAGGCAGCCTCCCTCGACCTGGACCAGATAGGTGAACGCCCTCTCGGGCGGCAGGAACTCATCCTCCTGCGCGCCGGCGGGCAGGGCTGCGAGACAGAGCAGCGCCATCCAGCGCAGTGCCGGCCGGGCGGCCCGATTCGTGACGTGACCCCTCACCGCCCGAAGCTTACGGCGCGATGGACAGAGACTCCAGCCATGGGCCGAGCGGCAGCACCTTGATGCCATCCTTTTCCTGGGCTCGATCGAGATTCAGGACGAGTTGCAGGCATTCGTGAGGCTGCAGCTTGGCCCGGTAATACTTGAGGCCGGAGGCGATCTGCGGGTCGGAGGCCTTCACCTCGATGAGCCAGCGCACCTTGCGGTCGTGCGTGACGAGGAAGTCCACCTCCCGCCCGTCCTTGTCACGCAGATAGTAAAGATCCCAGCGCTCGCCCAGAGCGTCGTTCCTGAACTGGATGTGCTTCAGGAGGCAGGAGGCGACGAGATTCTCGAGCTGGGCGCCGCCCGTGTCGTCGTATGCCGCGGCGCAGTCGAAGAAGTAGGCGCGGCGATCTTTGCGGATACTCCGCGACAGTCGGTTGGAATAAGGAGGCAGCAGGAAGACGACGTACAGTTTCTCGAGCAGCTCGACCCAGGACCGCGCGGTCGGTGGGGAGACGCCCAGAGTCTGTGCCAGGTTGTCATAGTTGACCGGTTTTCCGACCCGTTCGCGCAGCAGCTCGACGAGATCGGCGGGTCCTCGCCAGGAGCTGACGCGTGAGAGATCGCTCAGATCCTCGCGGGTGACGAGCTCCATGCGGTCCTGCCGCAGGCGGCTCGCCTCCGTCGGGTTCAGAAAGGCTTCCGGGAAGCCGCCACTGCGCAGCAACCGGCTTACGCGTTCCTGCAGCACGAGCCCGGGAAGGAATTGTGCGGACTCCGCGACGTCGATCGGATGCAGGCGATAGAAATAGTGCCGGCCGGTCAATGCGTCGCCTGCGCGCCGGTAGGCATCCAGGCGCGCGCTTCCCGTGACCAGCAGGGGAGGCCTGTTGCCGAATTCATCCACGACGCCCTTGAGGAAGTTCTTCCACTTCGGGGCCTTGTGCAGTTCGTCGAGCACGATGAGGGAAGCGTCCTTCAGCCAGGCGATCTCCCGGATCACTTTGCGGTCCCGGGCGATGTCCCAGTTCAGGTACTGGCCGTGCCCATCCAGCAGCGACTTCGCCAGAGTGGTCTTGCCGCATTGACGCGGGCCGGCGAGCAGCACCATCTTTTTTTCGAGATCGCGACGCAGGCTGGCGGTGAGATAGCGCATCCGGCTATTCTAAAGTCAACTTTAGTTTGGTCAAGACTATTCTAAAGCCCGCTTTACTCTGGACAACTCATGCCTTTCGGACTTTCTCGGGCTCACAAGGCCGTCGGGCGGGGATGAAAAAAACCTCGCGCCACGCTTGAATTCCGCGCGCCTCCCCCTATCATTAGCAGCCGCCAGGGGGGAGTGCTAATACCACCCCTGGCCAATTTCTTAAACCAAATCAATTGCTTCCAAGGAGCGTTCCCCATGAAGGTTCGTCCACTTCATGACCGCGTGATCGTGAAACGTCTGGAGGAGGAGCGCACCTCTCCCGGCGGCATCGTGATTCCCGATACCGCGGCCGAGAAGCCCGTGCAGGGCAAGGTCGTCGCAGTCGGCAAAGGCAAGATCCTCGAGAACGGCACCGTCCGTCCGCTGGATGTGAAGGTCGGCGACAAGATTCTGTTCGGCAAGTACGGCGGAACGGAAGTGAAGGTCGACGGCGAAGAACTGCTGGTCATGCGTGAGGAAGACATCATGGCCGTCATCGAAGGAGGCAAATAACCATGGCCGCCAAAGAAGTCCGCTTTTCCGACGACGCCCGCAACCGCATGCTGAAGGGCGTCAACGTGCTCGCGAACGCCGTGAAGGCGACGCTGGGCCCCAAGGGTCGCAATGCCGTGCTCGAGAAGAGCTTCGGCGCCCCCACCGTCACCAAGGACGGCGTCTCCGTCGCCAAGGAAATCGAGCTGAAGGACAAGTTCGAGAACATGGGCGCGCAGATGGTGAAGGAAGTTGCGTCCAACACGTCCGATGAGGCCGGCGACGGCACCACCACCGCCACGGTGCTCGCCCAGGCGATCATCCGTGAAGGCCTGAAGGCGGTCGCCTCGGGCCGCAATCCCATGGACATCAAGCGCGGCATCGACAAGGCCGTCGCGGTGGCCGTGGAAGACCTCAAGAAGCTCTCCAAGCCCTGCAAGGACTCCAAGGCCATCGCGCAGGTCGGCACGATCTCCGCGAACTCGGACGAGTCCATCGGCAAGACCATCGCGGAAGCGATGGAGAAGGTGGGCAAGGAAGGCGTCATCACCGTGGAAGAGGGCTCGGGCCTGCAGAACGAGCTCGAAGTGGTCGAGGGCATGCAGTTCGACCGCGGCTACCTCTCCCCGTACTTCATCAACAACCAGGCGAACCAGACGGTCGAGCTCGAGAAGCCCCTGATCCTCCTGGCGGACAAGAAGATCTCGAACATCCGCGAGATGCTGCCGCTGCTCGAGGGCGTGGCGAAGGCCGGACGACCGCTCCTGGTCATCGCGGAAGACGTCGAGGGCGAGGCGCTCGCCACGCTCGTCGTGAACAACATCCGCGGCATCCTGAAGGTCGCGGCCGTCAAGGCGCCGGGCTTCGGCGACCGCCGTAAGGCCATGCTGCAGGACATCGCCACCCTCACGGGCGGCACCGTGATCTCGGACGAGGTCGGCCTGTCGCTCGAGAAGGCGACGCTGAACGACCTCGGCGAGGCCAAGAAGATCGTGGTGGAGAAGGAGAACACCACCGTCATCGACGGCGCCGGCAAGGCGTCCGACATCAAGGCCCGCATCGAGTCGATCCGCCAGCAGGCCGAGGAAGCCACCTCGGACTACGACAAGGAGAAGCTGCAGGAGCGCGTCGCCAAGCTCTCCGGCGGTGTCGCGGTCATCAAGGTGGGCGCTGCCACCGAGATCGAGATGAAAGAGAAGAAGGCCCGCGTCGAAGACGCTCTGCACGCCACGCGTGCCGCGGTCGAAGAGGGCGTGGTGCCGGGCGGCGGTGTCGCGCTGGTGCGCGTGCTCAAGTCCATCGAGAAGCTGGAAGGCATCAACGAGGACCAGACGGTCGGCGTGCGCATCCTGGCCCGCTCGATCGAGGAGCCTCTGCGTCAGATCGTGACGAACGCCGGTGAGGATGCCGCCGTGATCCTGAACAACGTGCGGGCCGGCAAGGGTGCCTACGGGTACAACGCCGCCACCGGCGAGTTCGGGGACATGCTGGAGGAAGGCATTCTGGATCCGACCAAGGTCACGCGCCTCGCGCTGCAGAACGCCGCGTCGGTCGCAGGCCTGCTGCTCACCACGGAAGTCATGATCGCCGAAGCTCCGAAGGACGAGGAGCACAGCCACGGCGGCATGCCGCCGGGCGGAATGGGCGGCATGGGCGGAATGGATATGTAAGTCGCCAAGAGCGATCGATAATGGCCACGGCCCGGGCCCCCTCGGGCCGTGTGCCTGCCTGAAGCCCCGCCTCGTGCGGGGCTTTTTTTTGGGGCGGGGCCGTTTACCAGATCCGTGCCAGGACCCGCCGGGCGTTGCGGCCGAGGATCCCCGTGATGACCTCGTCGCCGTGGCCTCGCCGGATCAGTCCTTCGGTCAGATCGTAGATGCGTCGCGGATGGTCGAGTCCCTCGATGTCGTCCTTCTCGCGGAAAGCGTAGCTTCCGGGCTTCAGATTGGCCTTCGAGGCGGCGACCATCTCGCGCGGCAGGGAGTCGTAGCCATGGGGGCCGATATCGCTCCCGACGGCGACGTGGTCCGGCCCCACGAGCCGGATCACGTGATCGAAGTGAGCCAGGACGTTCTCGATCGTGGTCGGTTCCTGGTCGCTGGCGAAGACCCGCAGGAATGGGATGCCCATGACTCCGCCCCGGGCCGCGAGCTGCCGGATGGCCTCATCCGATTTCGTTCGCGGATGGGTCGGGTTCAATGCCCGCGCCGCGGCATGCGTGAAGAGCACCGGCTTCTTCGAGCAGGCGATGGCATCGAGCGTCGTTCTGTCACCGCAATGGGAGAGGTCCACGGCCATTCCGACTTCGTTCATGCGCTCGACGATGGCGACGCCGTAGTCGCTCAAGCCACCATCGCGCCGCTCGGTCGCGCCGGCACCCAACCGGTTCTGGCTGTTGTACGTGAGCTGCGAGACGCGCTGCCCCAGCGAGTAGTAGAGATCGACGTCATCGAGCTTCCTGAAGTGATCGGAATTCTCGCAGCCGAAGATGATGCCGATCCTGCCGTCACCGATGCGGTCGATGTCCGCCGTGCCATCGATACGCGCGAACAGGTCGCCGTGCTCGGCGACGAAGCCGTTGTGCCAGGCGAAATCGAGCAAGGTGTCTTCCACCGTCTCGAGCGTGGTCTGGATGACCTTCAATCCGCAGCTTCTGAACAGCGCCTTGTCCTCAGCGGTGAAGGCTGTCGCATCGGTCAACCACTTCTTCAAGGTGACCGGGTTGAGCGTCAACGCGTGTTTGAGGTCCACGGCCCGCGCCGCGCGCACGAGGTCGATGGCGCGCTTCGAATAGCGCTTCTCCAGCGCCGCCGCGCCGGCGCCGAATGCCGGCGCGATCCATGACAATGCGGCAAGCCGTGCAGCGCCCGTCACCAGCTCTCGACGTCCGATACCTGCGGCGACCTTCCTCCCGCGCGTCATGGAGCAGCCGGAATGCGGATCGGAGGTTTGCGGGCGAAAGGCTCGATGCCCATCGCCGAGTAAACTTCCTCGGGAAACACGACGTCGCCATTCTTTACGACCATGCGTGCCTGTCTGAGGACGCCGAGATCCCTGGTGGGATCACCGGCTACCAGGAGGAGATCGGCCAGCTTGCCCGGCTCGATGGAGCCGAGCTCCTGATCGCGACCGAGATGGCGCGCGCAATCGATCGTCGCGATCTGCAGCACGCGCCCGTTGGGAATGCCTGCCCGGCCGTAGACTTCGAGCTCGCTGTGCAGCATGAAGCCCGGAACATCGTCGGTCCCGGGCACGATCCGCACGCCCGAATCGCTCAACAGCTTCAGCGCCTCGAGGAGCTTGTTCCACGACGCGCGATAGGTCGGGAGCTCTCCCGGCTTCGCGCTCAACACGGCCTTGCGGCGCGCGCGCTGCATCGGTCCGGGCATGTGCGGCAGCCAGCCTTCGATCGCCGGCACCGATTTCCCGGGCTGGCTGAGCAGCAGCCATTCGAGCCCTGCCATGGTGACGTCGACAGTCGTGCCGCGCTCCTTCATCAGCGCCAGCATGCGCTGGACGGGCTCGCTCTTCAGGTCGAGCGATGCCATCCGCTCCCCGACGGCCGTGAACCGCAGCGGCGTCCGAGTGTCCTCCTGTTCCGAGAGCACGAAGCTCAGGAGCAGCTGGTTCATGTGATTGATCTCGTCGTACCCGTCGCGCACTGCGCGCTCGGAGGTCATGAATGCGGGTACATGTCCGCTCACGCGCATGCCGAGACGGTGGGCCTCGGCCGCGATCGGCTTCACCCAGTCGGGCGTCATGGAGCTGTAGATCTTGATGCCCCGATAGCCGTGGTCCGCATACCAGCGCACCTTGTCGAGCGCGGCAGGAAGCTCATCCACGACGAAGCCGAATCGCGCCGAGAACGGGCTGCGGCCTTCGAGGAAGCCGGAAAGCGTGGTTCGCGGCCCCATGAGACTTCCGAGACGGATGCGCTCGACCATGTCGAGCAGCGACCGGTTGTCGTTGCCTACGTCGCGCACCGAGGTCACTCCGCCGGCCAGGTACAGCGGCATCTCCCAGTCGGATACGTGGGAATGCATGTCGGTCAGGCCGGGGAGCACCGTGCCGCCTTCGCCGTCCACGATCACCGCATCGGCAGGCGCTTCGGCGTCGGCACGCACGCTTGCGATCCGATCCCGATACACCACTACCGTCACCAGCTCGCCCAGCGAGCCGCGCTCGCTGTCGAAGACGCGGACGTTGCGGATGTAGACGGGCCGCTCGAAACGGTGCAGCAGCCGTTTCGTCAATCGTTCCAGATACTCCTGATGAAGCGCGGAAGCGAGCTCGGACAGGCGGGTGAACTCCGTCTCGTACCCCGCGGGAACCAGCACGGAACCGGAATCGATCTTCCCGAAGAAGTCTCCGCCGGCGGTTGCGAGCACGAGCTGTGGAGAAGTCGTGATCCCCCAGAGGGCGTAGACACCGACCGCTCGCGTCCTGGCGCCGGAGCCCGCGCTGATGTCGCGCAGCTTCTCCATGCGCAAGGCCCCGGTGGGCAGCGCTTTCAGCTCGCGTCCCGGATGTGCCAGCAGGGCACGCAAATAGAGCCCGTAACTCCAGGGGCTCGCATCGCCCGCTACATAGATGGAAGCGCCGTCGGCGCGCGTCCGACCTGAATCATTGAGGGATTTCCAGCTCGCCTCTGCGCCCTGCAAGCGGAAGCGCTCCCGGACGGGAGCGCCGATGTTGCCTGCGCCTTCGATGCGCCACTCGGTCGGCAGGCCATCCTGGCCGAGGCGCAAGGTCTCGTGCAGCTTCGGGCCCCGCCCGTTGTCGTCGACCCGATAGTCGATCTCGACCCGTCGGCCCTCACGAGAGACATCGAGCGTTCCGACCTGCTCCGCGTTCGAGAGCACGACGAAACGCTCGGCGGCGCCCCCCTCGGGGAGCGCCACCATCAGGGCTACGATGAAACCCGGCAGTGTGCGCATGAGCGCAGGATCACCGGATCTGGTACGAGACGCGCACTCCCCAGGTTCGCGGATGCGGGCGGACGCGGATGCCGCCGAAGCCGAAGCCCGCGTGGCCGGTGAAGTACTGCTCGTTGAACGCGTTCTCGAGATAACCCTCGAACCCCCAGACATCGGACCGCACGCCGGCGCGGAGGTTGGCGACCTGGAACGACTCGATGTCGTTGGGGAATCCTTCCTCGATGATCGAGGGAACGTTGGGCTTCGTCTTCGCGCGATAGCTCCACTCGGCTCGCAGGTAACCCGTGCCGTCCCGGACGAGGCTCTCCAGCGGGAACTCGTATTGCGCCGTCGTGCTCAGCGTCCACTTGGGCGAGCGGATCACGCGGCGGCCGGAAAGATCGACCTCTTCGCCCGAGACGAGGGCGTTGCGGAAGCTGCCGAAGTTCGCCTTCAGATAGCCGACCGCGCTCTCGATCTGCAATTGCGGCACCGGACGCATCACGAGCTCGAGCTCCGCGCCCTTGCTCGTCGCGCTGGCCGCGTTCGTCGTCGCATCGATCACGATGATCTCACCGCTCTCGGGATCGGTGACCGTCTGCGAGGAGGACACCTGCAGGTCCTTCCACTTCATGCGGAACACGGTGCCATTCAGCATGAGCTTGCGGTCGAAGAAATAGGAACGCAGGCCGAGCTCGTAGTTCCAGAGATTCTCCTTGTCGAAGAACTGCTGCGGCAACGCCGCGTTGAACTGCAGGCCGCCCGCCTTGTAACCCTTCGAGACCGTGACGTAGCTCGTGACGTCGTGCGTCCAGTCGTAGGAGACGGAGAATCGCGGCGAGAAATCCGTGAAGCCCACCTTGCCGCGATTGTTCTGCTTGGGCGTTCCGAAACCGATGCCGCCCGAGGTTTCCTCGACTTCGTCGTCGGAATAGCGGCCACCCACGGTCAGCGCGAGCTGCTCCGTCGCATGCCAGGTGGTCTGGCCGAAGAGCGCCCAGCTCGTCGTCTTGATGTCCTCGATGACGATGTCGATCGGGAAGCGGTCCGGCAGGCCGAAGAAGCCGCCGGTGCCGGCGCGGACCTCGTGGAGAACGTCGCGCTCGTCCTCGGCGTAGAGAGCGCCGACCGTCCAGACCCAGGGTCCGGTTCCCGCCGACTGGATGCGCAGCTCCTGGCTCCAGCTCTGCGAGGTGTCGTCGATGTCCTGCGTCAGGAGCGGCTCGCTGGTGAAGTCGAGGTCGTCCGCGTACTTGCGCTGCGTCTCCATGTAGCCGGTGATGGAGTGGATGGAGAAGCCTTCGCCTTCGTAGTTGGCCCGCAGGTTGAGGATGTCCATCTCATTGGCCTGGTCGAGCGGCCGATCGTGATTCACGAGCGTGCGGTTGTCCGGATAGAACCCGATGCCTTCCGATACCGGCACGGTGGTGCCGACGATCGAGGCGGTGTCCGCGTTCAGCACCCCCGTGGCGATGAGCGGGCTCAGGCCCGAGTCCTCGTGCATGAGGTATGCGCCGAGATCCAGGGTGAGCCGGTCGGTGGCCAGCCAGCGGGCGGCGAGCTTCACGTTGGTGAGCTGGAAGTCGCTGGTGCCGCCCGCCGGGTTGACGTTGCGGACGAAGCCGTCACTCTCCTCGTAGTTCACCATCGCGCGCGCGAAGAACTTTTCGGAGAGCGGCACGTTGACCACTCCGGTCGCGCCCCAGGTGCCGTAGGAGCCGTAGTGAGTCTTGACGCCCGCCTCGAAATCGGGACCGGGTTGCCGCGTCGTGATGTTCAGGGCGCCGCCGGTGGCGTTGCGCCCGAAGAAGGTGCCCTGCGGGCCGCGCAGCACCTCGACGCGCTCGATGTCCTCGAACGCCGGATTGACCGAGCCTTCCTGCGCGCCGTTGGCGATGTTCAGGCCGTCGACGTAGATGCCGAACGCATCGACGGCGCCGCCGATGTTGCTGACGCCGCGCATCGCGATGTCCACCGAGCGCGGGCCGCTCTTGCCTTCCTCCTGGAAAGTCACGTTCGGGGTCTGCAGGAAGTACCCGCGAACGTCCTTGACGTTCGCGGCATCGAGCTTCGCGCCGCTGAATACGGTGATGCTGGCGGGCACTTTCTGCAGAGTCTCTTCGCGCCGCTCCGCGGTCACGATGACTTCGGGGACCGCGCTCGAGTCGGTCTCCTGCGGGGTCTCGGCACCGGAGGAGGATCTGCCTTTCTCCGCCCCTTCGGCGGAAGCCTTGTCCGGCTGGCCTTCGGCCTGGGCGAGCCGGAAGCTGCCCGCGGTCGCGCCCTCCGCCCTGCGGCGGAAGAAAGTCGAAGTGAGCGATTTGGGGAGCTTCCTGCGGACCGCTACCGTTTCGTCCTGCGCGGTGAACTCGAGGTCGGTGTTGCTGAGCAGCGCGTTGAGGGCCTGCGTCGCGGTCTGGCTGCCTTTGAGCGCGGGGGCGTCGTGACCCTGGACCACGCGCTCCTCGAAGAGGATCTGGATGCCGGCCTGGTCGGCGAGCTGCTTGAGGGCGGTGCTCAAGGGCTGGGCCGCGATGTCGAAGCTCGTCTGCGCGGAGAGCTCCGCGCTCGTCGCATCCTGCGCAGCGGCGGATCCCAGGATGAGGAACGAGATCAAGGCTGGCAGGTAGCGGACCGCGCCCTTGTCCGAAGAGTGGCTCATGAGCTTTCCCCCGATGGTCGTTGGTCGAATCGTGCGCGGGTTGCGCGCTTCTGCGGTGTGTAACGAACAACTCGGCCCGACCCGACAAAACCGGCGGCAAGTCTCCGCCATTGCGTGGACGGGCGTATCGGGAGCAATCGCGGAGGGCCGGCCGGCCGGCCCCCGGACGATGCGCCGCGCATCAAGTAACTGAAAGCAGGGGGATAATTCCCCGGCACGTTCTTCATCCTTCCCATCTTCCTGCCAGGAGCCCTACTCTGCGCCTGTCCGCATCACCCGCTCTGCCCGCCCCGGGAGGTTCCACCCCCCCCTTGTCGGGTCGGGCCGAGTTGTTCGTTACACACAGCAGAGAAACGGATATCGAGGGCCCGGGCTGTTCCGCCGATACGTGAGTGCCTGCCGCATGCCATGAGCAAGTCATCGCCTGACAGCTTCCTCGAGCACTCCGCAAGCCGGGCGGACGAGCCCGGTGCGGCGCATTCGCGTGAGCCGTTGACGCAAGCCGAAAGCGAGTTCGCCCGCGAGCTGTTCGACCGCCACCGGCTCGCGATCTATCGGTATTTGAACGGACTGCTGCACTCGCGTGAGGAAGCTCGCGAGATCCTGCAGGAGACCTATCTGCGGCTGCTGCGTCAGCCGAGCTTCGAGCACGTGCGCGAGAACGCGCGGGCCTACCTCTTTCAGACGGCGACGAACCTGGCCCGCGATCTGTTCCGGCGCAGGGCCGCGAAGGGCATCGATGCGGAAATGGAGGCGTTCGCCGCGAGCGGGCTGGCAGAGCCGGACTGGATGAGCTGGCCCGAGCTCGCGC
The DNA here is from genome assembly GCA_044225565.1 of Steroidobacteraceae bacterium. Taxonomy (GTDB): domain Bacteria; phylum Pseudomonadota; class Gammaproteobacteria; order Steroidobacterales; family Steroidobacteraceae; genus CAVXAE01. The sequence continues at coordinate 4,704 of JBGAIL010000051.1, read as the reverse complement.
TCGAAGGCGAGCAGGCCGCGGCGGTGGTCATCGCGGCACTGGAAGACCTGCCGCACCCGGCGCGCTCGGCGCTGCTGCTGCATCGTTTCCGCTGTTTGACGCACGCCCAGATCGCCGCGTGGATGGATGTTAGTGAAAGGACCGTCGAGCGCTACATCAAGGAAGGGCTCGGCGCGATTGCGAAGCGGCTCGAGGTGGAGCTATGAATATCCGAGGTCGTGAAGCGCGCGGGGAAGCACCGGACCGGCAGCGCGCCTGGGACCTGCTCGCGACGGTGGAAGATCATCCGAAGGTCAAGGCATGGCTGGATGAGGCCGTCGGCCCGGCATTTTCCGCCGGCAGGCGGGAGCGCAAGCGGCTCATCCGCCGCTGGGCCGCCGCAGCAGCGCTGGTGCTGGCCATCGGCCTCGGCGCCGGCGGCTACCTTCTGCACTCATCGGGGCAGCGTTATCAGACCCGCGTCGGGGAGCAGCGGGATGTGGTCCTCCCGGATGGCTCCAAGGTCACGATGAACACCGATACGATGCTGCGCGTCCATTACTCGGGCGAGCGGCGCTACCTCGTGCTCGAGCGCGGTGAAGCCTTGTTCGCCGTCAAACGCGACCCGGCGCGACCCTTCGACGTCGTGGCCGGCGATACGCTCACCCGGGCGCTCGGCACCGAGTTCAACGTGGACATGCGCACCACCAAGGTGACGGTGAGCGTGCTGGAAGGTGCCGTGCACGTGGTGGCCGCCAACGGGGCAGGCAACGTTTCCGCCGGCATCCCGCGCTCCAGGGCGCTCGAGAAGGCCGGCCTGAAGCCGATCGCGGCCCTGGCCAAAGGCCAGGCGCTGGAATTCGATCGCGAGGGCGGCCACACGCTCGAGGAAAAAGCGGACCTGAAGCGCATCGACGCGTGGCGCACGCGGCGTCTGGAGTTCAGCGACACGCCGCTGCTCGAAGCGGTCGAAGAATTCAACCGCTACTCCACCACCCGCGTCGTGGTCGGCACGACGGAGCTGTCTCCCGTGCGAGTCACCGGCGTGTTCCGCATCGGCGACGCGCAAGGCTTCCTGTTCTCGCTGCGCGAGGTGCTGCACGTCGAGACGCACGAGTCGGATGACGAGATCGTGCTGCTGCGTCCTGCGCCGTAGGACGGCAGTTTCTTTCTCAAGCGCCTGCCGCGGCTCGTCGAAGGGGGATGGGCTTTGGCTCGCGAGCCGTCAGGCAGGGGCAGCGGCGCAGTCGAAGTAGCGACTCGGCGGCGTGCCGAAGGCGCGGTGGAACATCGCGGTGAAGGCGCTCGGGCTGTTGTAGCCCACGTCGAGCGCCACGCTGGTGACCGAGTGGCCGGTCGCGAGGCGGGACAGGGCCTGCAGGAGGCGCACGTTCTGACGCCATGTGGCGAAGCTCATTCCGGTCTCGCGTCGGAACAGCCGCACCAGCGTGCAGCGGCCGATGCCAGCTGCCCTGGCCCAGTCCTCGATACGGTCGTGCTGCGCCGGACTCTCGAAGAACGCCCGGCATATCGGAGCGAGTCGGGGATCACGCGGCATGGGCGCGTGCAGGGGCGCGGTGGGCATTAGTGCAAGCTCATCGAGCAGCAGGGCCATGATTCGGCCTGCGCGTCCTTTCTGGTCGTATTCGAGCGGCAGGCGGCTGGCTTCCACGATGAGCGCGCGCAGAAAGTCCGAGATCTCGATGACGCGACAGGAGTCCGGCATGCGTGCGCAGACTTCCGGCTCCAGGTACAGCGTGCGCAGCGAGACGCGCCCCCGATACTTCACCTCGTGAACGGTACCCGCCGGGAGCCATAGCGCGCGAAGCGGCGGAACGATGAAGCCTTCGTGCCCAGTCAATACCGACATGACACCGGAGCAGGCATACAGCAGCTGCGAACGGCGGTGGCTGTGGCGTGCGTCGCTGTATCCGGGCGCGTACTCATCTCTCAAAACCGCGACCGGACGGGCGACGTCCTGATAGTCGACTGCCTTGGTGCTTCGTTGCGGTTGATGCGAAAAAGCCACGGTGGCTCCGCGCTGCAGGAGTTATGAGCCCGATTGTGGAAGGACCCGAACGAGGATTGCAAGCCATCCGTGCGGGACCACGCGAGCCGATCCCGACGATTCGGGATTCTCTGGCGAAGGCGCTCAGCGACCCGACGTCCTAGGATCGGGCTCAAAATTCATCGGGGAGGTCTCGTCATGCACAGTGCCGGATCGGCAATGCTATTCATTGTCTCGCGTACGCCACGCTTCGTGCTGGCAGCCGCGCTGCTATCAGGCGCCTCGCAAGCAGCCCAGCAGGATACGAACGCCGCGAGCACCGCCGCCCAGCAGGAGGCGGGCCAGACGACTGACGAGATCGCCTCGGATTCGGGAACCGAGCTGGACTACGTGCTCGTGCAGGGCACGCGCAAGCGCGACGAGATCACCCTGGGGCGCACGGGAACGACGCTGCGTGAGACACCGCAATCCGTCACCATCATGAGCCAGGCGCGCATCGAGGCGCAGAATCTGCGCAATCTCGACGAGGTGCTGACGCAGACCCCCGGCGTCGTGCTGCTGGCAGACAGCACCGTCGAGAACACCTACACCTCCCGCGGCCACGTCATCGAATCGATCCAGTACGACAACATCACCACGGGCACCAATCCGGAGACGATTGCGAGCCCCAACATGGCGATGTTCGAAGGCGTCGAGGTGCTGCGCGGCTCGAACGGCGTCCTGAACGGCGTCAATGGTTTCGGCTCCATCAACCTGCGACGCAAGCGCCCGCTCGCGGAGTTTCAGGTCAGCACCGCGCTGACGAGCGGATCGTGGGATCGCTACCACGGTGAGGTGGATGTCACCGGGCCGCTCACGGAGCGCCTGCGCGGACGCGCCGTGGTCTCTTACGACGATCGCGGGTTCTTTTTCCCCTACGCGGACTTCCAGGAGACGCTGGTCTACGGGACGATGGAATTCGACCTGACGGACAGCACGTTGCTGCGCTTCGCCTCCCACTGGCAGGACACGGACGCCACACCCAATTCCCCGGGCGTGCCTTTCTACAGCGACGGCGGCGACATCGGCCTGCCCCGCGATACCATGCTCAGTCCCGCCTGGAGCGATTTCAAGTACGACACCAAGAACTACATGTTCGAGATCGAGCACGAGTTCTCGGGCGGCTGGAAAGGGCGGCTCATCACCAGCTATTTCGACACCGACTCGAGCAACTTCTACGCCTATCACTGGGGCGCCATCGATCGCGCCACCGGCAATCCGGATCCGGATTGGGGCACGATCTTCGGTGAGCAGCTGGATCTGGGCTACCGCCAGCGGGGCACGGACCTCTCGATGTGGGGACCGGTCACCCTGCTCGGCCGCCAGCACGAGGTGCTGGTGGGCGTGGTGCGTTCCGAGGAGCACTACAGCAATTACTACGCCGACCTCACGGACGAGATCCATGCCAGCTCGCCCGAGAACGGCTACGGCATGCACACGCTCGAGTTCATTCGCAACTGGGATCCCACCAGCATTCCCAGGCCCGCCAAGCAGCCCGTGGACTTCTTCCTCCCCGACCAGTACATCGCGCAGACGGCGCTCTTCGGGCGCATCTCGCTGAACGTCACCGATCCCCTGACGGTGATTCTCGGCATGCGGGTGAACCACTACCGGCTGCGGGGAACCTGGTTCGACGCGACCGGCCCCGAAGTCATCGTGGACGACGATTTCGACGTGAAGATCGATCACGACATCTCCCCGCAGGCGGCGGTGGTCTATGACCTCAACGACCGCTATTCCCTGTATGCGAGCTACGCGGACCTGCTGGCTCCGCAGACGGAACGCGATGCCGGCGGAGATCTGCTCAAGCCGCGCGTTGCGGCCAATTACGAGGCCGGCATCAAGGCGGAGCTGGCCGGCGGCCGCTTCAACGCCTCGCTCGCTCTCTTCCGGGTGGAGGAATCCAATCGTGCGGCCCCGCTCTACGACAACCTGCCCCCGACCGATCCCTCGCAGCGATACGTGGCCTCCGGAAAGTCGCGCAGCCAGGGGTTCGAGATCGAGACCTCGGGCAGTCCGCTGCCCAACTGGAACCTGGATCTGGGGTACACCTACAACACCACCAAATACATCTCGGGTGATGTCGGAACGGATGCCCTGCTGGCCAGCAATTTCCTCCCCAAACATGAGCTCCAGGTGTGGAGCAACCATCGGCTGCCCTTTTCGGGCGGCCGGTGGTCGTTGAGCGGCGGCGTATCCGCCCAGAGCAAGTTGACGGAGCCCGTCGAGAAGAATTCGTACGCCATCGTCAATCTGCGCGTGGGCGTGCGCCTGACGGAAAGATGGTCCGCGAGCCTCAACGTGCACAACATCACGGACGAAAGGTACTACCTGGGCTCGTACGGTCAGGCCAATATCGACCAGGCGGCGAACGGAAATCACTTCTACGGCGATCCCCGCAACTACGTGCTCGCAGTGCGCGGCAGGTTCGGCGGCAAGCCCTGAAACAGGGCTTGTCGGTAAACCTGGATAGGCCGTCGTCGATCTCGTCGGAAGCGTCGGCCGCCGGCGCAGCGGCGCTCTCCGCGAGCGCCGCGGGTTGCCGCAGACTTTCACCAGCGGCTCGTTGACCTGCTTGAGCCCGACTTCGTGGGCGAAGCGGGCGATGCCCCAGGACCCGTCGATGGCCTTTCATGAGGTGAGTCCGGTGATGCGATAGACGCCGATGCGTTGCGGCG
>JBGAIL010000050.1:16876-27330 GCA_044225565.1 Steroidobacteraceae bacterium | reverse complement strand
AGACCCTACAGCCGCGCAGCGGCGGCTTCCAGCGCCACGATGGCAGCCGAAGCGGTCGGGAAGCGGTCCGCCGGCCGCTTCGCCATCAGGCCATCCACCAGAGGCTGCAGCATCGCCCGCGCCACCGGCAGTCGCGGCACCGGGTCCTTTCGATGCTTGTAGATGATCGCCATGGGATTGTCCGCGGTGTAGGGCTTCTCGCCCGCGAGCATCTCGTACAGGATGACGCCGAGGCTGTAGAGATCGCTGCGAACGTCGATGGGCTCCGCGTGCCCCTGCTCCGGACTCATGTAGTGCGGCGTGCCGAAGATCGTGCCGTGGTCGGTGATCTCCATCGCGAGCGCCGCGTCCTTCGCGAGCCCGAAATCGATGAGCGCCAGCGTGCCGTCATCGCGGCGCATGATGTTCCCGGGCTTGAGGTCCCGGTGCAGCACACCCGCCGCATGGATCGCGTGCAGCGCCTTGGCGATCGCCACCGCAAGCCGTAACGCCTCTCGCACTTCCACGCCTTCGCGCATGCGCGTGCGCAGATCCCCGTGCCGGAAGTATTCCATCACCAGGTAGGCGTGCTCGTCGCTCACGCCCAGGTCGTAGAGCCGCACGATGTTGGGATGATGGATGCGCTCGACGATCTCGTACTCCTGCAGGAAGCGGCGGAACGACTGGTCGAGCTCGTTCTCTTTCTGCTGGTCGCGCGCGATCTTCACGACGACCAGCGCGCCCGCCGTCTCGCTCTCCGCCAGGAACAGGTCCGAGATGGGCCCGCCCGCGAGCCGGCGCACGCAGCGGTAGCCGCGGATGTGCACGCCGTTGAACCTCTGCGACTCGATGCCTTCGATGGACGTTCGCCAGTTGGCGCGGGCCTGGCTCTGCTTCTGCACCGCGCTGCCCACGGCCTCGAGCAACTGCTCGTGATCGATCTTGAGCCTCCCCACCACCGCGTGTGCGCCCATTGCGAGCGCCTCCCCGGCCTCCTCGTCGTCACGCCTCGCGCTCATGAAGATGAGCGGCGCGAAGCCGGGGCGTGCGACCAGGTCCCTCGCCCACTCGATGCCGCGACCGCCCGGCCATTCGCCAGCGAGGAGCACTGCATCGAAACCCTGCGCGAGGAATTCCGGCGCGAGATCGCCGTGCGCGACGGGGCTCATCACGACGAGCTTCGCGTCGGGCCAGCGGCAGCTCAAGTGGTGCTGGACGACTGCGCCGTACCGCGCGTCGTCCTCGATCAGCAGGAGCCGCATGCAGGGATCTTAGGAGGGACGCCCGACCACTTTGAGCGGGCCCCGCTCGCCACGCTTGCTCGCCTTGGCGGCATCGGAGCGCTCCGCCTGCAGGCGCTGCAGGTATTCCGGCGTCACGTCACCCGTGACGTACTCTCCGGAGAAGCAGGAAGTGTCGAACGCCTTCACTTCGGAATCGTCGTGCTGACAGGCCGCCACGAGGTCGACGAGGTCCTGATAGATGAGCCAGTCCGCGCCGATGAGCCTGGCCACCTCGGCCTCGGTGCGGCCGGAGGCCACCAGCTCGTTCGCGGCCGGCATGTCGATGCCGTATACGTTCGGGAAGCGCACGGGCGGCGCGGCGGATGCGAAGTACACTTTCTTGGCGCCCGCCTCGCGGGCGAGATCGATGATCTGCGCGGACGTGGTGCCGCGGACGATGGAATCGTCCACCAGCAGCACGTTCTTGCCGCGGAACTCGAGGTCGAGCGCGTTCAGCTTGCGGCGCACCGACTTCTCGCGCAGCTCCTGTCCCGGCATGATGAACGTGCGACCGATGTAGCGGTTCTTGATGAAGCCTTCGCGGTACTTGAGCCCGAGCTTCTGAGCCACCTGCAGCGCGCTCGTGCGGCTGGTGTCCGGGATGGGGATGACCACGTCGATGTCGTGGTCCGGGTGCTCGCGCAGGATCCTCTCCGCCAGCTTGTCACCCATGCGCATGCGGGCGCGATAGACGGAGATGTTGTCGATGATGGAGTCGGGGCGGGCCAGGTAGACGTACTCGAAGATGCACGGCGTGTGCTCGGCGCTCGGCACGCACTGCTGGGATTGCAGCCTCCCCAGCTCGTCGATGAACACGGCCTCGCCGGGACCCACGTCGCGCACGAACTTGAAGCCCATGGCGGCGAGCGCCACGCTCTCGGAAGCCAGCATCCACTCGACGCCCTTCGGCGTCTCGCGCCGCCCGAGCACCAGCGGCCGGATGCCGTTGGGATCGCGGAACCCGAGGATGCCGTGGCCGATGACCATGGCGACGACGGCAAAGCCGCCGCGGCAACGCCGGTACACCGCGCTGAGGGCCGAGAACACGTCCGCCGGCGTCATGCGTGCCGCACCAACGCGCTGCAACTCGGAGGCGAAAACGTTCAGCAGCACTTCCGAATCGGATGAGGTATTGAGATGCCGGCGATCCTCGCGCGTGAGCTGCTCGGCGAGCTCGGCCGCGTTGGTGAGGTTGCCGTTGTGCGCGAGGCAGATGCCGTAAGGCGCGTTCACGTAGAAGGGCTGGGCTTCCGCGGTGGCGCTGTCGCTGCCGGCCGTGGGATAGCGCACGTGCCCGATGCCGACGTTGCCTTTGAGCTCCACCATGTTCGTCTGCTCGAACACGTCGCGCACGAGGCCTGCTCCCTTGTGGGTATACAGCTCGTCGTCGTTGAAGGTGGCGATGCCGGCGGCGTCCTGCCCCCGGTGCTGCAGCACGGTCAGCGCGTCATAAAGCCGCTGGTTGACGGAGCTGGTCCCGACGATGCCTACGATTCCACACATGGCCGGCGTTTCAGGCTTTCACGGAGAGGGTATCCGGCGGCCAGTGCTCGCCGACGAAGGCCCGCAGGCCGTTCGCGATGCGCGCGGCGTGCGGGATGAGTTTGGATTCGCCCCACCAGGGCTCGGCGTCCATGCGCAGCAACTGTCCGAGGATGACCAGCACGCCAATCACCACGAGCCCGCGCAGCGCGCCGAACGCGATGCCGAGCAGGCGGTCGAGCCCGCTGAAGATGGAAAGCCTGACGAAGTGGCCGAGCAGCCCCCCGACGACGCCACCGACCACCCGGCGGGCGCGCGCGATGACCGCGCGAGCCACCCAGGTGCGCAGCTCCCGATGCTCCGCGAGCCACTTGCCGAGATGCGGCTCGAGCGCCGGCGCGAAGTGCCAGGCCAGGAACAACGCGAGGACCCAGCTGGCCAGCGCGATGGCCTCGCGCAGGAAGCCGCGCAGCGCGCCGATGACGACGGAGAGGGCGAGGATGGCGATGAGCACATAATCGACGAAGATCATTCGCGACCATCCCGGCGGGGGTGGAATTTGCGAGGCGGGATTGTACTCGTTGATCCGGCGAAAAGTCGCCTGGCGGCGCTTTTCGCGGACATCGGCTTCGTTGCCGGCTGCGTGGATGCGCTATGTCATCAGGGCTGGGAGACGACGGAGCCCTTCTGGCCAGCCGTGCGCAACTTCGCCGCGAGGGCGTTCGCCGCCGCCCGGTCGGGCTCGGGCCCCACACGCACCCGATAAAGCTTGCCACTGCTGCCGCCTCCTCCGAGGACATACGCGCTATAGCCTTTGCCCTTGAGCTGCCTGGCGAGCCGCTGCGCGTTCTCGCGGCTCGCGAAGCTTCCCAGCTGCACCGCCCAGCCCTTCTCCATCGCGCTCGACGCTGCCTCCTTCGGCGGCGATTCCGCGGCGACCCGGGACGCCGCGGTGGAGGCCGGCTTCGGTTCCACCTTCGGAGCCTGAGCCGGCTTTGCCACGGCGGGCGTCGGTTTCGACGCGACCGGCGGTGGGAATTGTTCCACCAACGGCTCGGCAACTCGCTTCGCCGCCGAGCCCTGCTGAGAGGCCACGGACGCTGGCTGAGGCTGTGCACTCACCTGTTCCGCCACGACCTTCGCCGGCTCGACGGTGGCGTCGGGCTCGCCTGCGGCTTCCGGCTTCGTCACCGCCCGTGCCGAAAGATCCGGCTCGTCCGGCGGCGTCTGCTGCCGCTTCACACCGCCCTGGACGAGATCGATGCTGTACGTGCGCACCGCCGCCTCGCCCGCCGTACCGACAGAAGGTGCCGCAACATCTGCCGGCGGTGATTCCTTACCGGGGCCGCCCGTGAGCAGCTCGGGCACCAGCAGCACGATCAGCGTCACGAGGATGACGGCGCCGGTGAGTCTCTCTTTGACCTGGGTTTCCACGATGGGGATGCGCTCGCTCGAAAACAAGCGCGGTCAGTATAGTCCAAGCCACTGCAAAGCCGCGCCCACGACCAGGAACGAGCCGCAGGCGACGACACGATCGCCCGGCTTCGCGAGCGCGCGCGCTTTCTCACAACCTTCTGCCACGGAAGCCGCCAATGCGACCTTCTCCAGCGACCTTCTCCGGCGGCAAGCCCAGACGCGATTGAAGCGCGGCTGCGGTGAGTCCGCGCGGCTCTGCGAGAGTGCAGATGAACCACTGATCGACGACCGGACTCAGCGCCGCTCCGATCGCAGCGGCGTCCTTGTCTTCGAGGATGCTCGCGACCGCGATCGTGCGCCCCGCGCACGGCCTTTCCGTGAGGTGCGTCGCCAGCGTCCGCGCCGCGGGCTCGTTGTGAGCAACGTCGAGAATCCATTCGACCGGCCCCGGCACGACCTGCATTCGCCCCGGCAGACTCACCTTGCGCAACGCTTCGGCGACATTGCGGAAATGCAGCCCAGCCGCGGCCGGCAGCCTCTCGGCCGCGGCGAGTGCCGTCGCCGCATTGCGATACTGGATCGATCCCGGCAGCGCCGGCGCCGGCAGATCCTCCAGCACCAGCCGCTCTCCCTTGAACCGCCACCTCCCTGGAAATGCCTGATATGCGGTGTCCGGTACCTGCACAGGCTGCCAGGTGAAGTCGCGCTCGGCGACGACAGGTATGGCGCCGAGCGTGCGGATGGCGGCGAACACGCTTGTGGGCATATCGGGAGAGCCGAGTACGGCGGGGCGCCCGGCGCGGAAGATGCCGGCCTTCTCGCGACCGATCTGCTCCAGCGTGTCGCCGAGCCAGTCACGATGGTCGAAACCGATGGAGCACACCACTGCGACGTCGCTGTCGATGATGTTCGTCGAATCGAGCCGGCCGCCCAGCCCTACTTCCAGCACGACCAGGCCGGTGCGGCGTTGCGCGAACACGAGTAGCGCCGCAAGGGTGTTGTACTCGAAGTAGGTGAGGGTGATTTCGCCGCGCGCTGCCTCGATGCGCTCGAACGCATCGATGAGCTCATCGTCCGTTGCTTCCGTCCCGTCGATGCGGACCCGCTCGTTGTACCGGACGAGATGAGGCGAGGTGAACACGCCCGGCGTCACGCCTGCGCTGCGCGCGATCGCCTCGAGGAATGCGACCACCGATCCCTTGCCGTTGGTGCCCCCAACGGTGACCACGGGGCACGACGGCCGGCTCACACCCAACCTCTCCGCCACCCGGGCCACACGCGACAGTTCGAGATCGATGCCGCGAGCGTGCACCGACTGCTGCAGCTCGAGCCACTCGGCGAGCGTGCGGCGCTTCAAGGCGACTTGAGGGCGGCGACCGTTCCCGTAGTGGCGGCCGTCGGCGGCGGAGGCATGCGACTTAGCAACCGCAGCAACGCCGAGATCCGATCACGCATGTCCCGACGGTCAACGATCATGTCGAGCACGCCGTGCTCCAGCAGGAACTCGCTGCGCTGGAAGCCTTCAGGAAGCGTCTCCCGCACCGTTTGCTGGATGACGCGAGGACCAGCGAAGCCGATGAGCGCGCGCGGCTCGGCGATGTTCAGGTCCCCGAGCATCGCGAGGCTGGCGGAGACGCCTCCAGTGGTCGGGTCCGTCATCACGGAGATGAAGGGCAGATGCGCCTGAGCCAGGCGCGCGAGCGCAGCGCTGGTCTTCGCCATCTGCAGCAGGGAATACAGAGCTTCCTGCATGCGCGCACCGCCGCTTGCCGTGAAGCACACGAGCGGCTGGCGGTTCTCGATGCAATAGTCCACTGCGCGCTTGAAGCGCTCACCGACGACCGAGCCCATCGAGCCCCCGAGGAACTGGAACTCGAAGGCGCAGGCAACCACGGGCAGCTCGTGCACCTTGCCGGCGAGTACGACGAGGGCGTCCTTTTCCCCGGTGGACTTCTGCGCCTGCGACAGGCGGTCCTTGTAACGCTTGCTGTCCCGGAACTTGAGAGGATCCTCCGGCGAGATGCCATCGCCGATCTCGACGATCTCGTCGGTGTCGTCGAAGAAGCGCTCGAGCCGGTCCCGTGCCGCGATGCGCATGTGGTGGCTGCATTTGGGGCAGACGTAGATGTTGCGCTCGAGCTCCGCGCGGTACAGCACCGCGTCGCAGGCCGGACATTTGATCCACAGGCCCTCCGGCACCGAGCGCGTCCGGCGCTCGGTCTTGATGCGCGAGGGCATGATCTTCTCGAACCAGGACATCGATTCTCCGGGCCTCAGCAGCCGCCGGGAAGCATAAACGAAACCGCGCCCGTGGATGCAGCCGGGGCGGAAGGCAGCCGGAAGGCGTCCGGATACCGCACTTTCCACAGATAGAGCCCCTCGGCCGGCGCGGTGGCGGCACCCCGGGTGCGATCGCGGGATGCCAGTACCTCGGCGGCCCATTCCGACGGGCGATCCCCCTTGCCCACCGCGATGAGCAGACCGGCGATGTTGCGCATCATGTGATGCAAGAAGGCATTGGCGGTGGCTTCGATGACGACCCAGTCACCGCTGCGCTCCACGGAAAGCTGCGTGAGGCGGCGGATAGGGGAATGCGACTGGCACTCCGCGGCGCGGAAGGCGCTGAAGTCGTGCTCGCCGATGAGCGCCTGTGCCGCGGTGGACATCACCTCCATGCCGAGTGGCTTGAAGACAGGCGTAGCGCCCTTCCCCACCAGTGCGGACCGCATCCAGCGATTGAGGATGTAGTAACGGTAGGTGCGGCCCTCGGCTGAATAACGAGCGTGGAAGTGCCCCGGCACAGGCATCGCCCAGCTGAGGCTCACATCGTCGGGAAGATGGGTATTGGCGCCGAGCACCCAGGCCCGCGCGGTACGAAATGCAGTAGTGTCGAAGTGCGCCACCTGCTCACGCGCGTGAACGCCGGCATCCGTGCGGCCGGCAGCCACGACGTCCAGCCTCTCGTTCGCCACGGAGGACAGCGCATCCTCGAGGCATCCCTGCACCGTGCGCAGCCCGGCCTGCGTCTGCCAGCCCGCGAACGCGGTGCCGCGATACTCGATGCCGACCGCTAAGCGCGTAGGGGACGGCTCAGCCGGGCAGTGAGTCGATGAGGCGCTGGGCTTCCTGCTTCTGGGTCTGCGAGCCCTCCTGCAGGACTTCCTCGAGGATGTTGCGCGCACCCTCGGGATCACCCATGTCCATGTAGGCGCGGGCCAGATCGAGCTTCGTGCCGACCTCGCTCATCGTCACCGGCTCGAGGTCCGGCAGCGCGAGGTCTTCGGCCGCGATGCGCTGGGTGGCGGTGTGTGCCATGTCCGGCACGGTAGCCGTACCCACGTCGAACTCCACGCCGGTGTCCGTCCGGGCGGCGGCGCCGTTGCCTTCCTCGGCATTGAAGTCGAAATCGATGTCCTGCTCGCTGATGCCCTTCATGCGCGACGTCGCGGAGATGTCGCCTTCCAGCGCTTCCACCCGAGTAGGCGGCAGCGTGGGGTCGAGATCTTCCGGCCGCACGCGCCATTCAGCCGTGGCGGATGGACCGGTGGCCGCGTGGTCTTCATCTTCCTGGCGATCCGCATCCGCCATGAGGCGGCGCGAATGGTCGTCGAGGCCTGCAACCAGCGTGGGCGCGTCCGGCGAGGCGCCGAGACCGGGCTGATCCACCGTGTCGAGCGCGGTAAGGTCGAGGCCCAGATCGTCGATGGCAAGCTCCGCCGTCTGATCCGCGCCGACGCCCTGCTTGAGCGCCATGTCCACCTTCTGGCGGATGGTCGGGTTGTCCTGCGCCGGCACGGCCGGCTGCTCGACGGTGGGTGCCTCTTCGGAACCCGTGAGATCGTAGTCCGGCATCACCGGCTCGTCGGCCGGCGGCATCTCCGCCGTCATCTCGCGCGTGATCTCACGCGTGGTGGCGGTAGTAGCGTCATCGGCGTCATGCAACGCGAGATGGGCGTCCGTGGTGCGTGTGGGCGATTCCGCCGTGGCATCGCGATCACTGAGCGCGGAGCCGATGTCGAGGTCCACGGCATCGCCATGGTCTCCTTCCCCGGGTACGGGCTCGCCGAGCAGGTCGAAATCGACCCGGCTCTGACCGCCCTCGAGGTCGAGATCCACGCCGCCTGCGGCCGCGGCACCGACGCCGCCCCCGCCGCTGAAGAGCTCGTCCTCGGGCGCGAGCTGCTTGCCCATGATGACGATCTTTTCCCACTCGCCCGGCGCGGCCTGGTCGCGGGTGGAGGCGAGCTCGCGGGCCGTCTGGAGGAACTGCTCCTTGTTGCCCCAGACGAAGAACACCTCGAGCAGCTTCAGCTTCAGATCGCGACGCTCCGGCTCGCGCGAGATCGCGATGCGCACCAGATCGGCGGCCTGGTCGTAGAGGCCGTAGGCCATGTGGAAATCGGCCTCGGCCAGCGGATCGCCCTGGTCGAGGTTGATGGCGGTCTCGCTGCTGATCGTGTCCTCGGTGGCCACGTTCGGCGGCGGAGGAGCCGCCGGGCCGGCGAAGCGCGGACGCTCGTGCGTACCGGACTCTTCCACCAGGAAATTCGGTTCAGGACCGATGGCGCGCACCGGAGCCGTGTCGCCGGTATTGAAGTCACGGTCGCTACCCGTGGCCAGGCGGCCCAGGGAGTCGTCGAAGTCGGACTGCTGCTTGGCACGCCAGGCCCGCAGGCCGAGCAGGCCCAGCAGCGCGACGATGAGCGCCGCGCCGACCCACCAGAATTCCTTCAGCTTGTCGACGATCGAGCCGCCTTCGGCCGGCGCCGGCGCAGCTTGCGCCGCAGGGGCGGCCGCTTCGGGTGAGCTGGGAGCGGCTCGGCCGCGGAGGCCTGCTCGCTCTGGGGCGCTTCAGATGAGGCAGGAGGCGTTTCGGCAGCCGGAGGAGTGGCGACCGGCGGCTCGACAGGCGTTTCTGCCTGCGACGGTGCAGGCTCCCCCGACTTGGTCGAGAGGCGCGCCTGCAGCTGCGCGACCTCCGCGTTCTTCAGCTCGATGAGGCGACGGGACTCCTGAAGCTGAGCCTCGAGATCTCGCACACGCCCCTGCAGCGCGGCGTTGTCGCCGCTGGATGCTGCGGTACCGGCTCCTGGAGTGCTCGACGGCGCCGTCGGCGGGACGAGCTTGAGGCGCCCCGACTCTTCGGTGCTTTCCGCCGCAGGCGTGGAAGCCCCGCGCCACGCCGCATATTGCTGACGGATCTCCGCATTCGCGTCGCTGCCGCTGATGGCTTCCGCCGCGGCGCTGTCGGGAATCTGCAGCTCCGCCCCGGAGCGGAGGATGTTCATGTTGCCGTCGAACGCGCGTGGATTGCCACGATAGATCGCGACCATCCATTTGCGCGACGAGCGCGTGTCCCCACCCGTGATCTCGCCCGCGATGCCCGACAGGGTATCGCCGCGACGCACGATTCGCGTGGACCCCGCAGAAGCAGCCTCCGCAGAAGGACGCGCGCGCGGCGTCGAGGGAGCAGGAGTGGCGCTCTCCGCAGGTGCCGGAATACGGGGTTGCGTACGCTCGATGGTGCCTGCGCGAGCGGTTTCACCACTGACAGGCGCCGCGACTGGAGCTTGCGCCCCCGCCGGCTGGCCCGGCGTGTACACGGGCGGATCGAGCAACACGGTGTACTCACGAATGAGCTTGCCGCGCGCCCAGTTCACTTCGAGCAGCAGAGTGAGGAACGGCTCGGTGGCCGCTTCCGCGGAGCGCACCTTGATGACGTCCCGCCCGTCCGCGGTATGCGCGGGCTGCACCGACACACTGGAGAGGAAGGCAGGCCAGTCGAGGCCGTAACGGGCGAAGGTTTCCCGGGAGGCGATCTGCGTCCTGAGCCCCGCCATCTCCTCCGGCGTAGCCCCCACCAGCTCGATCTCCGCATCGAGAGGAGCATTCAGGGATGACAGGAGGCGGATGTCCCCCAGCCCGAGAGCGAAGGCCGCAGGACTGGCCATGAGCAGCAGGGCCAGCGCCCCGCCGTGTGTTTTGGCGACCATCAGGACACCCCGCGAGGCATCAGCCCGCAGATAACTCTTTTAAAAACAAGCGAATGCAAGGCATTCGCCACCCCAAGCAAACTGGGGCGGCAATATAACTTAAATACCTTCGCGTACCAAAATCTCAGCGATCTGCACACTGTTGGTCGCCGCTCCCTTGCGCACGTTGTCGGACACGACCCAGAGGTTCAGGCCTCGATCTGACGAAATATCTTCACGTATCCGTCCGACATAAACTGTGTCGCGGTTCGCTGCCTCGAGGGCGGCCGTGGGGTACCCGCCGGGCTTGCGGGCATCCATC
>JBGAIL010000050.1:0-16839 GCA_044225565.1 Steroidobacteraceae bacterium | reverse complement strand
GACCCCCGGAGCTTTCTGCAGCAAGGCCCGGGCCTCAGCCGCCGTGATCTTGCGCCGCGTCTCGATGTGGATGGCCTCCGAATGCCCGAAGAACACGGGCACCCGCACCGCGGTGGGATTCACGCGGATGGCGGGGTCCTCGAGGATCTTGCGGGTCTCCCAGACCATCTTCATCTCCTCCCGGGTGTAGCCGTTGTCCTGGAAGACGTCGATCTGCGGTACGACGTTGAACGCGATCTGCTTCGGGATCACGCCGCCCTTCACGGGCCCCTGCCCCTGCATCAGCGCGACGCTCTGGGAAGCAAGCTCTTCCACCGCTTCGCGCCCGGCACCCGATACGGACTGGTACGTGGCCACGTTGATGCGCTCGATGCCCGCCGCGTCGTGGATCGGCTTCAAGGCCACCAGCATCTGGATGGTCGAGCAGTTCGGATTCGCGACGATGCCCCGCTTCCTGTATTGAGCGAGCGCATGCGCGTTGACCTCGGGCACCACGAGAGGGATGTCGTCGTCGTACCGGAACTCGCTGGTGTTGTCGATGACGATGCAGCCCGCAGCCACGGCCTTCGGCGCGAACTCGCGGGAGATCGAGCCTCCGGCGGAGAAGAGCCCGATCTTCGCCCGTTTGAAATCGAAGCCCTCGAGCTCCTGCACCGGGATCTCCCGCCCCCTGAAGCTCACCGTCTTGCCCAGCGAGCGGTTGCTCGCCAGGGGGTGGAGCTCGGACACCGGGAAGTCCCGCTCCTCGAGCACCTGGATCATGGTCTCGCCGACCAGGCCGGTGGCACCCACCACCGCTACGGGATATCCGCTCACGACTTCGAGGCTCCCACGTCTGCGTTCTGCGCTCGATGGCGCAGGTAGTGATCCATCAGCACCAGCGCCAGCATCGCCTCCGCGATGGGCGTGGCCCGCAGGCCGACGCAGGGATCGTGGCGACCGGTGGTGACCACTTCGACCGGCCGGCCCTCGAGATCGATGGTGCGGCCGGGCACCTGGATGCTGGACGTAGGCTTGAAAGACACGTGCACGGTGATGTCCTGCCCGGAAGAGATGCCGCCGAGAACGCCACCTGCATTGTTGCTGGCAAAGCCAGTTGGCGTGATCTCGTCCCGGTGTTCGCTGCCGCGCTGCTCCACGGATCGCGCGCCCGCACCGATCTCCACGGCCTTCACGGCATTGATGCCCATCATGGCGTGCGCGATGTCCGCATCCAGCTTGTCGAACACGGGCTCACCGAGGCCCGCCGGCACGCCGGTGGCGATGACGGTGACCTTCGCGCCGATGGAATCGCCGGCCTCCCGGATCTTCCACACGAGGTCTTCCAGCTCCTTCACGCGCGAGGGGTCGGGGCAGAAGAACGGATTGTCGCAGGCCGTTTCCGGCGCCACCGGCTCGAGGCTCAGCGAGCCGATCTGGCTCAGGTAGCCGTGGATGCGGACCTTCAGCCGGTCGGCGAGATACTTGCGCGCGATGGCACCCGCCGCGACGCGCATCACCGTCTCGCGCGCGGAAGAGCGGCCACCGCCGCGATAATCCCGAAAGCCGTACTTCTGTTGATAGGTGTAGTCCGCGTGGCCGGGGCGGAAGCGATCCTTGATCTTCTCGTAGTCGCGCGAGCGCGCGTCGGTGTTCTCGATGAGGAGCCCGATGGGCGTGCCGGTGGTACGGCCCTCGAATACGCCCGAGAGGATGCGCACCTGGTCGCCTTCGCGACGCTGGCTGACGAAGTGCGATGTGCCGGTGCGGCGGCGATCGACGTCACGCTGCAGGTCTTCCTCATTGAGCGAAAGGCCGGGCGGACAACCATCCACGATGCAGGCGAGCGCCGGCCCGTGGCTCTCGCCACACGTGGTCACCGTGAAAACTTTGCCGAAGGTGTTGCCGGACATAGGATCAGCTTCGCAATTGCTCCGCGGTCAGCAGGAAGACTCCACCGCCGCCGCGCTCGAACTCCAGCCACGTGAACGGCAGCTTCGGATAGGCGCGGCGCACCGCGGTTTCCGTATTGCCGGCCTCGACGACCAGAATGCCGTGCGGCCGCAGGTGACGACCCGCTTCCTTCAGGATGACGCGGACGGAATCGAGACCCGAGCGGCCGGCGGCGAGCGCCATGCGCGGCTCGTGGGCGTACTCGGGCGGAAGGCTCTCGAGCTCGCGCGTGCCGACGTAAGGCGGATTGCTCACGATGATATCGTAGGTCTCGCCGCGCAGGGCGCTGAAATGGCTCGAATTCAACAAACGCACGCGGCGGCCGAGTCGATGGCGCCGCACGTTCGCCGCCGCCACTGCAAGCGCCTCTTCGGAGATGTCCACGCCATCCACGCGCGCCTTCGGGAACGCCACGGCGCAGGCGATGGCAATGCAACCCGAGCCCGTGCCGATATCGAGGATGCGCCTCACTCCCGCCGGATCGATCCAAGGAGCGAAGCGGTGCTCGATGAGCTCCGCGATGGGCGAGCGCGGGATCAATACGCGGGGATCCACCTGGAAAGACAGTCCGGCGAACCAGGTCTCGCCCGTGAGATACACGGCGGGAATGCGCCCCTCGATGCGCCGCTGGATGAGCGTTTCCACCCGCGACTGAGCCGCTTTCGATACGCGACGTGCGTACGTCAGATGGCTCACTCCGCGCCGGCAGCTGGAGCGCATGCCAGACCAGGGCGGCCGCCTCGTCCCGGGCGTTGTCCGTGCCGTGGCCGAAGAACACCCGGGCCCGCTTCAAACGGCGGGCGCTGCGCTCGATGAGCTCGCTCACCGTGGGCGGAGTCCGGGGTTTCGTGTGCGACAATCGCGGCATGACGGAGATTCGCTCGAAGTTGCTCTGGGGGGCCATCGCGCTCTGCGCCGCGGTGGCGGGCTTCTGGCTCGCGCGGGAGCTTCACAGCACGAGCCCGCAGCTGGCAAGTGGAACCTGGTTCCCGCAGGCCCGCGAGCTTCGGGAATTCACGCTGACGGACCAGGCCGGGAGGCCGCTCACGCTCTCGAGCCTCGAGGGCAGGCCCACCCTGGTGTTCTTCGGGTTCACGCATTGCCCCGACGTCTGCCCCACCACGCTCGCGACCCTGACACGGGCGCGCAAGGCGTCGGGACTGAAAGACCTGCGCATCCTGCTGGTTTCGGTGGATCCGGCGCGGGACACGCCCGAGGTGCTGGGAAAATACGTCCACGCCTTCGCGCCGGACCTGCTGGGAGCGACCGGCACGCAGGAAGCGATCGATGCGACGTCGCGGGATTTCGGCGTCGCGGTGCAGAAAGTGGAGCTGCCCAACGGGGACTACACGATGGACCACTCGGCGGCCGTGTTCTTGTTGAATGATCACGCGCGAATCGCCGCCGTATTCACCGCCCCGCTCGATGTGCAGGCGCTCGCTGCGGACCTCGAGGCCGTCGGTCCGAAACTGGCCTCGCCATGAGCGGCCGCCTGTTCGTCGGCATGCAGTACCTGCTGCCGCAGCACTTCCTCACCAGCATCGTCTACTCGCTCACCCGAGCCCGGGCGCAGCCGGTGAAGAACACGCTCATCTCGAGCTTCGTCCGCCATTTCAAGCCGGACATGAGCGATGCGCTGCAGCCGGACCCCCTGGCATACGGCTCGTTCAACGAATTCTTCACCCGGGCGCTGCGGGACGATGCGCGGCCCGCGGATGGGGACCCTCGCGCGCTGGTGTCTCCGGTGGACGGAACGGTGAGCCAGCTCGGGCCGCTCGACGGCTCGCGCCTGTTGCAGGCCAAGGACATCTACTATTCCGTGGAGAGCCTGCTGGGCGGCAACGGCGATACCGCGAAAGACTTCGCTGGCGGCAGCTTCGCCACGCTCTATCTGGCGCCTTACAACTATCACCGCATCCACATGCCGCTCGCCGGAACGCTGCGAGCCGCGTGGTACACGCCGGGCGACCTGTTCAGCGTGAATGCCACGACCGCGGCTTCGGTGGCCGGCCTCTTTGCCCGCAACGAGCGCGTGGCGTGCCTGTTCGATGGGGAGCACTTCCGCTTCGCGATGATCCTGGTCGGTGCGTTGTTCGTCGGAAGCATGGAGACCGTGTGGCATGGCGAGATCACGCCGCGCCGTCCGAGGCGTGGCGCCGAGCTTCATCCGGAGCCTCGACACGCGCCACTCGCGCTGCCGCGCGGCGCGGAGATGGGCCGCTTCAACATGGGATCGACGGTGATCCTGCTGCTGCCGCCCGGGGCGGCTCGCTGGATCGAGACGTTGGGGCCCGGCACTACGATCCGCGTCGGTCAGAAGCTCGCGCAACCGTCATGAGCGGCAGTGATTGGCGGCCCACCGCCGACCGGGCTGCGCTCGCGCGGCGCGCGGCGATGCTCGCCAGCGCACGGCATTTTCTCGCGAGCCGAGGCGTCCTCGAAGTCGACACCCCCGTCGTCGTGAACGCGCCGGTGACCGACGTGCACATCCATTCGGCCGAAGTGCGCTTTCCGGGAATCGATACGCCCTGTTTCCTGCACACCTCGCCGGAGTACGCGATGAAGCGGCTGCTCGCGGCGGGAAGCGGCGACATCTTCCAGATCTGCCACGTCGTGCGCGGCATGGAGCGGGGGCGGCTGCACAACGCCGAGTTCACCCTCATCGAATGGTATCGGCTCGGCTTCTCGCTCGAGGCACTGATGGAGGAGGTGCGCGACCTGTCGATTGCGCTGCTGGCCAGCGCCGA
This sequence comes from Steroidobacteraceae bacterium, assembly GCA_044225565.1. Taxonomy (GTDB): domain Bacteria; phylum Pseudomonadota; class Gammaproteobacteria; order Steroidobacterales; family Steroidobacteraceae; genus CAVXAE01. The sequence goes on along the minus strand of JBGAIL010000050.1, from coordinate 12,160 downwards.
ACGACCCGCCTCCACGCCCCCACGCACCGAATATTTGAGCTATCGCGACGCCTTCCTCCGCGAGCTCGCGCTGGACCCTTTCGCCGCGGACATCGGCGCACTGCGCAAGGCGGCGCTGGAATGCGGCTTCGAAGGCGCTGCCGAATGCGAAGATCGCGACGAGCTGCTGGACGCGCTCATGGCCATCCGCGTGGGCCCACGCCTCGGCCTCGGCTCGCTGTGCTTCGTGCATCGATACCCTGCATCGCAGGCAGCGCTCGCACGGCTGGACGCGGCAGACCCGCGCTGCGCCCTGCGTTTCGAGCTGTATTGCGAAGGCATCGAGCTGGCGAACGGCTTCAAGGAGCTGGCCTCATCGGCAGAGCAGCGTGCCCGGTTCGAGGCAGACCAGGCACAACGTCGCGCGCGCGGCCTGCCCAATCAGCCGATCGACGAGCGGCTGCTCGCGGCGCTCGCGGCGGGCCTGCCGGACTGTGCCGGCGTGGCGCTGGGCTTCGACCGGCTGGCCATGCTGGCTTCGGGCGCAAGCCACATCGATGCGGTGCTCCCCTTCCCCATCGAACGCGCCTGACGGAGCATGGAACGATGAGCCACGAGACCCGACGCTACGATTTCACGGACAAGGCCGCGGACTACGCGGAGCTCTCGCGGGAGCTGGAGGGCCTGCTCGCCGGCGAGCGCGATCTCGTGGCCAACGCGGCCAACACGGCAGCGCTGATCTTCGGCGCCCTGCCCGAGATCAACTGGGCCGGATTCTATTTCCTGAGGACGGAAGCCCGCGGGAACGAGCTGGTCGTGGGCCCTTTCCAGGGCAAGCCGGCGTGCGTGCGCATTCCCATGGGCAAAGGCGTTTGTGGAATCGCGGCGGCACGAAGGCAGACGGTGCTGGTGCCGGACGTGCACGCCTTCGCGGGGCACATCGCGTGCGACGCCGAGTCGCGCTCGGAGATCGTGATCCCGCTGGTGAGAGGTGGAGAGCTGCTCGGCGTGCTCGACCTGGACAGCCCGCTTCCCGCGCGCTTCGACGAAGCCGACCGTGCCGGGCTGGAACGCCTCGCGGCGACATTCATCGCCGCGCTGGGTTGAGCCTCGGCGTTACTGCTTCGCGCGGGAGATGTACTCGCCCGTGCGGGTGTCGACGCGGATCACTTCACCTTCGTTGATGAAGAGTGGCACGCGCACCACAGCCCCCGTCTCGAGCTTCGCGGGCTTCTGACCGCCGGTGGCCGTGTCGCCGCGCACGCCGGGATCCGTCTCGACGATCTTGAGCTCGATGTGCGGCGGCGGCGTGACCACCAGCGGCACGTTGTTCCACAGCGTCACGATGCAGACCACGCCGTCCTTGAGCCAGATGGCGTTGTCGCCGATGGCGGACTTGCCCGCGGTGTACTGCTCGAAGTTCTCCGGCACCATGAAATGCCAGAAATCGCCGTCCTGGTAGAGATACTGCATCTCCGTGTCCATGACGTCCGCCGCCTCGAGCGTGTCGCCGGACTTGAACGTGCGCTCGAGGACGCGCCCGGTCTTGAGATTGCGGATCTTCACCCGGTTGAACGCCTGGCCCTTGCCCGGCTTCACGTATTCGTTCTCGACGATCGCGCAGGGATCGCCCTCGAAGATCACTTTGACGCCGGAACGGAATTCGTTGGTGCTGTAGGTGGCCATGCTGTCCCCGGTGCAATCCCGGGTTCGCCGACCGGGAAAAGGGCGGCGATGATAGCGGCATCCCCTTCCAGCCGCCAGTTTGGGGCCTTCTGTGAGGGGTTTCGCAGGCAGCGTACCCCGCCCTGGATGCTAGAATCGCGGCCCGTCGCCGCGCCGCTGGAATGTGAGGGAGTTCACGTTGACCGAGCAGAACGCCGTTCCGCTCATCGTGCTGAGCACAGCGCGCGATCCCGTCGAAAGCATCAACAGCATCCTGCGTCGCGCGGGCCATGCGGTGCACTGCACGTGGATCCCGGCACTGCGCGACCTCGGTGATGCCCTCACCCAGCTCAACCCCGAGATGGTGGTGCAGGTGGACGGCAACATGGAGGACCTCGCATCCGCCGTCGTGGTGCGCGACCAGATCGCGCCGACGGTGCCACTGGTCATGGTCGCCGAATCCGTGGACGAGCCACGCATCGCGGAAGCCATCCAGCTCGGCGCACGTGACGTCGTCTCCCTGGGCAACCCCGCTCGCCTCCAGGCCGTGATGGCACGCGAGCTGCGCGCCTACCGGCTCGAGCGAGCGCTCGGCAATACCCTACGCTCGGCGAGCGACGCGCGCCGCCAGCTCGAAACCGTGCTCAAGCGCTCCAACGACGCGATCCTGCAGGCGCAGGAAGGCATCGTGGTCGACGCAAACACTGCATGGCTGGAGCTCTTCGGCATTCCCGACGTCGGCGCGCTCACCGGCCAGCCGGTCATGGACCTCTTCGACGAAGCCTCGCAGCCGGCGCTAAAAGGCGCGCTGGCGGCGTGCATCCAGGGCCGCTGGCACGATCACACGCTGGCCATCACCGCCGTGCTGGCGGACGGAACCCATCTCCCGATGGAAGTGGCGCTCGCTCTCGGTGAGCACGAAGAGGAGCCCTGCGTTCGCCTGGTGGTGCCCGCGCGGCCTCGCGATGACCGCGGCCTCGAGACCGACCTCGAGGACGTGGTGCGCAAAGACCGCTCCACGGGCCTGCTTCACCGTCTTTCGCTGCTGGAAGCGCTCGCCGAGCGCATCGTCACGCCCGTCACGGCAGGCGTTCGCTACGTCGCCGTGATCCGGCCCGACAAGTTCGCAGCACTGGAGCGTGAGGTCGGCGCGCTCGCCAGCGAGACCTGTCTCGCCGAGTTCGCAAACGTGCTGAAAGAGCATCTCAACCCGAAGGATCTCGCTGGTCGCATCGGCGGTGTCACCTTCCTCGTGCTGCTCGATCGCGGCAACGAGCACGACGTGGAGGCATGGTGCAGCCAACTCGTCGCCAAGGAAGCGCGACACGTCATGCGCGTCAAGGACAAGTCGCTGTCGATGACCTGTACGGTCGGGCTGAGCGTGGTGCCCTCCTCGGACGCCAACCTGGACGCCATCGTCTCCGACGGCCTGGAATCCTGCCGTCGTGGCCGCACGCGCGGCGGCAATCAGGTCATGACCTCCGACCACGCCGACACCGACGCACGAGTGCAGTCCTACGACAAAGTCTGGGTGAAGCACATCAAGGCGGCGCTCATGGAAAACCGCTTCCGGCTCGTGCAGCAGCCGGTGGCGAGCCTGCAGGGCGAGGACTCCGGCATGTTCGACGTGCTGGTGCGCATGATCGACGGCCAGGGCAAGGAAGTGCTGCCCGCGGAGTTCATGGCCGCCGCCGAGCGCAACGACCTGCTGAAGAACATCGACCGCTGGGTGGTCGGCGCCTCGCTCTCCTTCGCGGCGCAGCGCAAGCCGGGCTGCCTGTTCGTGCGCCTCTCGAAGGAGACCGTGAAGGACCCGTCCTTCCTCGACTGGCTGGACAATCAGATCCGCGCGACGCGCGCGGAGCCGGGCCGGCTCGCGTTCCAGGTGCCGGAAGGCGTCGCGGCCACGCACATCACGCAGACCCAGGCGCTCGCCACGGCGCTGCGCAGCCGCGGATTCCGTTTCGCGCTGGACAATTTCGGCTCGGGCCGCGATCCGCACGGCCTGCTCGCCTCGGTGCCGGTGGACTTCATCAAGATCGACGGTGCGCTGGTGCAGAGCCTGACGGGCGAGCCCGAGATCCAGATGAAGGTGCGCGCCCTGGTGGAGGATGCGAAACATCGCAGCGTGCAGACCATCGCCGAGCGCGTGGAGAACGCCAACACCATGGCGGTGCTGTGGCAGCTCGGCGTGCAGTACATCCAGGGATACTTCGTGAACGCACCCGAAGAGGTGGTGCTGAGCGCGGCACGCTGACTCCCGGACGCGGTCGCGTCATCGAGAATTGGGCGCAGCCCCTTGGATCCATTGCATGGACCCATTGCAGATCGTCAACGTGCGGACGAGTCGGGTGCGATTGTCCGCGCGCGGACGATGCAGCCCGATTTGTCCGCTGGTTGACGAATTCCGCGCAGACGCCTCTGCATCGCCTTCTGAATTGAGCACTCCGGCTGAATCGGGCTGCGCTGCTGAATTGAGCAGCCCCGCACAACCGGGCGGCGGGCGTCAGTCTCGCGGCCTGGAGCCGCCCGCCATCACCGCGCGCGCGGCGAGCAGGCCCGAAAGCCCCGTCGCGCCGCCACCCGGATGCGTGCTGGCGCCGCAGAGATAGAGACCGGGAACCGGCATGGCGTAACGCGATGCGCCAGCCACCGGGCGCATGAATAGGATCTGATCGAGCATCATCTCGCCCTGCGAGACCGCGCCCTCGCGAAGACCGAACTTCGCCTCGAGATCCGAAGGCGCAAAGGCGGCACGCCCGATGATGCGCGACGCGAAACCCGGCAAATGGCTTTCGACCAGGGCGATCGCGCGATCAGCGATCGATTCGCTCGCGCCGTACGGCGAGAACTGCACGTGCAACACGGCGACGTGCTTGCCCGAGGGCGCGAGCCCGCCCTGCGCCGCGCTCGGAAAGCGCAGCTCCACGATGGGGTCTTCCGAGCAGCGACGGTACTTGATGGCGTCGTAGGCGCACTCGACATAGCGGATGGATGGCGCGATGACGAACGTGGAGGCCGCGCCTGCAGCATCGGCTCCCGGCAGCTGCGGCAGCCCATCCAGCGCCAGCAACACCTTGGTCGCGACACCGCGATACCGGATGTTCTGCACGGCCTGCATGAATTCCGGATCCAGATGCACGGGATCGAGCAGCCCGAACAACGTGCGATGCGGGCCCAGGCTCGAGACCACCTCGCGGCACGCGATCTCTTCGCCCGACCCCAGGCGAGCGCCGACGACGCGATCGTCGCGCACGATCAGCTTTTCGACGGGCGTGCCGGTCTCGATGGAGACGCCGGCAGCCCGCGCCTGCGTGGCGAGCGCGCCGATCAGGGCCATCGGCCCGCCTTCGAGGCGGACGCGATCGCCGAACGCGCCCGACGCCGCGCCTACGTGCCGATGCAGGAACGTGAAAGCCGTGCCGCCCGACATCGGCCCCTGACCCACGTCCGCAACTGCCAGCGCCGCGAGCAGACCTTTCAACCGCTCGGACTCGAGCCAGTCGTCGAGCCAGTCCGCGGCCGGCATCGGCAGCGTGCGCATCAGCTCGATCATGCCCGCCTTGCCGAGCTTGCGGAATTTGAGTCCGAGGCCGGCGAGCGACAGGAATTCCCCGAGCCCGCTCGCGTCGATGCGTGGCGGCGGGCGATGGTACAGCTCTGCAAGGAAACCCGTGATCTGGCTGACGTGAGCGCAGAATGCAGGCCAACGCTCCGCATCCCGCTGCGAAAGCCTTCGCAAGGCATCCGCAGTACGGGGCACATCGCGGGACAGGGTGACTGGCGCATCGCCGCCCAATCCCACTACGGAGGCCGACACGGCAATTTGCGCAGGCATGGAGCCCAAGCCAATGGCGCGGAGCAGCTCCGGAGCCACGTAGCCCGCATCCGCCGCCAGAGGTGCGGCGCGGAAACCGGGTGCGAACTCGATCTCACGGAATACGCCGCCCAGTTCCGCACTCGCCTCGACGAGCAGCACCTTCGAGCCGCCGCGCGCGAGCACGGTGGCCGCGACCAGCCCATTGCTGCCTCCACCGACGACGATGGAATCGAACGCGCGGCTCATCGCAGCTCACCGAGGATTTTGAGCGCCGCGTTGCGCCCGCCAGCGCCCATGACGCCGCCACCCGGGTGCGTGCCCGACCCGCACTGGTAGTAGCCGCGGATCGGCGTGGAATATTGAGCCCACGGCGCCGCCGGCCGCAGGAAGAAGAGCTGCTGCAGCGCGAGCTCGCCCTGGAAGATGTTGCCTTCGGACAGACCGATGGTCTTCTCGATCTCCACCGGCGTCAGCACCTGGCGGCCGATGATGGCGGACTTGATGTTCGGCGCATACTCGCTGAGCGTATCGATGACCGCGTCCCCGAACGCTTCCCGCTTCGCTTCCGTCCAGCCGCCGTTGAGATGGTACGGGCAGTACTGCACGAAGATGCTCGCCACGTGCCTGCCCGGCGGCGCCATGTTGGGATCGATCATCGAGGGGAACACGATGTCCATGTAGGGCTTGCGCGAGAACTCGCCGTACTTGGCATCGTCGTAGGCGCGCTCGAGATAGTCGACGCTGGGACTGATGGAGAAGGCGCCCTTGTGGTGCGGCCCCACGCCCGGCATGCAGGTGAAATCCGGCAGCTCGGACAGCGCCAGGTTCACCTTCCCCGATGAGCCGCGGAAACGGAAGCGCCGCACCTGGTCCAGCAGATCCTCCGGCAGCTCGCGACTCTCCACCAGATCGAGGAAGGTGCGGCGCGGATCGAGGCCGGAGATGACGACGGGCGCACGATACTCCTCGCCGTTCTCGAGCACGACGCCGGCCGCCTGCCCGCCGCGCACCAGCAGCTGCTTCACCGGCGCTTCGGTGCGGATGCGCGCTCCGAACGACGTTGCGGCGCTCGCGATGGCGCGGCTCACCGAGCCGTTGCCGCCACGCGCGAAACCCCATGCGCGGAAGGCGCCGTCGATCTCACCCATGTAGTGGTGCAGCAGCACGTACGCCGAGCCCGGCGAGCGCGGCCCGAGGAAGGTGCCGATGATGCCGCTCGCCGACTTGGTGGCCTTGAGCGGCCCGAACTCGAACCACTCGTCGAGATAGTCCGAGGAGCTCATCGTCATCAGCTTGTAGAGCTGGTGGAAGCGCTCGGGACCGAGGTCGCGGAAGTGCTTCCCGAGCTTGAGCAGCCCCTTGAGGTCGCCCGGCGAGAGCGAGGTGGGATCCGGCGGGATCGTGCCGAGCAGTGGCCGCACCGCCATGGCCATGAGCGTGAGCAGCCGCCCGAACTCGATGCTCGCGTCCGCGTCCTTCGGCGAATGGCGGTAGTACTCTCGGCGCGTGAGGTCCGGATCGCCCCAGCCGGCGAGATAGTCGCCGTTCGGCAGCGGAGTCACGGTGCTCTCGAGCGGCAGGATGTGCAGGCCGTGCCTCGGCAGGTCGAGGTCCCGGATGATCTCCGGCCTCAGCAGGCTCACGACGTAGGAGAACACCGAGAACGTGAAGCCCGGGAAGATCTGGTCGCTGACCGCGGCGCCGCCGACGAGATGGCGGCGCTCGAGCACCTGCACTTTCTTTCCGGCACGCGCCAGATACGCCGCCGCGACGAGGCCGTTGTGGCCGCCGCCGATGATGATGACGTCGCTGCCGTGGGTGTCCTGCGAGGCCATGTCAGCTCTTCTTGCGTTCCGGATCGAAGAACGGGAGCTTGCGCACCCAGGCGTTGGCGCGCTTGCGCTGGTGCTCCACGGTGACTTCCATCTCCACCGGGGTGTCCGGCTCGAAATGCGGGGCACGGATGTGCGCGACCGCGATGTACTTTTTGAGGAGCGGCGACCACACGCCGCTCGACGCGTAGCCGATCTGCGCCCCGCCGCGGTAGATGGGCGTGCTCGAGCGCCACGGCACCATGGGCAATGCGGCGGAGAGCCGGTACGCCTTGAACAGCGCCTCGAACGAGTCCCACTCCACCTCGATGCCGACGAAGCGCCAGGCGGGGCCGCGCGCCTTCTCGGCCTTGAGGGCACGCTTGCCGTTGAAGGCCTCCTTGTCCAGGCTCACCGTCCAGTCGAGCGAGAGCTCGAAGGGGGAGGACTTCTGATCTTCGATCATCGCGCGGTGCGCGGAGTGGTAGTCGACGTCCGCCATGACGAGGCCGGCCTCGATGCGGGCCACGTCGAGAGACCAGATGCCGGCGGGCACGAGACCGAAGCTCGCGCCCGCCTCCATCAAGGCGTCCCACACGCGAACCGCGCCCTGCGCCGGCACCCAGAGCTCGTAGCCGAGATCCCCGGTGTAGCCCGTGCGGGAGATCTCGATATCCACGCCGGCGATGCGGTTCGGCGCGATGCGGAAATATTTGAGGCCCTCGACCGAACGCTCCGCCACCTGGTTCAGCACGGCCCTGGAGAGCGGACCCTGCAGCGCGAGCGCGCCGAGCGTCTCGGTGGTCTCCTCGATCTCGACCTCGAGGCCCACCGCGTTCTGGTGCAGGAAGCGGAAAGTGGGCTCCGCCGAGGTGAGCCGGTAGAGCTCGCCGCCCAGCCGGCTCACGGTGCCGTCGTCGATGACCTTGCCGTGAGCATCGCACCAGGTGGTGTAACCCACCTGCCCCACCTGCATCCTGAGCACGTTGCGCGTGACCATGCGGTCCAGCAGACGGCCCGCATCGCGGCCGGCGACGCGGTATTTGTGCAGGGGCGACACGTCGAACAGCGCGGCGGCGTTGCGGATGGCGGCATACTCGCGGTCGTGCAGCCAGTCGTAGGTGCTCGCGACCGCGTACCCCGACCAACGACGCCAGGCCTGCCCCAGCATGAGGGGCGCGGTGCGCGCGTGGAAAGGCGTAGTCTTGAGGCTGTGGGGGACGCGCATGCCGCTCCTTAGTTGAACGATCGTACAGTACGGGGCAAACTCGGGTCAAACGACGAAAGGCTCGCCGGGACGATGCGAAACCGCAAGATCGGGCCGTTCCTCGCGACGGCGCTCGTGGCCAACAACATGATCGGCTCCGGCATCTTTCTGCTGCCCGCTTCGCTCGCCGCGGTGGGCAGCGTGACGATCCTCGGCTGGCTGGTCGCCACCTTCGGCGCATTGTGCGTCGCACTGGTCCTGGCGAAGCTCGGTCAGGTCTCCCCGGAGCCGGGCGGACCCTGCGCGTATGCGGAAGCCTCGCTCGGACGCTTCATCGGCTTCCAGAATTACGTCATCTACGGCCTCTGCAACATCGTGGGCGTCATCGCCATCACGCTCGCCGCGGTGGGATATCTCGGTCATTTCTTTCCGGCGCTCACCACACCGCTCAACGTCGCGCTCGCCTCGACGGCGCTCATCTGGCTCTTCACGGCGGTCAACGTCTTCGGCCCGCGCTTCGCCTGCCAGGTCGAGACCTTCACGCTCGTGGTCGGCCTCGTCCCGCTCGCGCTGGTCGGTACGGCCGGCTGGTGGTTCTTCGACGCCGAGACTTTCCGCGCCTCGTGGAACGTCACCGGCAAGCCGGCCCTCGAGGTGATCCCGGGCTCGATGGTGCTGGTGTTCTGGGCATTCGTCGGGCTCGAGAGCGCCTCCGTGGGCACCGCGTTCATCGAGAATCCCCGGCGCAACGTGCCGCTCGCCACCGTGGCGGGGCTCCTGCTCGTCGGCCTCTTCTACATGGCCACGTGCAGCGTGATCATGGGCATCATCCCCGCCGCCACGCTCGCGAAATCCACCGCGCCGTTCGCGGATGCCGCACAGCACATGATCGGCCCGTTCGCCGGAGCGGTGGTCGCGCTCGCTGCGATGCTGAAGGCAAGCGGCGCCGTCTGCGGCTGGATTCTCATCAACGCCCAATTGAGCAAACGAGGTGCGGAGCGCAATTTTTTCCCCGCGATCCTCGCGCGCACGGATTCGGGCGGGGTGCCTACGCTCGCCCTGGTGTTGCAGGCGCTCCTGATGAGCGCAGTCGTCTTCGCCACGATGTCACCGACGCTCAACCAGCAGTTCAACCGGCTCATCGAGGTGTCGACGATCTACACGCTGATCACGTACATCTACGGCGCCACCGCCATCTGGCATTTCGAAGGGGCCGGGCCGGAAAGCCTCTCACTGCACCGCTACCGCGCGCTGGCGGTGCTCGCGATGGCGTTCTCGATGGTCGTCATTCTCAGGTCCGGCACGCTGCTCGCGCTCACGGCCGTGACGATGCTCGCGACCTGCCTCGCCTACCCGCTCGCGATGGGGAAAGGCTCCCGATCCACGCCTCGCAGATCCGGATCGACTCGCGCGGCGTGAAGTGGTCGGGGTCCAGGCACCACTCGAGCCACAGCCCATCGAGCAGCGAGGTGAGCCCGATGGCGGCGATGCGCAGGGAGAGCCGCAAACGCCCCTCTTCCTTCTCGAGGCCTGCGAGCATGCTGCGCACCAGCTCGACGTAGTCGCCGTACGTCTGGTCGTGCACGCGCTGGATTTCCTTCGAGTGCCGCAGCATCCCCCAGAACACCAGCCAGGCGGTGAGCACTTCACGGTCGAGGTTGGGCGGCGAGAACGTGCTTTCGAGGAACGCGTGCAGCCGCCCGCGCGCCGTGGGCTTCGCGCGCGCGACGGCCTGCGTATGAACGTGGAACAGCTGACGATGGAAATGCCGGTAGGCCTCGGCGACCAGCGCTTCCTTGTTCGGAAAGTGGTGATTGATGAGCCCGAGCGAGACGCCCGCCTCGGCGGCGATGCTGCGCACCGAAAGGCCTTCGTGCCCCTCGCGCTTGAGGCTCGCGATGGCCGCGTCGATCAGCGCCTGCCGGCGGGCATCCGCCAGCTGGCGCTCGAACCGGGGCTTGCGCGTACGACCCGCCATCGGCTCCCCCATGTCCCGTCGGCTGCGCCGCGCCGGCCCCTCAGGGCAGGGCGGTGCTGCCCATCAGGTACCGGTCGCATTCGCGGGCCGCGCCGCGACCTTCGTTGATGGCCCATACGACCAGACTTTGGCCACGACGGCAATCTCCGGCTGCGAAAATGCCCGGCACGCTGGTGGCGAACGCGCCGTGCTCGGCCTTCGCGTTGCCGCGCGCGTCCAGCTCCACGCCCAGGTGTTCGAGCAGCCCGCGCTCCGGGCCGAGAAAGCCCATGGCCAGCAGCACCAGGTCGGCAGGGTGCGCACGCTCGCTGCCGGGCCTCTCCGCGATGACGCGGCGGCCCGAGGCCTCCTGCTTCCATTCCACCTGCACGGTGACCATCTCCTTCACCCGGCCCTGCGCGTCGGCGTTGAAGCGTTTGACCGTGGTGAGGTAGACGCGCGGATCGGAGCCGAACCTCGCGGCTGCCTCTTCCTGACCGTAATCGAGCTTGTAGACGCGCGGCCATTCCGGCCAGGGATTGTCGGCCGCGCGCACCTGCGGCGGCTGCGGCATGATTTCCATCTGCACCAGTGACTTGCAATCCTGCCGCATCGCCGTGGCAACGCAATCCGTGCCGGTATCACCACCGCCGATGACGACGACGTGCCGGCCGCGCGCGAAGATAGGGCTCGCCTCGGCGCTCTCGTCCAGCAGCGCACGCGTGCTGGCGGTGAGGTAATCCATGGCGAAATGCACGCCTTTGAGCGCGCGGCCTTCGATCGCCAGGTCCCTCGGCACCGTGGCGCCCGTGCAGAGCACGATGGCATCGAACTCCGAGCGCAGCTTCGCGAGGCCCATGGCCGGCGAGCTATCGTTGCCGGCACTGCCGATCTCCGCGTTGCAGACGAACGCGACGCCTTCGCTCTTCAGGAGCTCGAGCCGCCGCTCGACCACCTCGCGCTTGTCCAGCTTCATGTTCGGGATGCCGTACATGAGCAGGCCGCCCGGACGATCGGCCCGCTCGAACACCGTGACGGAATGCCCCGCCCGATTGAGTTGCGCCGCGGCGGCGAGACCTGCCGGACCCGAACCGACCACGCAGACTTTCTTGCCCGTGCGAAGCGCGGGCGTCTCCGGCACCACCCAGCCTTCCTCCCAGCCCCGATCGATGAGCGCGTTCTCGATGGCCTTGATGGCCACCGGCGGGTCGTCGATGCCGAGCACGCAGGAGCCTTCGCAGGGTGCGGGACAGACGCGGCCGGTGAACTCCGGGAAGTTGTTCGTGCGGTGCAGGCGCTCCAGCGCCTCGCGCCACAGGCCGCGATACACCAGGTCGTTCCATTCCGGGATGAGGTTGTGGATGGGGCAGCCGGATGCCGCACCGCTCAGCAGCTGGCCCGTGTGGCAGAACGGCACGCCGCAATCCATGCAACGCGCGGCCTGCTGCTGCAGGCCCGCTGCTTCCATGTGGTGATGGAATTCCTTCCAGTCACCGACGCGCTCGACCGGCGTGCGGCTGGCGGGCAGCTCGCGCGGGTATTCGATGAATCCCGTCGGCTTTCCCATCAGTTCCCGCCCGCTCGCGAGAGATCACGCGCGTTGGCCTCGAAGGCCGCCATGAGAGCCGCATCGCCTGCGAGCCCTTCGCCCTGCGCGCGCTCGATGCACGCCATCATCCGCTTGTAGTCGCGCGGGGTGACTTTGACGAACCTGCGGACAT
>JBGAIL010000049.1:0-27592 GCA_044225565.1 Steroidobacteraceae bacterium | reverse complement strand
CTGGTGGGTCGGCGACACGATGGGCGCATCGATCTTCGCGCCGCTGGTGGTGGTGTGGTTCGGAGGTGACGCGTGGAAGGCGCGGCGGCTCGCTGTGACGGTCTCGCTGGTCGTGACGTTCACCGCTGCGGTGCTGGTGTTCATCTATACGAGCCGTCTCGAATGGCAGCAGCTCGAGCAGCGCGTACAGGAGGACGCCACGGAAATCGTGTCCGCCGTGGACCGCCGTCTGGAGCTCAATGTCGAGCGCACTCGCGCGGCAGCCGGACTCTTCTCCGCCAGCATCGACGTGGAGCGACCGGAATTCCGCGAGTTCGCGCGCTTCCTGCTGGGCCCGAGCAGCGACCTGCAGGCCATCCAGTGGGCGCCTCGCATCCGGCACGCGCAGCGCGCGTCCTTCGAATCCTCGCTCGCACCCATCCAGCCCCAGCACCCCTGGATCTTCGAGTTGTCGCGCCACGAGCGGGTGCGTGCCGAGGAGCGCGAGGAGTATTTCCCCGTCGATTACGTTGAGCCGCTCGCCGTGAACGTGGCCGCGATCGGCTACGATCTCGCCTCCGATCCCGAGCGGCGCCGCGCGCTCGAGCGGGCGCGGGATTCCGGCAAGCCCGCCGCCAGCGGCTCGGTGGAGCTGGTGCAGGCGAACGGCACGCACGACGGTTTCCTGATCTTCCTTCCGCTCTATCGCAAGGGGATGTCCGCAGATCCGAGCACCGAGGAACGCCGCGAGCAGCTTCTGGGTTTCGTCGTCACGGTGATCCGGGCGCATCGGCTGGTCGCCCTCGCCGCCTCCGGCCGCCCGGCCGCGAAGCAGCTGCAGGTCCTCGTGCGGGACGCGGAAAAACCGGAGCTGGTGCTGTTCGATTCGGCGGGGGAGACACCGACCGCCGGGCAGAAGGCGGTGCTGCCCCTTTGGTACCGCACTACGCTGCAGGTGTCCGGCCGCACGTGGGTGCTCACTTTCCGCCCCACGAGCCTGTTCCTCGCGGGCCGGGACAACCTGCTCGCCTGGACGGTGCTCGCCGGCGGCCTCTTCTTCACCGCGCTGGTGGGAGCAGGCACCATGGTGCTCACGGGGCGCACGGCCGCAGTGGCGGCTCAGGTGCGCGAGGGCACGGCAGAGCTCGCGCAGACCAACGAAAGGCTGGCGCGCGCGGACCGGGTGAAGAGCGAGTTCATCTCCACCGTGTCCCACGAGCTGCGCACGCCGCTCACCTCCATCCGCGGCTCGCTCGGCCTGCTCAATGGCGGCGCCGCGGGCGCATTGCCGCCGAAGGTCGGCGAGCTCATCGGCATCGCGTACCGCAATACCGACCGGCTGCAGCGGCTCATCAACGACATCCTGGACGTGGAGAAGCTCGATTCCGGCAAGCTCTCGCTGGAACTGGAGGACCAGTCCCTGCCCGCGCTGGTCGCGCAGGCGGTGGAGGCCAACGCCGGCTATGCGCAGGACTGCGACGTCCGGTTCGCGATCCAGCAGCCCCTGCCCGAGGCGACCGTCAGGGTGGATCCGCACCGACTGCTGCAAGTGATGGCGAACCTGCTCTCCAATGCCGCCAAATTCTCCCCGGCCGGCACCGCGGTCGAAATATCCGTGCAGGTGGACGGCAGGAAGGCCCGGGTGGGGGTCAAGGACCAGGGGCCGGGCATCCCGCCGGAGTTCCAGCCCCGTATCTTCCAGCGCTTCGCGCAGGCGGACGGCTCGGACGCCCGCTTGAAAAGCGGCACCGGCCTGGGGCTCGCCATTTCGAAAGCCCTGATCGAGCGCATGGGCGGGCGTATCGACTACGCCACGGCCCCGGGCGCCGGCACCTTGTTCTTTTTTGATTTGCCGCTCGTGGCGCTATGATCGAGTCTCCGCTTAGGGAGGCCAGGGCATGCTCGCAGTTGGCTCACGGGCGCCGGAGTTCACGCTCGCGGATCAGGACGGTCGTGACGCTTCACTGACCGACTTCCTCAATCGCGGCAGGCTGCTGCTGTACTTCTACCCTGCGGACTTCACTCCGGGCTGCACCCGCGAGGCCTGCATGATCCGCGACCTGTACGCCGACATCGCCGGAGCCGGGATGAGCGTGGTCGGCATCAGCCCGCAGCTGCCGCAGCGGCATCAGGATTTCCGCTCGCACTATGCCCTGCCCTTCACGTTGCTGGCGGATCCGCAGCGCACCGTCATCCGCATGTACGACGCGAGCGGGCTCTTGGGCCTGCGCGTGCGGCGCATCACCTACCTCATCGACCGGGACCGCCGCATCCGCGATGCCGTGCAGGCGGAGTTCCGCATCGCGACGCACGAGGAATTCGTGCGCCGCGCGCTCAGTACTCAAGCCTGAGCAGGCTCGCGCGCCCGACGGTCGGCACGCTGACCACGTAGATGCCGTCGAACTCCTCGTCGGCGATCGGCGGGATGTGGATTCCGCTGATGCGTTCGATGATCTGCGGAATCGTATTGCTGTGGCCCACGATGAGCACGGCGCCGCCGCGATGGTCGCGCATCGCATGGCGCGAGATCTGCCCTACGTCCCCACCCGGGATCACGAGCGGCTGCATGTGCAGCCGCGCAGCGAGCGGCGCGGCCGTCTGCTGGGTGCGCCTCGTGTCCGAGACGTAGATCGCTTCGATGCGTCCGATGCCTTGCCCCTTGCCGAAAAGCTTGGAGAGCCTTTCGGCGCGGGCCTCGCCATCAGGCGTGAGCGGAGGGTTGTCGATGGTGCTGAGCTCCTTCTCCGCATGGCGCACCAGCACCACCGTGGTGGTGCTCAATGAGCGGTACCCGGCATAGAGCAGGGCCAGCAAGGCCATGGCGAACAGCGCCGTGAGCCACAGGGGTGCAAGGAACGGTCTTCGTTGACGGGTGATCGCGGGCGCTTCCATGGCGCGCAATGATAGTGCGGTTCACCGCGGTTTGCCCGGCTTGACTCCCAGCTCGAGCATCAGGGTTTGCGCATCGCGCGGCGCACTCAATAGGTCTTCGTCAGACCGCCGTCGATCAGGATGGTCTGGCCCGTGACGTAGCTGTTGGCCGGAGAGGCCAGGAATACTGCGAGACGGGCCATTTCGGCAGGCTCGCCATAGCGGCCGAGCGGGATGGCCGCGGCCATCGCTCCGCGAACCTGCTCGACGGACTTGCCGATCTGCTGCGCTCGCAGCGCGTCCAGCTGCGTCAGGCGATCGGTCTGCACGCGACCGGGTCCCAGCACGTTCACGAGGATGCCTTGCGACCCAAGCTCGGCAGCGAGGGTCTTGGTCATGCCGAGCACGCCCATCCTGAACGTGTTCGAGAGAATGAGATTGTCCACGGGGCTGCGCACCGAGGAGGACGTGAAGCTGACGATGCGCCCGCCGCCGTTCGCCCGCATGTGTGGCAGCACGGCGCGCGTCATTCGCACGTAGCTCAGCAGGTTGAGCTCGAACGCGCTCTGCCACGCATCGTCCTCGAACTTGTCGAACGTGCCGGCCGGCGGGCCGCCGCCGTTGTTGATGAGGGCGTAGACGCCACCGAAGGCGCGCACGGTCTCTTCCACCAGGCGATCGATGTCGCTTCTCCGGGTGATGTCCGTGACGGTGAAACGAGGCTCGACGCCAGTAGCCTCACGAATTTCCCCGGCAGCTTTACGAAGCTCTGCTTCGCGCCGCGCGGCGAGCATCACCTGCGCGCCTTCGCGCGCAAACTCCAGCGCCGTGGCTTTGCCGAGCCCCGCGCTGGAGGCACAGACGATGACGGGCAATGAGCGCAGGCCGAGTTCCATGGGAGACAGGATGCGGGAGGCGCTCAGCGCGCGCAACCGCGCAGGAGCAATGCCAGCAGCGCGATCGCGGCGAAGCCGGCTCCGGCGAGGAAGGTGGCCGGCGCGCCCAGCTGGTCCCAGGCGAAGCCGGCGACGACGCTCGCGATCAGGATGGCGATACCGCTCATCAGATTGAAGAAGCCGAATGCGGTACCACGCAGCTCCGCGGGCGCGGTATCAGCGACCATCCTCGCGAGCAGACCTTGCGTGATGCCCATGTGTACGCCCCACAAGGCAACCCCGCCAAGGACGACGCTCCAGTGGGAATCGATGGCGAGCACCAGGTCCGAAGCGATGAGCACCACCAGGCCGACCGCGAGCATCGCCCGATGACTCGCGCGGTCCGAGAGCTTGCCGAAGGGATAGGCCGAGAGCGAGTAGACGAGGTTCATCGCCACCATCACCAGCGGCACCAGTGCCATGGCCACGCCGCTCTGGTGGGCTCGCAGCACCAGGAAGGCTTCGCTGAAGCGCGCCAGGGAGAACACCGCGCCGATGGCGACCACCCACCAGTAGGCACCGCTCAGGCGCGCCAGGTGCTCACGACGGAGCGGATTGACGCGCTTGCCGGAGTGCTCCGCGTGGGCAGGCTCTTTGAGCCCGACCAGCAGCAGGAGCACCGCCGCCGCGCCGGGAATCGCGGCGACCCAGAACACCGCACGAAAATCGCTTTCCCAGAGCAGCATGAGCCCGACGGCGAGCAGCGGTCCGAGGAAGGCGCCGACGGTATCCAGCGATTGTCGAAGCCCGAACGCCGCGCCACGCACGGCAGGCGGCGTCAGATCCGCCACGAGCGCATCGCGTGGCGCCCCACGGATACCCTTGCCGACGCGGTCGATCAGTCGCGCCGCCGTCACGAGGCCGGCACCCGTCGCTATCGCGAACAGCGGCTTGGTCAGTGCGCCCAGCCCATAGCCGATCACCGCGAGGGCCTTGCGCTTGCCGAAGTAGTCGGACAGCGCTCCGGAGAACACCTTGACGATCAGCGCGGTGGACTCGGCGAGCCCCTCCATCAGGCCGATGACGACGGCGCTGGTGCCCAGCGTGGTGAGGAACAGCGGCAGCAGGCTGTGGATCATCTCCGAGGAGACGTCCATCAGCAGGCTGACGAAGCCGAGTATCCATACCCCTTGCGGAATGCCTGGCCTGACCAGGCCTTCGCTGCTCGCCACGTTCACCGCCCCCGACCCGTATGCACCCCGCGGTGCGCGCGATCGAAGCATACCGCGATCGGGACGCGCTTCGGGTCAGAACATCTCGTAGGTCTTCACGAGGAACTGCAACTTGTCGATCGAGCCCGTGGCATCGAGCGGCATCGCGATGTCGATGTGCAGCACGTTGCCGAGCGCCGAGCGATTGTTTCCGAGCCGCAGGCCAACCCCGATATCCTTGAGCAGGCCCAGCGAAGGCTGGCCGAGCGGATGGTCGCCCCAGCTGCTGCCGACGTCGAAGAACATCGCGGCACCCACGTTGATCATCCGGAACGGATACCAGTTGCTGAACCAGCGCTGCTCCGCCGTGAACAGCCAGCGTCCGTCACCGCCCTGGTATCGCAAGGGATAGCCGCGAAGCCCGTTGTCGCCCCCGAGCAGCAGTTGATGATCCACATCCAGTGCGTGAGCGAAGTCGGCCTGCAGGCCGAGATACAGCAGGCGTCGATCGCTCTGTCGCTGATAGTACCGGCCCGCCACGCTCGCCAGCGCGTCGGCGAAGCTGCCCTTCTCGAGCCGCCCGCCGAGCGAGCCGGAAAGCAGCAGGGTCCGGCGGCTCGCCAGCTCGAGCCCCTTGTCGAGGTGCGCGGAAAAGATGGCGGCGTCGCGATCGGCACCCCATGCCGTGCCAGCCCAGCCGATGCGCGCGCCGAGGCGCCATCCGAGATTGACGTCCTCGGTCTTCTCGATGTGATCGCGGTTGCGCGCCTTGGCGTAATGGTCCTGCGCCCAGTCGTACCCGATCCAGGGATACACGAGCTTGCGATCCGGCGGCACGAACCCCGAAGTCGCCCATTCACCGGGGCCTGCATCGAAGCGGGACTCGTCGTAGGTGAGGCCTGCCGTCCAGCGCCGCGCCGCACCGTTCACGAGGCCTCGCGACCAGCCACCGTAGACCTGCGCGCGACGCTG
This sequence comes from Steroidobacteraceae bacterium, assembly GCA_044225565.1. Taxonomy (GTDB): domain Bacteria; phylum Pseudomonadota; class Gammaproteobacteria; order Steroidobacterales; family Steroidobacteraceae; genus CAVXAE01. Next base: position 21,684 of record JBGAIL010000049.1, on the reverse strand, counting down.
GTGAGTGCGGAAGCGGTCCGTGATCTCACCGCGGTCGTAGAGCGAGTCGATGCGCTGGTCGTCCTTGAGCGAAAGGCCCGCTGCCCAGCGCGTATCCATCGCGAAGAAGGGGTGATCGAGCCCCAGATCGTAAGTGCGGCCATCGCTGTTGTTCGCGGCCTGCGCAGCGAGCCCCCACCACGTGCCGAAGATCTGCCCGTCATGGAACAGGAGGCTCTCGGACGTCCGGTCCGTATCGGAAGTGAGGCCGACGCCCAATTGGGTGCCGAGGCCGAGCAGGTTGAGCTCCTCGAGCTGCAGGCCGGTGCTGCTTTCGCCGCCGCTGCGGCCGAAGGAGGCTCCTGGATTGAGTGTCCACACATCGTGCGTGCGCACCTCGATGTCGACGACACCGTCGCGCCACGACACGGGACGGATGGAAGCTTCCTGCAGATAACGGGTCTTGCGGAGCAGCCGCTCGGATTCGGCGAGCGCGCGAGCGCTGTAGGAGTCGCCGGACCTGAACAGCAGCTGCGATTCGATGGTGCCCGGCTTCGTGCGGATGTGGAGGCGGTTCGCGAGCCGCGGGATGGCGGCATCCTCCTGAGGCTTCGAGGTATCGAACACGTTGTCGGTGACGATGAGCACGCGCCCGATACGCGCTCCTGCGGCTTCGAGCGCTTCGTCGCCCGGGAGGCGCCGATCGCGCTCCGGCTGAAGCCGGTCGACGCGTGCACGGACGCTCGGCAGTACGTCGCCCGACTCCGCAGCTGCCGCGAGTGCCGCAGCGCAGAGACCCAACATAAGGCTGATTCGCGAGCTGAAGACCCGAGCGCCCATTGCCAGCTTGGACGCTGGCAATGGCGACAATCAATCGCGAATCGAGGCCCGCGGGCGGCGACTGGCGGGCGGCAGCCCGCCGCCATACACGCGCCTCGCGCTGACGAGCAGCCGCTACTTGCGAACCGCGAGCATCGGCTTGCTGACCTTCTCGACGCCGACCAGGGCCAGCGCAGTGAGCATCACCGTCTGCGGGCCGAGCCAGGAATCCTTCGGCTCGTACCATTCGTCGGGCGAGTGGTACTTGTCACCGATGCCACCGGCATCCAGCGTCACGGCGGGCACGCCGAGCGAGATGGCGACATTGCTGTCCGTGCTCGCAGCGACCAGAGCGGGCCGAATCTGGCCGAGAGCGAGCCATGCCTGCACCGAGGCGTGCACGATGGGCTGATCATTGCTCGCGCTGCCTGCCGGGCGATCGCCGAGCAGCTCGCGGGAGACCTGCATGGCCGTCGAATTCCACCGCGCGTTCTCTTCAGCCGCGCCCGCATCGGCGGCCGCCATGACGCGCTTCTCGAGCTCCTGCAGCGCGCTGGCATCGTTCGAGCGCATGTCCACCTGCATCTGCGCTTCAGGCGCGATGGCATTCACCGAAGTGCCGCCCGACACGACACCGACGGTGAAAGTGGTCTTGGGGTCGGTGCTGGTGCGCAGTTCCGCGATGTGCGCGATGGCCCGGCCCATCGCATGGATGGCGCTCGGCATGCCGAAGTTCTGGAAGCTGTGGCCGCCGGGCCCCGTGAACTTGATCTTCCAGCGGCGGCTGCCGGTCGCCTGCGACACGATGCTCGCCTGGAGCGGCTGGCCTTCGATGGGCTGGATGACGCCGTCGACGGAGATGAAGCCGTCGATGTCGCTGCGGTCGCGGAACAGCGCCTTCACGCCGCGCAGATTCCCCAGCCCCTCCTCGCCCACGGTGCCGACGAAAAGGATGTCGCCGACGGTGGTGATGCGCTTCTCCTGCAGAGCGCGCAACACGCTCAGGTTGGTGGCGAGCCCCCGGGAATCGTCGACGAAGCCGCGTCCCGAGTAGCGGCCATCCTTCTCGGTGACGGTGACGTCGGTGCCTTCCGGGAAGACCGTGTCCAGATGAGCCGAGACGACGAGCGTCGGGCGGGTGCGAAGGCCTTTGCGGCGGCCGATGACGTTGCCTTCGGAATCGATGGTGACGTCGGTGAGGCCGAGCTCGCGCAGGCGACGCGCATAGTCCTCGGCCCGCTTCGCTTCCTTGAAGGGCGGAGCGGGGATCTGCGCGATCTCGATCTGTTCCTTCAGCGTCTTCCCGTCCTCGGAGTGGATCTGCCCGAGCGCGCCGGCGATGCGGGCATCCTTCATCAGGGCCTTGAAGGTGGTGGGCACGGTGTTGGCGGCGAGGGCCGCGACCGGAATCAGGGCGACGGCGAGCGTGCCGGCGAGAAAAATGGCAGGCCGGGGGGCGACACGGCGAGACGAGAGCATGCGGGTTCACTCCGGGCGGATGCGGCGAGCGGGCGACTTTACCGGGCGCTGGCATCCGAGTCATGCCGGCGTGGCGAGAAAACCGGCCTGCCGGATCTGGAACGGTTCGCGCGGCACTCGTCGGCCAGGCATCATTCGATGCCGTGCATCAGCCTCGTGAGCCTGGGCGTGAACAGCCACACGATGACACCGGATACCAGCGAGCCGATGGCGACGCTCGTGAATACTTCGCCGATGCCCCACGTGTACCCGAGCGCCCCAAGATAGCCGGTGAGCCACGTGCCGATGCCGATGTTGATGTACCAGCCACCGACGAACAGCGCGGTGAGATTCTGCGGCGCGAGGCGGCTCGCGAGCGAGAGTTGCCCCGCCCATACCAGCACCTCGCTGATGCCGAAGAACACATACATGACGACCAGCCATAGCGGCGAAGCCTTCGCGCCCGCCTCTCCGTCCAGCATGAACTTCGCGGCCGCGACGATGGCATATGCGATGCCGATGGCGATGAGTCCCAGCGCGAGCTTCACGGAGGTCCGCGGGTTGCGGCCTTGCGCGCCGAGGCGAGTCCACAGCCGCGCCGCGAAAGGCGTCAGGACGATGAAGAGGATGGACGTGATGGTCATGAACCAGCTCGCCGGGATCTCCCACCCCCACCGATCCCGGTCGACGAAGTCCTTCGCGAACAGCGTCAGCAGACCGCCCGTCTGGAACAGCGCGGCGGAATACAGCATGGTGAAGAAGGTCTGCGTCAGCAGCACGACGATGCGGTCCTTCTCCACTGACGAGAGATTGCGCAGTGCCGCGAGCGCGCCTCCTCCACCCACGGGCGTGAGGCCGATATCCGCGAGATACCGCCCCTGGCCGCCGAGATACACGAGGAGGCCCAGCGCCATTCCGATGCCCGCGGCACCGAACCCCCAGTGCCAGGCGACGCGCTCTCCGAGATAGCCCGTGATGAAGACGCCGCTGATCTCCCCGACATAGATACCGACGAGGAACAGCGCGAATGCGTTGTCCCGCCGCTGGTCCGTCTGCTCGAAGAACTGCCCGACGATGGAGGAGATCGTGGGCTTGAGCAGCATGGTGCCGAGGATGATGAGCGCGAGCCCGGCAAAGAACACGGAGTGGGCCTGCGCCTGCGCCGCGTGGGCAACTGCGAGACAGGCATGCCCGCCGGCGATGAGAAAGCCGCCGGTGAGGATGCAGCGGCGCTCTCCCCAGTAGTTGTTGGCGATCCAGCCGCCGAGCAGCGGAATGCAGAAGGCGAGCCCCGAATACAGGCCGTAGAGCCTGAGCGCATCGGCTTCATTCCAGCCGAAGCCGCCTCGTGCCGTCTCCGCGCTCAGGAACAGCACCAGGATCGCGAGCATGCCGAAGTAGCTGAAGCGCTCCCACATCTCCGTGAAGGAGAGGAGCAGCACGCCCCTGGGATAGCCGAGCCATGTGCCGCCCGGCGCCTTCATCGTGTCGCACATTCGCTGGATGGTCCGAGACTCCGGGAAGCCGCCGCGGCATTGCCCGATGCATCCCTGGCGAAGACGATGACCAGCCCGTCGCGAACGCACAGCGCGTCGTGCGCCGAGGACTTGCCGAGCCGGGCTTTCCAGTCCCCACCTTCGCGCGTGACCTCGCTCTTCACGCCGTTCACATACACACGCAGATCGGTGATCCCGGAGCCATCTGAAGCGCTTCCGCTCGCGATGATCGCCTCCGGGGACCCCACCTGGAGGATGGAAACATGTGGAGGCTCGCGATCCGCCGGCTGGCCGCCGCGGCGCGCGGTCAGGCTGAAAGTCTCGTCTGCGAGCGCGGGTGTCACTGCAGGATTCACGCGAACCCGTAATGCCGATTCCACCTCGGCACCGAGCCGGAGCAGTCGCTGTTCCTCGAATCGCGGGGCGACCAGCGCGACGCCGAATGGCTGGAGCACGCCTTGCGGCGAGCCCTCGACGAAGCCTGCCGGAACGAAGAGACCCGGCGCGCCGAGCTCGCTCATGTAGTTGAGCCCGAAGCGGGTATCCGGGTCCGCATCGCTGCTGGCGGGAAACAGCAGCGCGTCGATCCTCTCCCGGGCCATCCATTGCGCGAAGAGCGGCCCTCGCTCGAGGCCGGCGGCGGCATTCAGCGCAAGGGCCGCGGGCTCGCTGCGCACATCGAGCCCGGTGCCGTCCTGAAGTACGTGGAAGGCCTCCATGAACTCCGGATAGTCGAGCACGGCTGCGACGTCGAGCATCCGGGCGGCCGGGTCGCCGCACCAACCCGCGCAGAATTTCCGGAACTCGTCCGCGAACAAGCGGATGTTCACCATAGCGACCCGCGCATCGTAGATGGGCTTCGCGACGGCTCCGGCCTGTGAGACGTCCCGATCGTAGTACCAGGTGTCGTCCAGCACCGTGTCCACCGGTACGTCGACGTCCCGGACGTGCGCCCCGGCGCGAGCGAGTTTCTCTCGTACCTGCGCGAAAGCTCGCAGGATGGGAGCGCCCGGCGTCAGCACTCTCGGCGCATCCGACCTGTCGCCGACGAGACGGCGCGGAACGGCGAATGTCCTGCCTTCGAGAGTGCGTGACGCGCCGTCGGGCGCGTAGCGCTTCGGCCTCTGCTGGTCAGCGGCCGGGAGATAGGATGCGAGTGGATTGCGCGGATCGGGTGAGACGACCACGTCGAGCACGAGCGCCAGATCCTCCACCGTGCGCGCCATGGGTCCCAGCACGTCGAACAATGGATCACCCGGCGCAGTGCCGGTGGTGGAGATCAGGCCGAGCGTAGGTCGCAGCGAGACGATGCCGTTGGCGGACGCGGGCATCCGCAGGGAGCCCGCCGTATCGCCGCCGAAGGAGAACGCCGCCAGATGTGCCGCCACCGCGACAGCGGAGCCGGCGCTGCTGCCACCCACTGCCTCGCGCCATAAGGATTCCTGACCTGCCCGAAGGCCTCGGAGTACCCCTCGGCGTTGGACGCGAAGGTGTCGAGATTGGCCTTGCCGAGCAGCACCGCACCGCCTGCCGCAGGCGGGCGACGACGAACGCGTCCTCGGGCGGGCGCAGACTCTTCCACGCGGCAACCCCGACCGACGTGGGCAGGCCGGCGACGTTGTAGGAATCCTTCACGACGAAGGGAATGCCTTGCAGAGGGCCGAGCCCGACGCCGTGGCGTCTCAATGCGTCGGCTCTCGCGGCTTCTTCCAAAGCGCCGGGATTGAGCACGGGCACGGCATTCAGGCCTGGGCCGCGGCGGTCGTAGGCGAGGATGCGGTTGAGGTGGAGCACCGTGAGCTCCACGCTGCTCGTCGCGCCCGACCTCAGGGCCGCCGCGAGATCGGCGAGTGAAGCTTCGGTGAGGCGCAATGCCGGCGTGGCGGCGACTGGCTCGGCAGTTCCGGCAAACGCGTCGCACCAGGGCACCGTGCCAGAGATCAGGAGCGCCGCGCCGAGCGTTGCATGCCTGCGGCTCAATGGATGCCCGAAGGTTCGGGAAGCCTGAAGCCGGGAGGCGGCTGCTCGCCGCGCAGATGCCGGATGAAGAAGTCCCAGCGCTTGCGCACGGCGTACGCGTTCGAATCCAGGTCGTGCTCCGCGTTCGGGATGTAGAGCATGTCGAAATCGCGATTGGCGGCGATCAACGCATGGGCGAACTGCTGATCCATCAGGATGGTCACCTCCGTGTCGGCTTCCCCGTGGGCCAGGAGCAGCGGGCCTCGCAGGCGATCCGCGTAAGTGGTGTTCGAAAGCCGCTCGTAGAGCGCGCGATGGGTCTCGAAAGGCCCGATGTACCGCTCCCCCCATTCCGGTCCATAGAGGCGCAGGAGGTCGTGCGAGCTCGAGAACGAGACGGCGGCCTTGAAGAAATCGGGGTGCAGCAGCATCGCGCGCGTCGAGGTGTAGCCACCGCCCGATGAGCCGAAGATGCCGACGCGATCGAGATCCATCGAGGGATCGCGTTGCGCGAGCTGACGCAACGCTGCGACGTGATGCTCCAGCATGGCGCCCACGTGCCCTTCGCCATAGGACTCCCTCGCGAAAGCATGGCCGCGCAGCGGCGTTCCGGGCGCGTCCAGCTTGACGACGATGAAGCCCAGCTCCGCCGTCGCCTGCGCGTGCCAGTAGGAATCCGATAATTCGGCGCCGCGGCCGAGTGGAAAGCTGCGCGGTGTCAAGGCGAGGCTCGACAGCCCGTAGACGTAATCGAGCACCGGATAACGCAGCTTCGCGTCGTAGTCGCTCGGCCTGAACACCGTGACATAGACGTCATATCGATCGTCCGCCGAGCGGACGCGAACGCGCTCCGGGCCGCGCCAGCGACGTGCCTGCAAAGGGGCGGCATCCGTCGCCGCCACGGTGGCCAGCACTTTGCCGTTCATGGAGCGCAGCAGCGTTCGCGGCGGCGAAGCGACGCCCGCCGACTGGACGTCGAGGAACGCCGCCCCACGCGCCGGCATGGAGACGAAGTGATCGGCATCCTCCGGCGTCAACTGCTCCGTCGCCGTGCCATCGAGACGTGCGCGCCACAACTGTTTGAAATATGGGTCGATGCGGCGGTCACGCCCCACGGCGAGGAAATATACCCAGCCGGAAGCCTGGTCCACGCGTAACAGCCGCGTGACGACGCCCTCCCCGGTCGTGACTGCGTGCGCGATCTTCCCGGCCCGCAGATCGACGACGTAAAGATTACCCCAGCCATCCTGCTCCGAGAACCAGAGCATGCGCCTGCCATCGCGCAGCACGGACCAGATTGCCGGATAGCGCGAGCCGCTCAGCATGAGATAGGTCCGGGACTGCTCCCGATAGAGCGTCTCCACCCTGCCGCTCTCCGCATCGATGCGTTGCACGCTCACCGAGCGCAGCCCCCGCCCTTCCTCGAGGAAATAGAGCGATTTCCCGTCGGCCGACCACTGCACCAGGCCGGCTGTGAATGGATCCAGGAATGTCTCGAACCGCGCGGCCTGGATGGTTCGCGCCTCGCGGCTGCGCATGTCGACGATCACCAGCTCGGCGAAGGCATTGGGCTCGCCGGGAAAGGCGCCGCGCTGCTCCACGTACTGCGGGCGGGCGCCGTAGCCTTTGTCCGTCACGGCGAACCAGTAGAGCGTCCTGCCTACCGCGCGCTGGTCGTAGCGGAAGCTGGCGAAGTAGCGGCCGTCCGGCGACCATGCGCCTTGCGCGGCGCGCATCGGGCCGCCCAACGCCTTGCGCTCTACTTCGAGCAGAACGCCGAACTCGTATAGTGCGGAGTAGGAGTTTTCCTCGGTACCGTCGCGGGTCAGCGGCGTGCGGGAGCCGCTCTTCGAATCCACGGCCCAGAGGTTGAATCCTTCGAGCCCGATTCCTACGCGACCCTGAGGGTCGAGCGTGGTGGGCTGCGCACCGGGCGTCGGCCCGGCGACCGGGCTCGGGCGAAGGCGGCCATCGCGCGCATCGCCGACCATTTCCTCGAGCTTCAGCCGTCGCCCGGAAGCTGCATCCCCGCCACGCTCCACGGGACCGGCGCGCATGAAGCGGAACTGCCGGCCATCCGGCGACCAGCGCGCAGCGTAGGTTTCGTCCTGCGGCAACCAGGTGGGCACCTGCCAAGGCACATAGCTCGCCGCACGCGCATAGGCCTCCGCGACTTCGGTGGATGATCTGCGCTGGCCCGGCCCCTTCTCCGCCGGCTCGCCCGCAGCGGCTTCGTGCCCGGCGAGAACGACGAGCGCCGCGACCGCCCCGCGCCATTGCAGGCGTCTCATTTCGTCGCCTGGGTCGCGTCCCGGGCATCCGCGGCCTGCACCATCTCCTTCACGTTCGCGAGCACCTTCTTCGAATCGAAGAGCACGCCGTTCTTGACCGTGTAGCGCACGCCACCGATGCGCCCGATGCTGCCATCCGGCCTCTTCCCCACGGTGCCCGTTCCGTAGAGCACTTTGAGGTTGGCGAGCGGATTGACGTCGATCACCAGCAGGTCGGCCCGCTTGCCGACCTCGACCGAGCCGGTGTCGCGCGCGATGCGCATCCACTTCGCGCTGTCGAGCGTGGCGGAGCGGATCACTTCGAGGGGGCTGAACCCCGCCTCCTGCAGCAGCTCGAGATTGCGGATGAACGAGAAGCCGTAGGTGGTCCAGTAGTAGCCGGCGTCGGAGCCCGCCACCACGCGGCCGCCGCGGTTCTTGAAGTCGTTCACGAACTGCATCCACACCTGGAAGATGTTCTTCCAGGTGATCTCGTCGGCCGTGCTCCAGTCCGCGAACTCGGTGTTGTAGCGACCGTCGCCCGGCATGAAGAGCTTGCGCAGCGCCGGATGGATGTACTCGTCGTTCCATTCCAGGCGACTCACGGCGTTGTAGTCGCGGTGGGCCTCGTAGACGTCGAAGGTCGGGCCGAGCGTGAAATCCAGCTTCACCAGCTCGTCGATCAGCTGCCACCAGCGCTCGCCGCGGGGCGTGACGCCCTCCCAGCGGGGCTGGCGCATGGCGTAGTGAGGGTCGTTGTAGTTGAAATCCGGCGGGTACCGGCGCAACGCACGGTCCTCATACATGGAGTTCGGCAGGCCATTGGAGTGCGGCCAGCCGCTCATGCCGGCGCGAGCCCACTGCAGCGTGTTCAGCTGCTGCGTCTTCTCTTCGTGCAGGCACCAGTAGGTGGGCAGGCCCGCCTTCTTCGCCTCATCGAGCCCGGCGAGCATCGCCTCGAGCGGGCCTTCGATGTCTCCCTCGCCGAGGCCGGTCGCCCCACGCCGTTTGGCCTCGCGAACGCGGGCGCGCGCCTCTTCGGGCGTGCGCGCGGGGAAGTCCGCCCATATCTCGATGTTGGGTGCGGTGATCGCGTTCTCGGCGGACTGCCGCTTCATGTCGTTCGCCCAGTCCATGACGTCGAGCGACTGCATCGAGGCGATGGTCGTCACGCCATGGGCGATCAGCAGCTTCAGCGCGTATTCCGGAGGCGCGTTGCCTTCGCGGGAAGTGTTGCCCGCGTTGGGGCGGATGGACTGGTCGAGCACCCTCACGTGACTGTCGATGAGGCCGGGCAGGATGAACGAGCCGCGCGCGTCGATGTGCCTGTCTCCGGGCTGCAGCTGCGGCCGGCCGGAAGCATCGAGCTGCGGCGTGTAGAGGCCGGGCAGCCCGTAGATCTCCGTGATGCGCTGGCCTTCGACCACCACGGTGACCGGCCCCACCGGAGGCGCTCCGGTGCCATCCACCAGCGTGCCCCCTTCGATGACCAGCCGTTTGAACGGCCCTTCGCTCTCTCCCGGCAGGCTCGGCGCGGACCGCGGCCAGATCAGATCCTTCCCCTGCGGCGGTGCGGCCAGCGCCACGCCCACCGCCACCAGCCAGATGGAGACCGCCAGGGTGACCGCTCGCATGCCTTCTCCCGTGCTCAGAACCGGTACGACATGCTCAGACTGTACTCGCGCGAAGTGCCCCTCTGCAGCAGGTTCGGCCCGCAGCAGTCGAAATCGGGCTGCACCTGGTTGAAGTAGTCCTCATCGAAGAGATTGCTCACCTGGAAGCGCAGCTCCGTCCGCTCGAAGCCGCGGTAGGTCAGGCCGGCGTCGACCGTGGTGTAGTCGTCGAACTCGAACGGCGCGAAGCCGGGCGTGCCGTAGTAGTAGGCACGCAGGTTCACCGACTGGCTGACGCGTTTGCCCACGTACGCCGCACCGCCGTTGAAGGAGAGCTTGGCGAGCGGGCCGCGCGGGATCTCGTACTCGAAGAACAGGCTGCCGGAGTTGCGCGGCGCGCCGCTCACCCGGTTGCCGAGCGAAAGGTCCCGAACGTCGAACGAGGAGTCGTCCCGGGTGATGCGGGTGTCGAGGTAGGCATAGGTCCCGATCATGTTGAGGTTCGGCGCCACCCGGCCGAACACCTCGAGCTCGATGCCCTTGTGGCGTTGCTCGCGGCCGTTGGAGATGCGGAAGTCCTCGCCGAGATCCCGGTTGTTGGTGGGATCCGCGACCGCGACGTCCTTGCGCTCGATGTAGAAGCCGATGAGGCTCGCGCCGAGCTTGCCGTCCGCGAACTCGCCCTTGAGGCCGAGCTCGTACTGCACGCCCGTCTCGGGGTCCATGCCCCTGCCGCCGCGGGTCTGCCCATCCTGCGGGATGAAGCCCTGCGAATAGCTCAGATAGGCGTTGACCTCGGGCGTGACGTCGTACACCAGCCCGAAGCGCGGCGTGAGATGGGTGTTCGTCTGCTTCGTCTGCACGTTCTCCTCGGAGAAATGCACGTCGTCGGTCGGATCCGGATCGAATTTGAGGCTGGTCTCGTCCTGACTGATGCGGTCCCAGCGCAGGCCGACCAGCATGTGCAGCCGCTCGGTGAGCCCGAACAGCGCCTGGCTGCCGAGCGCGTAGCGCTTCTGCTTGCGGTCCGTGAAGCCGTTCGAGGTGAGCAGGTAGTCGTTCACCGTCACCGTAGAGCTGCCCGGCAGCAGGTCGTCGAACCCCAGCACCGAGGAGAAGTCCGGCGCGTACTGGTTCACCGAGCCCAGGTTGTAGAAGGGGAACAGCGTGAAGCCGAAGTCGATCGTGCGCGACTCGGCGAGCAGCATCAGCTTGTGGGTGCGGCCGAAGAGCTCGAAATCGCCGCCGAAAGAGAGCTCGGCGTCGTAGCTCTCGATCTTGCGGCTGTCGAACTTGGTGTAGACGTCGACGAACGGATTGTTGTAGTAGCCGTAGGTGTAGAGATAGAGCGCCTTGTATTCGTGGGTGTTCTCGGAGTATCCGGCCTTCACCGTGCCCGTGTAGTCGTTGGCGAAGCGGTGCGCGACGCTGGCGAACGCCTGGAAGCTCTCCCGGCCGATGTCGTTGTAGTCCGGGTCGCCGAGGAAGAGATGCCGGTCCACGCCGGTCGGCTCGCGCACCCTGCCGGAGGCATCGGGCTGCGCCATGGCGCCGAAATCGTCGACCGCCTTTTCCTTCTGGTACAGCAGGTACGCGTCGAGCGTGGTCGCATCGCTCAGGTCCCACTGCAGCCGCCCGTAGAGCGGATAGCGCTCGAACCCGAAGCCGTGCTTGATGGACTGGCGGTCCTCGTAGGCGCCGACCAGGCGGTAGCGCACCTTGCCTTCGCTGCCGATCGGACCCGTGGCATCCATCATCAGGCTGTAGGTGCCATAGGAGGCCAGCTGGCCCTGTAGGTTGTACCCGGCATGCTCTTCGGAGCCTTGAGCACCGTGTTGATCGTGCCGCCGTAGTTGTTCACCCGTAGACGACCGACGAAGGCCCCTTCACGAACTCCACGCGCTCCGCCACCGCCAGCGCCGGCTGGAACTCGCGGATGGTGCTGAAGCCGTTGATCTTGTACCCCGAGAGTTCGTCGAGCGTGAAGCCGCGCGCCTGCATGTGGCCGCTGAAATAGCTCACGTTGGCGTCGTTGCCGCTGGTGTGCAGGCCGGCGACGAACTTGTCGACCTGCATCAGGCTGGTCGTGTTGAAGGTCTGCAGGACGTCGTCCGTGAGGACGCTGATGGCCTGTGGCGTGTCCTGCACCGCCAGGTCGAACTTGGTGGCGCTCGAGGCCTGCGTCGGCCGGAAGAACTCGGTCGTGACGACCACTTCCTGCAATGGCTCCTCCGCGACTTCCTGCGCGAGGGCGGCCATGGGCCCCGCACCAGCCGCCATGGAAGCGGCGATCAGCCACTTGCGCGCGTCGTGCCGCAGCGCCTCGCGCACCGCGGACGGGATTTTCCGATGAGTATCGATCGACGCTCTCATTGAGTGGTCCCCCAGATGATGACCGGTGCCAGCTGCGCCCGCCGGCACGTCCCGGCGGGTCTCCCGTCATGTGCCGGATGGTGACCGGCCGGTGGCTCTCCTGTGAAGGTCCACTTCAGAAGCTTCGCAAGGGCCAGTTTCAGGCCGCCGCTCACTCCGCGAGTCCTTCCAGCGTCGAATCGAAGATCGCGCGGGAATGCGCCGCCACGGATTCGCGCCAGCGCCGGCTGTCCGGATTGAAGGTCTCCTGCATCGCTTCGCGGAGCGCTGCGGCGCGCGACTCGGGCAGCGAGGCACCGCCGAAGCGCAGCGCGCGGTCGATCATGATTCCCGCCTCTACCCGGTCCGGCTCATAGGTGCCGAATTCGACGACGGCGCCGATCATCCGCGCGCCCTGCGCCTCGATGGCCCGCTCGACGGCGTTGATGACCAGCCCCTGATAGCTCGGCCGCGGCGCATCCGCGTAGCCGCTCTCGTCGAGCAGGCGCTCGCGGCCCCAGAACCGTGCCGCATCCTGAAATTTGGCGTGCCTCGGGTCGTGGAAACAGATGAAGAAGGGCTCACCGAAGCTGCCCATGCCCGTGTGCCAGTCGATGCAGGCTACGCACCTCGCGCCCGCCAGTTGCCGGGAAATCAGGGAGAGCAGCGTCGCGCTCGACCATTCGAGCTGCGAGCCACCGTGATATACGCCGTCCGCACGGGTGTACTGCCCGCGATTGATCGCATCCATCACGGCGTCGTATCCGTGGCGCGCACTCAGCTCGCGGATGCCGTCTCTCATCTGGCCGACCACGTCCCCCGACAACCGTCGAGGCGCGAAAAGATCGTGCACGGCGCGATCGTATAGCGCGTTCTGCGGTCGCGGTGCGGCGAAGTCGATCATATTGCGGTTGAGATCGACGTTGCTCTCGTTCGCACGGCTCGAATGCGCCCAGCCGTGACCGTTGTACCCGTGAACCAGCAAGACTGCGGTGCCGGCCGGAAGCGGCGAATCCCCCAGCCTGCGCGCGAGGCCGATCTGCGCCGCCGAGCCGGCGAAGGCCTCCAGGCCGTGCGTGCCGCTGATCGACATCAGCACGTTCCGTGCGTCCGGCGGCCCGATCCAGCCGGTCTCGAGCGTGACCGCCTCGCCCGCCGGGCCGCGTGAACGAGGATTCGTCAGTGTGGTCGAATGCCCTCCTGCCGTTTCGACCGCCGCAAGGAATCGCTCGCGGGCGCGCGAACGCGTGCCGGAGAAGCCGTTGGTGTCGTCCTGTGTCTGCGCGTGCTCGGCCATGCGGCACATCGTGCACGACTCACGGCACACGCTCGCGCTTGAAAGCGAGGCATCGCAGGATATTCAACGGCAGCGGACGACACAAAGCGATGAACTTTCCGGAGCGCGCGGACACACTACGCATGCGGCGACACGCACGCTCCCGACAGCCCGAGGCTTTCAATGCTTTCGATTCACTGCAGGCTCTCTCTGGCGCTCCTCGCCTTCGTCGCTGGCACTGCCTGCGGGGCCGAATCCGCGGACCGGATCTTCGTCAACGGCAAGGTGTGGACCGGAGATCCCGGCAAGCCCGCGGCAGAGGCGATCGCCGTACGGGGCGAGCGTCCTCCCACGCCGAGCAGACGAAGCCGTGCGCACTTCGCCGGGCCGCGCACCATCGTGGAAGACCTCCGGGGCCGACGCGTCGTGCCCGGCTTCATCGACTCCCACTCGCATTTTCCGGGGCCTCCCGTCGATGCCCTCATGCTCCACGACGCGAAGGATCTCGCGGACATCCAGAAGCTCGTGGCCGAGTACGCCAGCGCGCATCCGGACCGCGAATGGATCACGGGCGAAGGGTGGAGCTACGCGGCCTTCCCGGACAAGACACCCCACCGGCGCCAACTCGATGCGGTGGTGTCCGACCGGCCAGTGTATCTGTGGGATCGAGACGGCCATGGCGCGCTGGCGAATACCAAAGCGCTCGAGCTGGGAGGCATCACGCGCGATACGCCACCGCCTGCGACTGGCGAGATCACGAAAGACGCCGACGGCGAGCTGACGGGCGAGCTGAAGGAAGCGGCCATGCGACTCATGGACGGTCACGTGCCCACGCCGAGCGCCGAAGACAACTACCGCGCACTACTCGCACACATGGACGAAGCGGCCTCGAAAGGGCTCACTTCCATCCAGAATGCGTGGTGGTCGCCCGAGGATCACGCTGCCTTCCTGCGGGCCGCCGCGGCAGGGCAGCTCAAACTGCGATTCCGCTTCGCGACGCCGATCGTGCCCGGCCAGGCGAGCAATCCCACCTTCAATGGCGCCATGAAGCGGCTGACCACGGACGATCTCGCCGGCTACCGCAGCCTCCGCGACACCTATCGCGGACCCATGCTGGAGTTCGGCGTGGTGAAAGGCTTCCTCGACGGCACCGTCGACAAGGCGACGGCCGAGATGTACGAGCCTTACACGCGCGGCGGCACGGGGCTGCCGTTCTGGAAACAGGACGATCTCAACGAGACCGTCGCGCTCTACGACCGCGAAGGCTTCCAGGTGATGCTGCACGCGATCGGGGACAAGGCCATGTCGCAGGCGGTGGACGCTTTCGAGTACGCAGCGAAGGTCAATGGCACCCGAGGCCGGCGGCACCGCATCGAACACGTGGAGGTGCCGAGGCTCGCGGACCTGCCACGCATGGCAAAGTTCGGCATCGTGGTGTCGACGCAGCCTCTCTTCGCCAATCCAGACGACACCACGCTCGGCAACTACGCGGTGCTGCTCGGGCCGAAACGGGCGGCGATCGCCAATGCCTTCAGACTGTTCGACGACGCAGGCATCGTGCAGGCTTTCGGCAGCGACTGGAGCGTGGTGGACATGTCGCCGCTGCTCGGCATGTACTGCGCCGTCACTCGCATGACGGCGGAGGGCACTCCGCACGGCGGCTGGTACCCGGACAATCGCATCGGCATCGAGGCTGCGCTGCGGCATTACACGGTGGACGGCGCTTTCGCGAGCTTTGCCGAGCGGGACAGAGGCACGCTCACGGCCGGAAAGCTCGCCGACTTCACCGTCCTTTCGCAGGACATCCTGGCGATCGGGCCCGCCGCGCTGCTCGACACGAAAGTGATGCTCACGGTGCTCGGCGGCCGCGATACCTTCAGGCGCGGGAACTGACGCTGCGTCGGGCCCTCAGCCATTGCCTGATGCCCGTGTAGAACATCAGCAGCGGAACGAATCCGGTCAGGCACGTGAGCACGCGACCCCAGGCGCCGAGCGCCTCACCGCCGTGGAAAGGCACCCGAAGGTTCATGAAGCGCCGGCCGGCGTCGAACTGCCGGGGATCCTCCACGCGCAGCACTTCGCCGGAATACTGGTCGATCCACACGTTGGTGTTCGGATAGAAGAGGTCGAAGGTCTCGCCGGGCTGCCGCAGGTTCACCTGATAGGCGACGCGACGACCGCCGGGAACGTGCAGCGCCTTGAGCGTCGCATCCGGAAAGAGGCGCCGGGCGCGAGCGACTGCCTCGTCGGCGGAGATCGGCAGCGCGCCCGAGCGCGGGGCGCTGAGCGGCGCAGGCGGGCTCTCCGCGGCGCCGACTGCCTTGCTCATCTGCTGCTCGAACACGATGAGGATCCCGCTCAGCGACAGCACGAACAGCAGGGCCCAGAGATAGATGCCGCCGACGCGATGCAGATCGAACTCCAGGCGAGCCGCCCCCTGCCGGTGCTCCGGCACGAACAGTCGCTTCACGAACCTTCCCACCGGCCACCATACATACACCCCGGAGAGCGCGAGCAGCAGCAGGAAGATGCCCAGGACCCCGACGATGCCCATTCCTGCAGGCCCCGCGTGCAGGTGCGAATGGAGGTTGTAGATCCAGCTGACCGGCGACTCGCCCCAGTAGTAGTGCGACGTCACCTGCGCACGATAGGGATCGATGGCGACGTACAGCGGAGATTCGTACGCATCGGCGCGCTCTTCGGGAAATTCGTAGACCGCATACATGACACCGCGGGAGTTCCACGGCGGATAAAGTGCCCAGGCGTCCTCACGGCCCGGGAAGGCGTCGTTGAGAGCCGCGACGATCTCGGCGTACGGCCGATAGCCTTTGGCATGCGGCGTCGCGACGCGCAAGCGCGAATCCGTGAGCTCGTGCAGCTCGCGCCAGTAGACGCTCACACTGCCGGTGAGTCCGATGAGGACCAGCACCAGCCCTGCGGTGAGTCCGACCCAGCGATGGATGGAGATGAACGCCTGCTTGAGCCGGTAACGCTTCACGGCCGGAATCTACCAATGTGGCTGCCGGAGAAACCCGGGGAAATCGCCTCGCAAATCCGTGGATTCGACGGTCGTCCAAACCCACAATGCCGGCATGGCCCTTTCGCGCTTCACGGGGAATCCATGAGCAAGGCTCCGTTCACGGTACGGGAATACGCAACACGGCTGCGCGCGGTGTACGCAATGATGGACCGCGAGGGGATCGATACCCTCCTGCTGACCGACCCGTGCAGCATCGTCTGGATCAGCGGGTATGACGCCTGGTCCTTCTATGTTCCCCAGGCGCTGGTGGTCTCCCCCAACCTGCCGGAGCCCCTGTGGGTCGGGCGGCGCATCGATGTGCCGTGCGTCGGGTTCACGAGCTGGCTGTCGGCGGATTCGGTGGTGGCCTACGCCGATGACGTGGTGCAGATCGCAGGGCGCAATCCGGCGCAGTTCATCGCTGAGGAGGTGAAGCGCCGGGGATTGGGGCGCGGCGCCATCGGCCTCGAGCTCGACAGCTTCTATCTCACCCCACGCTATCGGGACTGCCTCGTGGATGCGCTTGCCGACGCCCGTTGGGCGGACATCGGGCTGAAGCTTGCGCGGCTGCGCTCGGTGAAGTCCCCGGCGGAACTGGAAGTCATGCGCCAGGCAGCCGCCATCGTCGAGCGCTCGATGCGCACGGCGCTGGATCATGTGCGAGTCGGTGCCCGCGAGAGTGACGTCGCTGGCGAGATCGCGCGCGCGCAGACCGCGGGCACGGAGCAGTTCAGCGGCTTCCACATCAGCTCGCCGATCTATCTGTTGCGGGGCAAACGCGGCGCGGCGCCGCACATCACCTGGGGAGAGGGTCGCTTCCAGCGCGACGAGACAGCGTACATGGAGCTCATGGGCTGCCGCTACAGGTACCAGGTGACGGTGTCCCGCTCGGTGCATTTCGGCAGGCCGCCCGATGCAGTTCGCAACGCCGCCGAGGCGTCGCAGGCGGGCATCGAGGCCGCACTCGAGACCGCGCGGCCTGGCCAGACCTGTGGTGACGTCGCCCGGGCGATGCTCAAGGCCTTCGCCGGGTACGGTATCGAAAAGCAGACGCGCTGCGGCTACGCGATCGGTATCGCCTACCCTCCGACCTCGGGCGAGCGCACGATGAGCCTGCATCCGGCCGACGAGACCCCGCTAGAAGCGGGGATGACCTTCCACGTGCATCCCAATCTCCTCTTCGAGGATTGGGGTCTCTACATCACGGAGTCCATGGTCGTGACGCCGGGTGGCGGCGAGCCCTTCACCACGCTGCCGCGCGAGCTCGTCGTCCGCGACTGAGCGCGGAGCGAGCCGGTATCATCAGCGCTTCATCCCGCTTCATGACGACCGGCGGTGAGGCTGCTATCGTCGCCGCATGAAAGCCACTCTGCTTCCCCTATCGGGCCCGGCGGCAATGGCCGCCTGCATTCTCGCCACTATTGCCATTCCGGCTGCCGCGGAGCGCATCGCACCGGCGCAGACCGTGCTCCTCGACGGCAAGCTCATCACCATGGACGCCCGAGACTCGATCGTGCAGGCGCTGGCGATCGCCGATGGGCGCATCGTAGCGCTGGGCACCGATCGGGAGATCCGGCGTTACGTGGGCCCAGGCACGCGCGTCATCGATCTGCAGGGACGCACCGCGACTCCGGGCCTGATCGACACGCACTTCCATCTGGATGGCAGCGGCGCGCTCGAAGTGAGCGTCGCCTACCCGGGAGCGCGGAGCATCGCGGATGTCGTCGAGCGAGTGCGCGCCAGGGCGCGGACCCTGGCGCCGGGCGAATGGATCCTGGGTCGCGGATGGGATGAAGGCAAGCTCGCCGAGCAGCGCTACATCCTCGCGTCCGACCTCGACCGCGCGTCGCCCGACAACCCCGTGTTCCTCTCGCATGCCACTGGACACTACGCGGTGGTGAACAGTAGCGCGTTGCGGCTCGCCGGCATCTCGCGCGACACGCCAGACCCTCCCGCCGGCACCATCGACAGGGATGCCGACGGCAATCCAACCGGCGTGCTCAAGGAGCGTGCTACCGCCATCGTTCTCAAACTCGTTCCACCCTACTCACCGGAGCAGCAGCGCCGCGGCATCCGGGAGGTGATCCGCGAAGTCAACGCCGAGGGAATGACCGCGATCAAGGATCCGGGCGTGCCGGCCGGGAAGTGGGCTATCTATCGCGACATGCGCGCGGCTGGGGAGCTCGACGCCCGCATATTCGTGCTGTGGGAAGCGAATGGCACCGTGGAGGACGCCAGGCAGCTGATCGAGCGCGTCGGAAAGATCACGCGTCCCTACGAGCCCGGCCTCAACGACGGCCGTCTCATCGCAGGCGGCGTCAAACTGTTCCTGGACGGCAGCGGCGGTGCGCGCACCGCATGGATGTATCAGGACTGGAGCCGCAACTATACCGAGCGGGATGCCGGGAACACCGGCTATCCGCTCATCGAGCCCGGGACCTATCGCGAGATAGTGCGGATGTTCCACGATGCAGGCATGCACGTCGGCACGCACGCCATCGGCGATCGTGCCATCGACTGGGTGGTGGACACGTATGCGGGCGTGTTGCGCGAGCGGCCCACGCATGGCCTGCGTCACTCCATCATCCATGCCAACGTCCCAACGGATCGGGCCATCGATGCCATGGCCACGCTGCAGAAGCTCCACGATGCAGGCTATCCGGAAGCGCAGGCGGGCTTCATGTGGTGGATCGGCGATGTGTATGCGGGCAATTTCGGCAAGGAGCGCGACCTGCGACTCATGCCGTTCCGCACCTACCTCGACAAGCACGTGCTCTGGGCCGGCGGCTCCGACTTCGACGTCACGCCGCTCGCGGCCCGGGACGGCATCTGGGCATCGGTCGCCCGCGAGACCTTGAAGGGCACATATGGCGCGCATCCCTTCGGCACCGCGCAATCAATCGGGGTGCGCGACGCGCTGCGCTCCTACACCGTCTGGGCGGCGAGACAGTTGTTCCTGGAAGACCGCATCGGGTCGCTCGAAGCCGGCAAACAGGCGGATGTCGCAGTGTGGGATCGCGACCTGTACGCCATTCCCGTGGAGCAGATCCGCGATCTGAAATGTGAGCTCACGCTGCTCGCAGGGAACATCGTCCATCGCGGGCCGGCATTCACCTCCGGCTCGCCGTGAGCGTCAGGCGCGCTCGGCCTCGCGCCGCGAGCGGGCGTACAAGTGCTCGATCGGCAGCGCCGTCATCGGCTTCACCACCTTGGTGACGACGTAGGTGAAGTACTGGCGAATGCCGATGTCCTCCTGCAGCAGCTGCTCCAGGATCTCCTGATAGCTCGCGATGCTGTTCACGACGAACTTCAGCAGGTAGTCGATGCCGCCGCCGACCGCGATGCATTCCACCACCTCCGGCAGGCTCGTGACGCGCTTCTCGAAACGCTCCAGGCTCTGGTAGCTGTGGTTGCCCAGCGTGATCTCCACCATCACCTGGTCGTACTTCACGACGCGCTGCAGGTCCACCTCGGCACGGAAGCTCTTGATGAAACCCCGGGCGGTGAGATATGTGACGCGTTCGTGGCATGCGCTGGGAGACAGGTTCACGTGCTCGGCGAGACGCACCGTGGTGATCCGGCCGTCGGCCTGCAGGCGCGCGAGTATCTTCAGGTCGATGGCGTCGAGGCGACGGTGCGCCGTGGCGCGGCGGCTGCGCGTCAGGAAGTCGTTTCTCACCACGTACATCGCCATCGTGTCGCCTCCTCTCATGCGGCTTTCACCAGCAGCTCGCGCGGATAATGGGTGAGCAGCTCCGCGCCTCGCTCGGCGACGCGGAACGTCTCGCTCATCACCAGGTTGTCCTCGCCCTCCCCCCACATGCCGCACATCAGGTGGAACGTCATGTTCGGCGCGAGCTCGGCCTGCTCACCGGGCTGCAGGCTGATGGTCCGCTCGAGCCAGGT
Organism: Steroidobacteraceae bacterium; assembly: GCA_044225565.1. Lineage (GTDB taxonomy): Bacteria > Pseudomonadota > Gammaproteobacteria > Steroidobacterales > Steroidobacteraceae > CAVXAE01. The sequence goes on along the minus strand of JBGAIL010000049.1, from coordinate 1,537 downwards.
CGGCTGGAAGCACAGGCCGATGGAATAGCCGATCCGGGAGGCCTTCTCGTAACCGGCGCGCCGGATCTGCGCCAGCCACACTTCGGCGAGCTGCTCTCCGCGAACTCCCGGTGCCACGCGTGAGAGCACTGCTTCCATCCCGCTCACGACGATCCGGGCCAGATCGAACAGCTTCGCAGACGGCTTGCCGAGGTAGACCGTCCGGGCGAGCCCGCAGTGATACTGGTGACGGCAGCCGGACAGCTCGATGTTCACGCCCTGGTTCGCGCGGTAAGGCTCGTCCGTCCACTTGAGGTGCGGGGCGCGAGTCTTCACGCCGGCCGGCATGAGCACGCTGTTCGGTACGCCGCCGCCGGCCTGCGGCGTGCCTCTGAGTTGCGCGGCGTAGAGGGCCGCCGCCGCGTCGCATTCGCGTACGCCCGGCGCTATCGCATCGACCGCTCCCTTCATCGCCGCATCCGCGATTGCGCCCGCCTCGCGCATCACCGCGATCTCGGCTTCGGATTTGATCACACGCACCCAGTCGACCAGCAGGTCCGCGTCGGCGAACGGGAGGCCCGCGAGATGCTTCCGCAGCACCTCGAAGGACCGCACGGAAAAGAAATGCGCGCTTTTCTCGACACCGATGGTGCCGCGCGCGAAGCCACGCTCCTGCAGCGTTCGGGCGATGAAATCCATCGGATGACACTCGATCGTGCCGATGTAGTGCTCGGGATAGCCGACGACGTTCGACGAGTCGAGGAAAACCGTGAAGTCTGCGCACGCCACGTCCATCTGACGCGTGACGAGCACCGGCTCTTGCGCATCCAGCGTCAGTGCCACCAGTTGTGGCACGTAGAACGACCAGCCGGCATAACCCGTGAGGTAGTTGATGTTCTCGGGGGAAGACACCAGCAGCAGGTCGATGCCCGCCTTCGCCATCCGCTCTTTCGTGGCGCGGATGCGCCGCAGATACTCTTCGCGTCCGAACAGGCTCATGGGCCACGATGCTCGGCGGAGAATGGCCCCGTGAAAAGGTCCACTCCGGAAGCGCGGACAGGGCCAAAGCTCATGGCGCCCTCAGGCGCCGGAATGCTCCATGCTCCGCAGGCGCGGGCTCAGTGACCACAGCAGGCCACCCACGATCGTCAGTGCGGCAGCGATGGCGAAGAAGAGCGGCTTGAGGCCCCACGCGAAGCCGAGCGCTCCGATGTAGCCCGTGAGCCAGCTGCCGATGCCGATGGTGACGTACCACCCGCCGACGAGCAGCGCCGAAAGGTGGGCCGGGGCGAGCCGGCTCACGAGCGAGATCTGGATGGGCCAGACGAGTGCATCGCCGATTCCGAAGCATACGTAGGTCAGCACGAGCCAGCCCCAGGAAGGCTTGAGCGCCTGCGTTTCACCAAGCGTCGGTGCGACCCACGCGACCGCGACGTAGCCCGCCGCGAGCGCCATGAGGCCCCACGCGAGCTTCGTCGATGCTCCGGGATCGCGCTCGCGCGCTTCGAGCCGCTGCCAGAGTTTCGCCAGCAGCGGCGTGGCGATGATGAAGGTAGCC
>JBGAIL010000048.1:0-27639 GCA_044225565.1 Steroidobacteraceae bacterium | reverse complement strand
GGGAGATCTATCCTCCAGGCCTCGCACGCACGTTGTTGCGGTTCGGGCGTTACGGATTGCCGCTGATGATCACCGAGAACGGCATCGCGACCCGCGACGAGGCGCAGCGAACGGCGTTCGTCGAGAGCCACCTTCGCGAGCTCGCAGCTGCTGTGAGCGCGGGGGCCAACGTGCTGGGCTATCTCTATTGGACGCTGATGGACAATTTCGAGTGGACCGAAGGCACGGCACCGTGCTTCGGGCTGGCCGAAGTCGATTTCGCGACCCAGGAGCGCCGGCCGCGGCCGGCTGCGGCCGTGCTCAGGGCTCACTTTGCGGGCCCGAGCATGCTGCCTGGCGGCGCTTCGCCTTTGGCAGATCGATAATATGTCCGCTGCCATGCTGGCCCCGGAGCGCGCACGGCGTCACACTTCAGGCCCGGCGCGGGGGCCGCGGCTGCCTCAGGGCGTTATCCTTCCGCGCAAACGCATGAATTGACGGGGGAAGTGAGGGGAGCCATGAGATCCATCCTGAGCCGCCTGCGCGGCCGATTGTCCGGTGGCCGGCGTGGCGCGCTGCACACCTACGAAGGGCTGCAGCAGGCCGAGGATTTCTTCCATGGACCCTCCATCGACTGGGAGCCCGGCGCACAGAAGATCGTCGTGCTCGCACCCCACATGGATGACGAGGTCATCGGCTGCGGAGGCACCATCGCCCGTCACGTCGATGCCGGGGCGGACGTCACGGTGATGTACCTCACGGACGGGCGTCGCGGTGCGGCGAACGTCAACCGTCTCAAAGGCGCCGAGCTCCACGAGGCCGAGCTGGAGCTCATCGCCCGCCGCAAGGAAGAGGCGTACAAGGCTCTCGGCATCCTCGGGGTCAGGAAGGTTGCATTTCTCGATTGCGAGGACACCAAGCTCGATCGCGATGCGGACGCGGCAGCGCGGCTGCGTGCCGCGCTGCTCGAGATCCGTCCCGACATCGTCTATCTGCCGTTCTTCCTCGAGCACCACCCCGACCATCGCGCGGTGAGCCCGGTACTGATCGCGGCTGCACGAGGCACCGATCTCGCCTTCCAGTGCCACGGCTTCGAGGTGTGGACCCCGCTCTTCCCGAACTGCGCCGTGTGGATCGATTCCACCATGGAGCGCAAGCGCGCCGCCATGGCTCAGTACGTGAGCCAGCTCGAGGACACGAACGATCTCATGCACGCCATGATCGGCCTCGCCTCGTACCGCTCCGTGGTGCGCTCCCGGGCGCAGGGCCGCTATGCCGAGGCGTTCTGCGTGCTCCCGCTCGCCGAGTACGCGCAATGCTTCGAGACGTTCGCCGCCGGCAGGTCCGGCAGGGGCATGCGGATTCCTGCGACGATGTCGCAGGCGCCGGCGCGGCCGCCGCGCATCGATCAATGCCCCGTCACCTGACTCATGACTGAGACGGCGACGTCCCGCGTCGCCCTGCCGGCAAGCTCGGAGCGCGCTCCCGCCCGCGGTCCGCTTTCCCTGCGCTGGGTGACCACCACCGACGCATTCGATGCGCTCGGCGATGCCTGGGCGCGCCTGCACGCTTCCTGTGATTCGACCGCGTTTCAGTCCTATGAATGGCAGCGCGCGTGGTGGCGCCATTTCGGCGAAGGCAATCCGCGCCTGCGGCTGCAGATCGGCGTGTGCGAGCGCGCCGGCGAGGTGGTGGCCATCGCTCCATTCGTCATCACCCGCGCACGCGCTTTCGGGCTCGTGGGGCTCGAGCAGCTGGAGCTGCTGGGTAAGGGTGTCAGCGACTATCTCGATCTGCTCGTGGCGCCCGGGCTCGAGTCCGGGGCGTGTGAAATGCTGGCAGAACAGCTCACTCAGCTGCGCTCGTTCGAAGTCGTCTCGTGGGTGGACGTCCCGGATCCTTCGCCGCTCAAGCGGATACTGCTCCCCGCGCTGCGGCGCACTGGCTGGATGGGCTCGGAAGAGGTGCGCGAGCAGTGTCCGCGCACGGCACTGCTCGAAACCTGGCAGGCGACGCTCGCGAGTTTCGAGGACAGCCATCGCAAGCGTGTTGCCTATCTCGATCGCAAGCTGAAGAAGAATCTCGCCGTGGAGGTCCGCCGCGCCGAAAGCGAGCCCGATCTCGATGCTGCGCTGGATAGCTTCATCGCCATGCATCAGAGGCGGTGGGTCAGCGCCGGAGAGCCGGGCGCGTTCGCCGATGCGCGCGCGGTGGCGTTCCATCGTGAGGTGGCACGTGCGTTTCAGCGTCGAGGCTGGCTTTCGCTGTCGTTCCTCGTGTTGAACGGCAGACCGGCTACCGCGGCGCGGCGGACTACGAAGAAGCGCGGAAGTTCGCGCCGGGCATCCTGCTGCACGCGTACTGCATGCAGCAGATGATCGGCGAAGGCGTGCGCATCTACGATTTCCTGCGGGGCACGGAGCGCTACAAGTACGAGCTCGGTGCGAAGGACGTGGCCAACTGGGCGCTGCTCGCTTTCCGTCCGGGAGCGTCCATCACGCGCCTCAAGCACCGGCTGCACGTCCTGCACCGCAAGCTCGGCGCCTCGGCCAAGCGCGCGATGACGAAAGTCAGGAGCGGCAAAGCCTGATGCCCACGTCCACCCCGACCGCCGCCAGCCGGCTCTTCGGCGACACCAAGGCACACGAGTCGCTGCGCGTGCAGGCATTGCGCGGCCTGGCCTGCCTGCTGCTGGTCGCGTTCCACGTCATCGGCTCCAAGGCCACCTCGGGCATGCGTGTGCCCGACGATTCGATCTACCGCCATTTCGCGGACATGCTGCTGCACGTGCGCATGCCGTTGTTCGCTTTCCTCTCCGGCTTCGTCTATGCATACCGGCCGGTGATGCGCGGTGCCGAAGCGGCGTTCGCGCGCAAGAAATTCTTCCGCCTGTGGCTGCCGATGATCGCGGCGTCCACGGTGTACTTCCTCTTCATGCTCGCGGTGCCGGATGCGCAGGGCCAGATGGGCCTCGCCTCCATCTGGCGCATCTATTTCTTCCCCTACGTCCACTTCTGGTTCCTGCAGGCGATGATCGTGATCTTCGCCTCGGTGGCCCTGATGGAGCGCTTTGGTGCGCTCGCCACCGTGCAGCGATATGCGGTGGCGCTGCTCGTCGCGCTCGCGATGAACCTGCTGAACCCGCTGGATCCGGATTTCTTCTTCGGCCTGCAGCACGCGATCTACCTGCTGCCGTTCTTCCTGTTGGGGCTCGGCGCGAACCGGTTCCGCCAGCTGTTCCTGAGCTCCGCGGTGATGTGGACTTGCACCGTGGCGTTTCTGGTCACCATGAGCCTGCACGCGCAGGCGGTGCTCACTCCGGATGCTCCGCTGGCGGCGCGCGGCACCCTGCTGGCGACGGCCATCAGCTGCAGCGGCGTGCTGACGCTGCTCTACTGGTTCCCCTACGTGCGGGCGCTCGAGAGGATCGGGCAGTATTCGTTCACGGTGTACCTGTATCACGCGCTGTTCGCGGCGGCGGCGCGCAAGGCGGTGCAGATGACTGGGATCCAGTCGTTCGAGGTGATGTTCCTCACCTGCATGGTGGCGGGATTGTTTGGGCCGGTGGTCGTGGAGCTCGTCGCGAAGCGCATTCCGTTGGCGCGGCAGCTGCTGTTGGGGCAGGGGCAGAAGAGGTAGTTTGCGAACGCTCGCGCGGGGGCTTGGTGCCGCTCGCGGAGGGCCGGCCGGTGCCTCCCTGGCTCCTCCGCACTCGGCCACTCGCATGCGCAGGCCTCTGCGACCGCCGTTCCTCGGCGGAATGTTCGACTCAGCGCTGCTTGAACTCTTCAGGCGTCAGCTGGTGGCGCCCCAGCAGCTTGTAGAAATCCGTCCGGTTGCGCTTGGCCAGCCGCGCCGCCTGGCTGACGTTGCCCCCGGTGATCTGCAGGATCTGCGAGAGGTAGCTGCGCGTGAACTCGTCGCGAGCTTCATCGAAGGAAGGCAGGCGCCCCGGTCCACCGCACAGTGATTGCTGCACGAGCTCCACCGGAATGATCGGAGTCTGCGAGAGCGCGACGTTCTGCCGCACCACGTTCTGCAACTGCCGGATGTTGCCCGGCCAGTCCGCCGTGGCGAGCAGCTCCACGGCTTCAGGCGCGTAGATCTTGCGCACGCCGCTTTCCTTCGCGATCTGTGCGAGGAAGTGAGCGACGAGCAGCGGGATGTCCTCACGCCGCCGGCTCAGCGGAGGCATCTCGATGTGCACCACGTTCAGCCGGTAATAGAGGTCTTCGCGGAACAGCCCGCCGCTCATGAGCTGCTGCAGGTCGCGGTGCGTGGCGGAGATGACTCGCACGTTGACGGGAATGGCGTCCTGCCCGCCGACGGGCCGGATGAGGTTTTCCTGCAGCACGCGCAGCAGCTTCACCTGCAGGCGCATCGGCATGTCCCCGATCTCGTCCAGCATGAGCGTGCCGCCGTCCGCGGCGTGAAAGAGGCCGCGATGCGAACGCGTGGCGCCCGTGAACGAGCCCTTCTCGTGCCCGAAGAGCTCCGACTCGAGGAGGTTCTCCGCCATGGCGCTGCAGTTGATGGCCACGAACGGCTTGTTCTTGCGCGGGCTCGCCTTGTGGATGGCGCGGGCGAGCAATTCCTTGCCCGTGCCGCTGTCACCGGTGATGAGCACGCGCGCGTCGGTGCCCGCCACCATGTGCGCCTGCGCGAGCTTCTCTTCCATGGCGGCGCTGCGCGTGACGATCTCCGCGCGCCAGTCTTCATCCGAGGCGCCGAAGCCGGAAATGCGCAGCGCCTTCTGCACCTGGTCCAGCAATTCCTGCTTGTCCACGGGCTTGGTGAGGAAGCCGAACGCGCCCATCTGCGTGGCCTGCACCGCATCCGGGATGGTGCCGTGCGCGGTGAGGATGATGACCTTCAGGCCCGGCCAGCGATTCTGCAGCTCCTTGAGGAGGCCGATGCCGTCCATCTGATCCATGCGCAGGTCGGTGATCACCAGATCCGGCCGGAAGCGGCTCGCGGCGGCGAGGGCGAGCGCGCCGCTCTCGACGGCCTCGACATCGTAGTTCTCCGCGCGGAGGCGAATGGTGAGCAGGCGCAGCAGTCCCGGGTCGTCGTCGACGACGAGGATGCGGGCCTTGCGTTTTCCCGTCTGGTTCGGTGTCACGGCTTGCGCTCGTTGAGGGAGCGCTCGATATTAGCAATCGCGTCGAGCTTTGCGTGCGCTTCGTCCAGCTCTTTGCGCAAGCGCGCATTCTCGTCTGTCTCCGTTTGCAGACGCTTGTTGAGCGCGGCGAGCTTTTCGCGGTCTTCGCGCGACACCGTGCTCTGCAGGCGGCGGTTCTCGGCCGCCAGCGTCAGTTGGGAGTCAACCTTCTGCAGCTCGAGAAACGCGAGCGCGCGCTCGGCGGGCAGCAGGGTCTCTGGCGTGGCCGTCAGTTCGCGCAACAGGCGCTGCGCATTGGGCAGATCGGTGGCCGAGTGACCGGGCGCGGCCAGCACCATCGCATATCGCAATTGATGGCTCGGCGTCGGGGCGAGCTCGTACTCGCGCTGCGCGGTCGCCAGCATCTCCGCCTGCTCGGCCGGCGCGGCCTGAACCAGCTTCTGCAACAACTCGAGGCATTCGGTGAGTGCGCTGGCGGAGGCGGCCGCGCGGTCCGGCACGGGCGCGGGCTCGCGAGCGTGCTCACGTTTGAAGCTGGTGGTCTCGCAGCCCGCGATCAGGGTGAAGGCGAGTGCCATTGCGAGCGCGCTATGCCGCATGGGCGCGCTCCTTGCCATTCGCACTCTTCTCAGGCCGCTCGCCGATGCTGGGCCGCACGGGCATGGTGATGCGGAAGTGCGCGCCGGGGAACGCTCCGTCGACGATTTCAACCGTGCCGCCATGCGCGGAGACGAATTCGAGTACCACGGACAAGCCAATACCGGTGCCTTTCACGCTCGCGCCCCTCGGCGAGCGGCTGGTGTAGAAAGCGTCGAAGATGTGGGCCCGCTCCTCGGGAGGGATGCCGGGGCCGCTGTCGGCCACGTCCACCACCAGGTTCTCGCCGGAGCGGCGCGCGCCGATGTGGATGGCGCCGCCCTTCGGCGAGTATTTGATCGCATTCGACAGCAGGTTCTCGAGGATCAGTCGCAGCTTGCCACGGTCCGCGACCAGCGTGACGTCCTCGATCTTCACGTCGAGCCGCACGCGCTGCGAGAGGAGGGTGAGCTGCTGGTTCTCCAGCACCTGCTTCACGACCGGGCGCAGGCGGAACTCGCTGGTCTCGAGGCCGATGCTGTTGGTCTGCCACGCGCTGAAGGAGAGCAGGTTCTCGATGAGGCGCTGCAGCTTGATGCCGTTCTCCCGCAGGATGCCCGTGACCTCGCGCTGGTTGGGATCCAGCTCGCCGACCGCGCCGTCCATCAGGAGCTCGGTGCCTTCGCGGATGTTCGCGAGCGGTGTCTTCAGTTCGTGCGACATGTGCCTCAGGAATCGGTTGCGCTCGTGCGCGAGGTCGAGCAGGCGGCTGCGCAGCCACTCGAGCTGCCCGGCGAGCCGCTCGAGGTCCACCGGCCCGGAGACCGTGATGGGCCGCGAGAACGCGCCCCGGCCGAGCTCGCTGATCGCCCGGTCGAGCTTGCGCAGCGGCCGTCCCACCGCGAGCGTGAGCACCAGGATGGCGATGAGCGTGACGGGCAGCAGCAGCGCCGACTGCCACCACAGCCTGCGGTTCGCACGCTGCGTCTGCATCTCGAGGGAGGCGACCTCCGCATCGATCTGCGCGTTGCTCTGCTGGGCCACCTTGTCCGCGAGCGTGCTCAGCTCGCCGAAACGGCGCGACAGCTCCGCCGGATCCGCGGCGAACCGGGGTGTGGACAGCAGGCCGCTGCGGATCGTTCCCTGGAGGTTGCCCAGCTCATCGAGCAGCTCGCGCGCGGGCCGGGCCTGCAGCTGGCGATAGAGCTGGGCGCGGGTGGCGCTCAGGCGCTCGTCCTGCTTGCGGTACACATCCAGCAGGTTCGGCTCCTTGAGCACCTCGTAGAGGCGGGCGGTGCGCTCGAGGAAGGCGATTTGCGCGAAGAGGTCCTGGCTCGCCCGGGCGGCGACTACGCCGTCCTCCACGAGCTTCTGGCCGCGATCCGCGAGCGCACGGATCTGCAGCCCGGCGTTCACGATGGCGACGAGCAGCGGCACGGCGATGAGCGCCAGGCCGAAGAGCATGAGGCTGCTTAAGGATTTGGGGCGGGGCCAGCGCATGGGCCCGGGATTGTAACTGCGCCTCGGGATTGAATGGGTCAGGTCTTGCAATCGCCAGGTGCTGCGGGCGCCCTGCTCGATTGGTAAAGGCCTGACCCCTCCGGCCGGCTCGCCGCCACCAGGGTTGCGCGGCAGCTGCCGCTCCCCAGCTGAGGGAGGTGCGGACGATGGTGTCCAGGTCGTCGAAGCCGGGGTCGCCAGCCGAGCACCGAGCAGGATGCGCTCGGCGTGCCACCAGGACGGTGGGTCGCCGGCACGGCGTGGAGACTCCACTACTTTCAGCGGGTGACCGGCGATGCGCTCGACGCTGGCGAGCACCTCGCGGACGCTGTAACCATGCCCCATATCCGCAGTTCAGGGTGGCGGACGCACCGTCCGCACGCAGGTAGTCGAGCGCATTCAGGTGCGCGGTGGCCAGGTCTTCCACGTGGATGTAGTCCCGCACCCCTGTGCCATCCGGCGTGGGGTAGTCGTTTCCGAATACCGAGACCTGCGGGCGCTTGCCCACCGCAGCCTGGCAGGCCACTTTCACCAGCAGGGTGGCCTCCCGGGTGGATTGCCCGATGCGGCCGTCCGAGTCCGAGCCGGCGACGTTGAAGTACCGTAAGGCGACATAACGCAGCCTGGAGGCCGCGGACAGATCCCGCAGCATCCATTCGGACATCAGCTTCGAGGTGCCGTACGGGTTGATCGGCGCGGTCGGGGCGTGCTCGTCCGCGTAATCTCCGTCCGGGATGCCGTACACGGCTGCGGTCGAGGAAAACACGAAGTGCTTGATCCCGGCCTCGTGGCAGCACTGCAGCAGGTTGCGCGTGGAGCAGGTGTTGTTGCCGTAGTACTTCAGGGGGTCGGCTACCGATTCCGGCACGATGGTGTGCGCCGCAAAATGCATCACGGTATCCACCCCGTAGCTGCGGAGGGTCTCCAGCACCTTCTGGCGGTCGCCTACGTTCGCCTCGATGAGGGGTGTGTCCAGCACGCTTTGCCGGAATCCCGTGGACAGGTTGTCCAGCACCACCACGCGCTCGCCGCGCGCGCGCAGCTGGAGCACCGTGTGGCTGCCGATGTGGCCCGGCACCGCCGGTGACTAGAATCGTCCCTCGTTCCATATCGCTGAGCGCCCCGTGGCCGGACCAAAGATCGGATGATAAGGAAAACACATGGCGCCGATGCGACGCCGTTCGCAGGCTTGTCGCCGGAGGTGGTGCTCGACGCCGCCGCGGCTGCCGGATGCGACGTGGACGGCCGTCTGTTCGCCCTGAATAGCTACGAGAACCGCGTTTATCAGCTGGGAAAAGGCCTGGGCCACGTGCCGCGCTGGGATTCTACCGGCCGCATCGCTGGAGCGACGCCCAGATCGTGACGAGCGCTGCGCTGCGGAGCTGGCCGCCGCGAGCTGCCTGTGGCGGCCCGTGCCTGTTTCGGGCAGCACTCCTTTGGGCTTCGCCGGCTTCCGCTACACCGTGTTTCCCTGGATGCCCGGCCGGGCCCCCGAGCTCGACGCCCCGGAAGCCGTGAGATGCTGGGGAGGACGCTTGCCCGTATGCACCGGCTGGGCGCCACACGCCCTTTTCGGCCACGGTTGCGACTGACGGTGAAGCGTCGCGGGAGGAGTCCCGCAAGGCCGTCGCTGGAATCCGGAATGGTGCCCCGAGGGTCACAATCGTACGAGCGCGCGAGCGGGGCGCTGCTGGAGCGGGTCCGCGGGGCTTTCGAATCCGCCGGGCGGCCGCGCGAGCTACGCATCCACGGGGACTGCCACCTCGGCAACCTGCTGTGGAACGAGCGTGGGCCGGTGTTCGTGGACCTGGACGATTGTGTGATGGGCCCCGCGGTGCAGGATCTGTGGATGCTGCTGTCCGGCGGCCCGGAGGAGCAGCAGGCGCAATGGCGCGAGCTGCTGGAGGGCTATCAGCAGTTCGCCGATTTCGACTTCCGCGAGCTGTTGCTCATCGAGCCGCTGCGGGCGCTGCGTATGATGCACCACGCCGCATGGATCGCTCAGCGCTGGAGCGACCCGGCGTTCCCCCGGGCCTTCCCCGGATTCGCCGAGGTGCGGTACTGGGAGGGGCACATCGGGGACCTGCTTGAGCAGATGGCGGCCATCGATTCACCGCCCTTGTTGTGCTCGTGACCAGGAGTTAGCGTTAGCGCCCTCGGAGCCGGAGCGACTGGACATGCGGATACCCCATTCAGCGAGGATCGCCATCGCGGCGTTCGGCATGGCCGCCGGCATGGCCGCTTGCGACTCCGCTTCCGAGGAGGCCGCGACCGGCACGGCCGGCAAGCGCGTCATCAGCCCCCAGGCCTCGAAGCTCGCCGCCAACATGGTCGCTGCGGTCAGCGCGGACTCGCAGAAGTCCGCGGTGGACGTGAAATTCGAGCTCGTCCAGCGGCCCGAGGTCGGCAAGCCCACGGACATCTCGCTGGTCCTCATCCCGGTGAGCCGGCTCGAGCGGCTCCATGCCCGCTTCGCCGCGGCAGACGGCGTGGACGTCGTGAAGGGCGAGCAGACCGAGCAGTTCGCGCGCCCGGTGGTCGGGGCCGCCATCACGCACACCCTCACCATCCTGCCGAAGCGCGACGGCATCTTCGCCGTGCAGGCAGTGGTGCTCATGGATTCCGACAGCGAATCCGTCTCGCGCACTTTCTCCATTCCGCTGATCGCGGGCAGTGGCATCGCGGAGTGGTCACCGAAGAAGGGGGCCGCGAAGGGCGATGACGCTGGCTGAACTCCGGGGGCTGCCCGATTCGGCTCAGCGCCGGCATGCGGACAGCATCGCCGCCGCCGAGCGCGAGGTCTTCCAGCAGCTCACCATCAACGCGTCGCTGCCGGCGGTGCTCGAGTCCATCACGAGGCTAGCCGAGTCCATCTGTCGCGACTCCACAGGGTCGGTGAGCGTGCTCGCCGAAGCCGCAGACAGCTTCGAGTACATCGTGGCGCCGCGCCTTCCGGAGCGGCTCCGGGCCGTGCTCGCGCGCTCGGCCATCGACATCCGCAACGGCTCGTGCGCGGCGGCGGTGTATCTCGGCCGCCAGGTGCTGGTGGCAGACCTCGTCAAGGACCCGTACTGGCAGCAGCGCCGCCAGGTCGCCCAGGATTCGGGATTGCGGGCCGCCTGGTCCGTGCCGATCAAGGCGGCGAACGGCAAGATCCTCGGCGCGCTGGGGGTCTATCGGACGGAGCCGAGCCTGCCGAATTCCACCGAAGTGGATGGCATGGCGCACGCTGCGCAGCTTGCCGGCATCGCCATCGAGCGGCGCCTCTCGGAGGAGGCGCTGCGCAACAGTGAAGCGAAATATCGCGGGCTGTTCGAGAACATCACCGAAGGCGTGTACCAGAGCACGCGCGAGGGCCGGTTCGTGTCCGTGAACCCTGCGCTCGTGCGCCTTCTGGGCTACGACACCGCCGAGGAGATCTACGCGCTGCCCAGCGCCGCGCTCATCTATTGGAACCAGGACGACCGCGCGGAGCTGGTGAAGCGCATCGATGCCGCCGGCAAAGTGCGCAACGCGGAATTCCAGATCCGTCGCCGCGACGGCCAGCCGGTCCCCGTCATGGAGAACGCCCGCGCGGTGCGCGACGCGAACGGTGAAGTGACCGGCTACGAAGGCACGTTCATCGACATCACCGAGCGCAAGCGTGCCGAGCAGGCCATGTTCGCCGAGAAGGAGCGGGCGCAGGTCACGCTGCAATCCATCGGGGACGCGGTGATCAGCACGGATGCGCAAGGTCGCATCGACTACATGAATCCGGTGGCCGAGAGCCACACCGGCTGGACCATGGCGGAGGCCCGCGAGCGGCCCATCGGCGAAGTGCTGAAGCTGATCCACGAAGGCACGCGCGAGGAGATCGGCAATCCGCTGCACGGGGTGCTGGGACGCGGCGAGCCGGCGAGCGCCACGGACCAGACGGTGCTGGTCACCCGCTCGGGCCAGGAGATCGCGATCCAGGAGTCCGCGGCGCCCATCTTCGACCGCCAGGGGCAGGTCATCGGTGCGGTGATCGTGTTCCACGACGTGACGAAGGAGCGCCGCCTGAAGCGGGCGCTGTCCTATCAGGCGAGCCATGACGCGCTCACCGGGCTCATCAACCGCCGCGAGTTCGACAACCGGCTGCACGTCGCAGTGGCGGCGGCGCAGCGTGGGGACGGCAACTACGCGCTGCTGTACATCGACCTCGACCAGTTCAAGGTGGTCAACGACACCTGCGGGCATCAGGCCGGCGATCGGCTTCTCCGCGACGTCACGGGGCTGCTGCAGACGCGCGTGCGCATGTCGGACACCATCGCACGGCTCGGCGGCGATGAGTTCGGCGTGCTGCTGGAGGATTGCACACTGGCGCAGGCCACGCGCATCGCCGAAGGCGTGCGCCAGTCCATTCGCGACTACCGGTTCATCTGGGGCACCAACACCATGTCGGTGGGCGCCAGCGTCGGCGTGGTGGAGATCAAGCGCGACACCGAGAACGTCGCAAGCATCATGACCGCGGCGGACATCGCCTGCTACACCGCGAAAGACGGCGGGCGCAACCGCATCCACGTCTACGATCCGAACGGCGTCTCGGCCAGGCATCGCGAGATGCACTGGGTGGCGCGGATTGCGCGTGCGGTGGAGGAGAACCGCCTCGAGATCTTCTTCCAGCCCATCGTCGCGACGGCCGTGGCCCATCCCCGGCATTTCTACGAGCTCACGGTGCGGCTGCGCGGCGAGGACGGGCAGCTCGTGCCGCCCGGCGAATTCATTCCCGCGGCCGAGCGCTACAACGCGATGGCGATCATCGACCAGTGGATGGTGGCGAGCGCGGTGGACCTGCTGAGCGCGCGGCAGCGCAGCGGCACCCCGCTGCCGCTGATCGCGGTGAACGTGTCCGGCACCTCGCTCAACGAGCAGACCTTCCTCGGCCAGGTGCTGGCGCACGTAGGCGATGCGGAAATCGCCTCGGCGCTGTGCTTCGAGATCACCGAGACGGCGGCGGTCACGAACCTCGCCGATGCCATCAATTTCATGCGCGAGCTCAAGGCGCGGGGCTGCAAGTTCTCGCTGGACGATTTCGGCAGCGGCCTCTCTTCGTTCATGTACCTGAAGACGCTGCCGGTGGACTTCCTCAAGATCGATGGGCAGTTCGTGGGGCAGATCGCCACGAGCCCGGTGGACCGCAGCATGGTGGAGGCGATCGCGAAGGTGGGAAAGGCCTTGGGGATCGCCACGGTGGCGGAGTGCGTGGAGTCGCGGGAGGTGCTGGAGGAGCTCGAGCGCATGGGCGTCGACTACGCGCAAGGGCACTACCTGGCGATGCCGCAGCCCATCATGCAGCTGCCGTGAGTTGACCTCACCGCGGCAACGCGAACACCTGCGTCCAGTACACCGCCATGTCGCTGCCCTGATCCGCCGCGACCGCCACCCCCATCTGGGTGAATCGCGAATCCATGAGCGCCGAGCAATGGTGAGGGCTCGCAAGCCAGCCCTTCACTGCGTCTTCCGGCGTCGTGACACCGGCGGCGAGATTCTCACCGACCACGCGCCATCGGTAGCCCGTACGCGTGACTCGCTCAGCCGGCTCCGTCCCATCGGGCGAGCGATGCTCGAAGTAGTTGCGGCGTGCCATGTCGCGTGAATGCGCGCGGGCCGCCTCGTGCAGGGCAGGAGAAAGCGTGAGCGGACCGGCCGCAGCGAAGTAGGTCGAGCCGCAGAGGCGGCCTTCCGACCGGGCATGATTCGTGAGCTCGAGGACGCGACGGCTGATGGCGATCGCGTCCTTCGGTGCAGGCGCGACGAGCGGTTGCGCCATCACCATCCACAGGCCGCGCCCCTTGCGATAGATGCCGACCTCGCGCAGGTCGGGATCGATGAGCGAGCCGCAGAAGCGCTTGGCGAGGTTGCGCGCGATGGACGCTTCGGTGAGCCAGCCCGACATGCGGATGGACGTGGACTTCAGCGGCCGATAGCCGACGGCCCTCATCGCATCGCGGATCGACTCGCCACCCTGCATGCGCTCCGCAATCTGCTCGAGTTTGGGGCTGGAGCGCACCGGGATGCCCACGCCCTTGCGTCCGCCGCAGCCTGCGGCCCGCGCTGAATTGATCTGGGCCAGCAGGTCGGCGTGCGCGGCCTGCGAAGCCAGCATGCAGAGCAGGACGAAGAGGGCGCCGCGGAAAGCCGCCTGAGAACGCATGCCGTCAGTATAGCGACCGGTCGGGCCCTTGCCGGCTCAGGAGCCGTCGCTATCCTTGCGCTCGGGCCCCGGGCGCTTCGCCAGCTTCCGCTGCAGGGACCGGCGGTGCATGCCGAGCAGGCGAGCCGCGGCCGAGATGTTCCCTCCGGTCTCCTTGAGCGCCTGCTGGATGTGCTCCCACTCCAGGCGGCTGAGGGGCGTCATTGCGAGATCCGGTCCCGGCTCTGCGGGCGCCGATTCGCTGAGCGCCCTGAGGATCATGTCGACCGTGACGGGTTTGATCAGGTAGTCATCCGCTCCGCGCTTGATGGCTTCCACGGCCGTCGCGATGCTCGCGTAACCGGTGAGCAGCAGGATGCGCATGTCATCGCGCACGTCCCTGAGCGGCCGGATCAGATCGAGCCCGGAGTCGCCGGCGAGCCGCAGGTCGAGCACCGCGAAGTCGGGCGCATGCCTGCGCGCCATTTCGAGGGCTTCCGGAGCGCTCGAGGCCGCTTCCGCCATCACGTCGCGCCGTGCCAGCGAGCGCTGCAAGGTCCGCAGGAACACGGGATCGTCATCGACGAGGAGTCCCTTCACGAAGATTTCCCCATGGGGAGGTAGAAGGACACCAGGGCGCCCCGGCCATCCATCGTCTGCATGGAGAGGCGGCCGCCGAGGCGCTCGACCGTGGCGTGCGACAACGCGAGTCCGATGCCCAGGCCGCCAGGCTTGGTGGTGCGGAACAGCGTCGCCGGCAACGGCGGGTCGGCTTTCCCGAATCCAGTGCCGTAGTCCCGGATCTCTCCGTGGAGAGCATCGTCGTCCACGCGCAAGGCGAGGTCCACGCGGGAGTCTCCCGCGCGCTCGCTGGCATCGGCCGCATTGTTGAGGAGCACTTGCAGCAGATGTCCCACGGCTGGGTCGACCTTGCGCAAACCGGATATCGTTCCCGTGCGTGACAATTCGACGGTGGGCCGCACGAGACGCCAACGCTCGATCACCTGCTCCAGCTCGACGTGCGCGGCGTCCTGGGGCGAGCCGCATGCTCGGGCAGGCGCGGCGAGCTCGCGCACCCGGTCGCTGCAGACCTGCAGAAGCGACTTCATCGCGAGGAATTCTTCCCGCCGCGCCGGTGATTCCGCCTCGAGCAGCAGATCGTCCACCATCAGGGTGAGGGAGCCGAGCGGTGTATTGAGCTCGTGAGCCACGGATGCCGCGTGCGTGGCCAGGGCCAGGATGCCTTCGTTGCGCGTAAACCGTTCGCGCAGCTGAGCTATCTCGCTCTCGCTGCGCCTTTGCGCTGCGAGCGCGCGGGTGGAAAACGCGAGCACCACGGCGGCCGAAACCGCGAAATTGACGAGCATGCCGATCTTGTGGAGCTCGAACGTCCCCCCCAGACCGCCGTGCAGATGCGGCAGCGGCCGACCGAGCAGTGCCGAGGCAGCGTAGCCCGCGACGCTCGCCGCTGCGGTGGCCCAGATCCAGCGCGGCGGCAGCGTCAGCACCGAAAGCGCTATGGGGAGAAGAAAGAGCGACGAGAAAGGATTCTCGATGCCGCCGCTCGCGGCAATGAGCCAGGTGAGCACCGCAATATCCACGAGAAGGTGCGCGAACGCCTCGGCGGGCGACGGTTCCGCCGCACGATGCACCCGCCACTGCGCGTAAACGTTGAATGCCGCCAGAGCTGCGACTGCGGCCCACAGCGACGCGCTGTTCAGAGATACCTGCAACGGGCCGGTGACGAGCCCAACGGTCAGTGCCTGGCTCACGATGGCGGCCCATCGCAGGCTGCAAAGCAGGCGCAGGAACGAGAGCAGGGGCTGGTTGAGCATGGCGGCTATTGTATCGGGCCAGGCGTCCGAGCCCGCGGAGCTGGCTGGTACGCGCGCGAGGACTGGCCTGGGTGCCGTGCTGCGACAATCGGTCGCAGGCCCGATCGCAATGCAGCCCCTAGACTTTGCGCCCGGTCCGCTGGGGGCCGTTTTCCCGTGAAGACGAAGAATCATGAGGTGGATGCAGACACCGGCGGCGCGGCCGACATGGATGATCGGTTTCCTTGCATCGGCGGCGCCGGCCGGAGCCGCCGATGTCGACTCCTCTGCGTCACAGCTCGAGACCGTCGTCGTCACCGCCGAAGGGATGAGGCAGCAGCTCGAGACGTGGCAGGCGCTGACGCCGGGCGACGTCACGGTGCTCGACGGCGACGAGCTCTACCAGCGCAACGTCACCAACATCGCCGACATGCTGCGCTACGTTCCCGGTCTGTGGGCGGAGAGCGCCGCCGGGCAGGACGACCTGTTCATCTCCAGCCGTGGCTCCAATCTGGATTCCACCGACTACGACAAGAACGGAGTGAAGCTCCTTCAGGACGGTCTGCCGGTGACGACGGCCGATGGGAACAATCACAACCGCGTCATCGATCCGCTGAGTGCGCGCTACGCCGTCATTGCCCACGGCGCCAACGCGTTGACGTACGGTGCGAGCACGCTCGGCGGTGCGATCGACTTCACGTCGCCCACCGCGCGCACCAGCCCTCCACTGGAGCTGTCCGCAAACGGGGGCAGTTTCGGCCAGCTCAACGCGCGTGCTTCCGCAGGAGGAGCCACCGACACGTTCGATGGGCTGATCACGCTCGAAACGAAGAACTGGGACGGCTATCGCGAGCACAGTTCGCAGCACCGCAAGGGCCTCTACGTGAACGGTGGCTGGAAGCTGTCCGACTCGGTGACGACACGCCTCTACGGCACGTACCTCGACAACCACGTGCAGCTTCCCGGCACGCTGACGCGTGCCCAGATGGATGCGGACCCGGCTCAGGCCAGCATGCCCGCACTGGGCGGTGACTACGGAAAGGATGTCGAGGCGTGGCGCGTGGCCAGCAAGACGACGTGGCAGATCAGCCCGAACGCTTCGCTGGACTTCGGGGTCTCCTACGAGGAGCAGTCGCTCTTCCATCCCATCGTCGATCGCGTCCTCGTCGACTTCGACGGGCCGGGGCCTCTCGATCCGGTGGAAGTGTTCAGCCTCGTCATCGACACCGACCACGCCGATCTCGGCGCCATGGCCCGTTACCGTCTGAAGGCCGGCGCCCACGACATCGTCGCCGGCTTCAACTACGGCGATGGCACCGTCGAGGGTGGCAATTACCGGAACGACGGTGGCCGCAGGAACGGGCTGACCGAGTACGTCCACGACGTGTCGGGTAGTCTCGAAGCGTTCGTCGTCGATCACTGGCGGTTCGCGCCCGCGTGGACGCTCGTCTACGGCGGCCAGCTCGTCGATGCCGACCGCGACGTGAAGACGACGAACGCCGCCTCCGGTGAGGTGCGCAACCCCAGGGGCGGCTATTCGGCCTTCAATCCGAGGCTGGGTGTCATCCATGCCCTGGGCGGCGATCGCCAGGTCTTCGGAAGCGTCAGCCGTGCCTACGAGGCGCCCACGACGTTCGAGCTCGAGGACGACCTGCGCGGAAACGACGAATTGCTGGACGCAATGCACGGCACCGTGGTCGAAGTGGGAGCGCGCGGCAGGCATGCGATGGAGGGGGGTGGGGCGTGGCATTGGGATGTCGCTGCGTATTACGCCCGCATCCACGACGAGATCCTTTCCGTCGATGACCCGGCGGCGCCCGGCAACAGCCTGACGACCAATATCGACGAGACCACCCACGCGGGCATCGAGGCGCTGCTCGGCGCCAGCTTCGTGGCGGACGGCTCGGGCGCCCATCGCATCGAGCCTCTGGTGAGCCTCACGATCAACGAGTTCTCGTTCGACTCCGACTCGACTTACGGCGACAACGCGCTGCCGGCCGCTCCGAAATACAGCCTGAGAGGCGAGGTGCTCTACCGGAACGTCAACGGCTTCTTCGCGGGACCCACTTTCGATCTCATCGGCAAGCGTTATGCCGACTTCAGCAACACCTATTCCGTAGGCGCTTACGGCCTGCTGGGATTGCGCGCCGGCTTCAACGGCGCGAAGTGGGAAGTCTTCGGCGAGCTGCGCAACCTCCTGGACGAGGAATACGTCGCGACGCTGTCCGTGCTGAACGAGGCGACGCCCGCCTCTCCCATCCTCAACCCCGGCGCGCCGAGGTCGGCCTTCGTCGGGGTGCGGGTTCAGCTGTGACTTCCCCTCGATCCATTGACAGGCTGCTCGCGGACACCATATCTTGTGTCCGCCAGCGGTGCCTGCCCCAAGGGGTGGGCTTAATAGGGAATCCGGTGCGGTGCGGCCTCATGGTGGGCTGCGTTCATTCCGGAGCTGTCCCGCAGCGGTAATTGGGAACGACCGGCGCCTTCAAGCACTGGACCCTCGGGGGTCCGGGAAGCGGCGTCCAGTAGACCGGGGCTCACGCCCCCCGCCCATGAGCCCGAAGACCTGCCGCGGCCGTCGCGCCTGGCGCGATGCACGGCAATCGGGCTCTCGCGGTAGGAGCGGCCGGAACGAAGCGGATCTCTCTGCGGAGATCCGGCGCTGCGTTCCCTTCGCCATCCCTCGTTCGCGAAGGCCCATGGAGGGGATGGAACGATGACTCTGGACCTCGCGCGCGAAACCACCAGCCTGCGCCCGCCTACTGCGGCGGACCTGCCCGAACAACCCGCTTTCCGTCTTACTGCACCGCCCACTGCCCGCACGCAGATGGCGGTGACCAAGCGCAGCGGCGAGCGCGAGCCCGTCGACGTGAACAAGATCGTGCGCGCGGTTACCCGCTGCTGCGACGGCCTTGCGGACGTGGACCCGATGCGCGTCGCGCTCAAGACCATCGCGGGCCTCTACGATGGCGCAACCACGCGCGAGCTGGACGAACTCTCGATCCGCACGGCAGCGTCGTTCATGTTCGAGGAGCCTTCCTATTCCAGGCTGGCAGGCCGGTTGCTGGGCGGCTTCATCGACAAGGAGGTGCAAGGGCTCGGCATCCACTCCTTCTCGCAGTCCATCCGCCTGGGGTTCGACGTGGGCCTCATCAACGAGCGGGTGCTGGGCTTCGTCGAAGGCCACGCGCGCAAGCTGAACGACGCGCTCGTCACCGAGCGCACGCACCACATCGATTACTTCGGCCTGCGGACGCTGTACGACCGGTACCTGTTGCGGCACCCGACCCGCCGTCACGTGCTCGAGACGCCGCAGCATTTCTGGATGCGCATCTCCGTGGCGCTGAGCCCCACGGTGTCGGAAGCGCTCGATCTCTACGGGCTGCTCTCGCAGCTCGACTACATCGCGAGCTCGCCGACGCTCTTCAATTCCGGCACGCGGCATGAGCAGCTCTCCAGCTGCTTCCTGCTCGATTCGCCGGAGGACTCGCTCGAGGCCATCTACGACCGCTACAAGGACATTGCCCAGCTCTCCAAATTCTCGGGCGGCATCGGCGTCGCCTGGCATCGCGTGCGTGCGGAAGGCTCGCTGATCCGCGGCACCAACGGGCTCTCCAACGGCATCGTGCCGTGGCTCAAGACGCTGGATTCGTCGGTGGGGGCAGTCAACCAGGGCGGCCGGCGGAAGGGTGCGGCCTGCGTCTACCTGGAGCCCTGGCATGCGGACATCGAATCGTTCCTGGAGCTGCGCGACAACACCGGCGACGAAGGCCGGCGCACGCACCATCTGAATCTCGCGAACTGGATTCCCGATCTCTTCATGCGGCGGGTGGAGGCCGACGAGCCCTGGTCGCTGTTCGACCCGAAGGACGTGCCGACGCTGCCCGACCTCTTCGGGGAGGCGTTCGATGAGGAGTACGTGCAGGCGGAAGCGCGAGGCGTGGCCAAGAGGCAGATCCGCGCGCGAGATCTCTATGCGCGCATGATGCGCGTGCTCGCACAGACCGGGAACGGCTGGATGACCTTCAAGGACAAGTCCAACCGCGCGTGCAATCAGACTGCGAAGCCGGGCCGCGCCGTGCACCTCTCCAATCTCTGCACGGAGATCCTCGAGGTGACGAACGCCGGCGAGACGGCGGTGTGCAACCTGGGTTCGATCAACCTGGCGCGACACGTCTCGCAGGAAGGCTTCGATTTCGACAAGCTGGCGCACACCGTGGAGATCGCGGTGCGGCAGCTCGATCGCGTGATCGACCTGAACTACTACCCGATCAATACGGCTCGCGCGTCGAACATGCGCTGGCGCCCGGTCGGGCTCGGCGTGATGGGGCTGCAGGACGTGTTCTTCCGGCTGCGCATGCCTTTCGACGGCGAGGCGGCGGCGGCACTGTCCACGCGCATCGCCGAAGAGATCTACTTCCACGCACTGCGCACCTCGATGCTGCTGGCCCGGGAGTTCGGCGCGCACGATTCGTTCCCCGAGACGAGGGCCGCGCAGGGCGAGCTCCAGTTCCAGGCCTGGGGCGTGACGCCGCAGGACACCGCCCGCTGGGACGCGCTGCGCGAGGACATCAAGACGCACGGGCTGCGCAACAGCCTGCTGGTCGCCATCGCGCCGACCGCCACCATTGCATCCATCGCCGGCTGCTACGAGTGCATCGAGCCACAGGTGTCGAACCTGTTCAAACGCGAGACGCTGTCGGGCGACTTCCTGCAGGTGAACCGCTATCTGGTGGAAGAGCTCAAGCAGCTCGGCCTGTGGACCGGTGAGATGCGCGATGCGATCAAGCTCGCGGACGGCTCCGTGCAGGGGTTGAGCGAGCTGCCACAGGAGTTGCGCTCCATCTATCGCACGGCCTGGGAGCTGCCGATGCGCTCGCTCATCGAGCTGGCCGCGCAACGCGGCGCCTATGTCGACCAGAGCCAGTCGCTGAACCTGTTCATGGCCAACCCGAACATCGGGCAGCTGTCGAGCATGTACATGCATGCATGGAAGCGGGGGCTCAAAACGACGTATTACCTGCGCTCGCGGCCGGCTACGCACATCGCGAAGACTACCGTGCAGGGGGCTGGCGGCCGTGCCGCGGCGAGTGCGGATGATGGCGGCGCCGTCGCCTGTTCTCTCGAGAATCCCGAGACGTGCGAGGCGTGCCAGTGAGCTCCGTGGCTTCTGGCCTGTCGGGCGAGACCGACGCGCAGGTGACGCAAGGGGCTGGCTGCGCGCGGCGTCTGCTCGACGCAGGCTATGACCTCACCCTGCGACCCATGCGCTACCCGCGCTTCTACGAGATGTATCGCGCAGCGATCAAGAACACCTGGACCGTCGAGGAGATCGACTTCCAGATCGATCTCGGCCATCTGCGCCAGCGCATGACGCCGGCGGACCGGCATCTCATCGAGCGCCTGGTGGCCTTCTTCGCCACCGGGGATTCGATCGTTGCGAACAATCTCGTCATCAGTCTCTACCGGCACATCAACGCGCCCGAGGCGCGCATGTACCTGTCGCGCCAGCTGTACGAGGAAGCGCTGCACATCCAGTTCTACCTCACGCTGCTCGACAACTACGTGCCCGATCTCGAACGGCGCGCGCAGGCGTTCGCCGCCATCGAGAGCATCCCTTCGATCCGTCGCAAGGCCGAGTTCTGCCAGCGCTGGACCGACGAAGTGTATTCGCTCGAGAGCGTGCGCTCGCCCGCCGACAAGCGTCGCTTCCTGCTGAACCTCACGTGCTTCGCGGCCTGCATCGAGGGGTTGTTCTTTTTCGGTGCGTTCGCCTATGTGTATTTCCTGCGCTCGCGCGGCCTGTTGCCCGGTCTCGCCGCAGGCACCTCCTGGGTGTTCCGTGACGAGAGCGCGCACATGGCGTTCGCTTTCGAGGTGCTGGGCACCGCACGTCGCGAGGAGCCGGAGCTGTTCGACACGGAATGGGCGCGGCAGGCCACGCAGATGATCGAGGAGGCGGTCGAGTGCGAGTCGCAATTCGCCGAGGACGTGCTTTCCGGCGGCGTCATCGGCCTCACGCGCGTGGAGATGCGGCAGTATCTCGAGTACGTTGCCGATCAGCGGCTGCTGATGCTCGGGCTGCCGGTTCGCTACCGCTCGCGCAATCCGTTCCCGTTCATGGAGCTGCAGGACGTGCAGGAGCTCACCAACTTCTTCGAGCGCCGCGTATCGGCCTACCAGGTGGCGGTGCAGGGGAGATCTGCTTCGACGCCGCCTTCTAGGCGGCGCCGCTCACACGTAGCGCGGGATCGGTCCCACCTGGGGCGTGGCGCGGTCGGAGAGGTCGAAGAACACCTCGTCGACGTAGCACCAGCCCCAGCCTTCGGGCGGATCGTAGCCCTCGATGATCGGGTGCTTCGTCGCGTGGAAATGCTTCGTGGCGTGCCGGTTCGGGGACTGGTCGCAGCACCCCACATGGCCGCAGGTGCGGCACAGGCGCAGGTGTACCCACGGCGAGCCGGTCTTGAGGCACTCTTCGCAGCCTTTCGCACTCGGTGTCACGTCGCGGACGGTGTCGAGGTGCCTGCAGCTGTCGTCACTCATGCGGCGGGATTCTATACTCCGCCCGTGCAGGCAACTACCAACAACTGGCTCGACCGGCCGGTTCGACAAGGCCACGACCATATCCTGGGCGACGAGCGCGCCGCGATCTCGCTCGTGGAGTACGGCAGCTATGCCTGTCCGCACTGCCGGGCCGCGAACGAGCGCATCGCGGAAGTGCGGGACAGGCTCGGCGACCGTCTGAGCTACGTTTTCAGACATCGCCCGCTCACCGGCAGCGATCTCGCGCGCCGCGCGGCCGAGCTGGTGGAGCGCGCCGAGACACCCGAGCAGTTCTGGAACGCGCACGTGTCGCTGATGACGCGTTCGAGCACGCTGACCGAGGATGATCTTCGCGCCGTCGCCAACGACCTCGGTATCGACCCCGTGGAGCAGGAAGCCGCTCTGTGCGCCAGAGAGCGCGTCGAGTCCGACGAGGCCAGCGCGCGAGCGAGCGGCGTCAGGTTCACTCCCACGTTCTTCATCAACGGCCGCCGCTACGACGGTCCCTGGGACGAAAGCTCCTTCACCGACGCCATGCTCGGCTCGCTGGGGCATCGCGTGCGCTCGGCCGCGCTCGATTTCGCGACCTGGGCACCTTCGGCCGGCATCCTGCTGCTGCTGGCTTCGATCCTCGCGGTGATCCTGACGAACTCGCCGCTCGGCCCGGCCTTCGAGGCGTTCTGGGAGCAGTCCTGGGGCCTGAAACTGGCGGACCGCAGCTTCGATCTCTCGCTGCGGCATTGGGTCAACGACGGCCTGCTCACGGTGTTCTTCCTGGTCGTCGGGCTCGAGATCAAGCGCGAGTTCACCGTGGGCCACCTCGCGAGCCGCCGGTCCGCCGCGCTGCCTATCGCGGCGGCCATCGGCGGCATGCTCGCTCCAGCGTTGATCTACGCCACCCTCATTCCAGACGGGCCATGGGAGCACGGCTGGGGAGTGCCGATGGCCACCGACACTGCTTTCGCCATCGCGATCATCGCCATGATGGGGCAGCGCGTGCCGGTGGAGCTGCGCATTTTCCTGACGGCTGCCGCCATCGTCGACGATATCGGCTCGATCATCGTAGTGGCCGCGTTCTATTCGGGTGCGCTGAACTTCGCCTATCTGGCCGGTGCCGTCGCGCTCACCGGCGTGCTGGCTCTGCTCAATCGCTCGCACGTGTACAAGGCGACGCCGTACGTCATTGCCGGCATCGTGCTTTGGATCTGCGTGCATGGGAGCGGGCTGCACGCCACGCTGACGGGCGTGCTGCTCGCCATTTTCATTCCAACCCGCCCGCCGCCCGATCTTCACGCGCTCATGACGCAGGCGAACAGCATCATCGAGTCCGAAGCCGAGCACGGCGGCGAGGTGCTGCGGCACGGGCCTTCCTCGCAAGCGCTGCGCGCGCTCGATGCCATTCACGATCGCATCGAGTCACCTGCCGATCGCATGCTGCGCAACGTGGCGCCGCGCTCGAGCTACGTCGTGCTGCCGCTCTTCGCGCTGGCGAATGCCGGCGTCGTCATCGGCCTGGACGTGATGGAAGGGCGGGATGGGCTGATGCTGGCCATCGCTTGCGGGCTGCTCATCGGCAAGCCTCTCGGACTCATCGCCGCTTCGGCTCTCGCGGTGAAGTGCGGTCTCGCCAGCAAGCCGAACGAGTATTCGTGGCGGCAGCTCGCGGGCGCCGGCGCGCTCGCCGGCATCGGCTTCACCATGTCGCTGTTCATCGCATCGCAGGCATTTGAGAATCACTCCGATTTTGCCGCCGCAAAAATCGCCGTGTTCGCCGCTTCGCTGTTGTCTGCGCTGGCGGGCGTCGCTATCCTCTGGGCTGCACGCCAACCGGAGAGCCACCCAGAGATTTCCTAGCGCGTCCGCACCGCAGGGCGGAATTCCACGGTACGCGCCGGGTCATCTTCCACATCATGAGCCTGCCACGCACTCTCGCGATCGCTTTCGCGGTCGCCGGCGCCGACATCTGCGGCGCGCAAGATCGCGAATCCGCCTACAGCCTGGACCTCGTCTACACCGGTGAGGTGTGGCGGAACACGCACGGCGGCATCCGCACCGGCAACAGCTATCTGGACAACCTCGACGTGCAGCTCAGCGTCGATGGCGAGCGCGCCTGGGGCGTGCCCGGCCTCACGTTGTTCGGCTACGTGATGCACAACAACGGTGGCTCCGTCACCGAAGACCTCGTCGGCGACGCGCAGGCCATCAGCAACATCGAGGCGCTGGATCAAGTGCGCCTCTACGAATTCTGGGCGGACTACGCGTTCGGCCCCGAGCGCGCGCACTCGTTGCGCTTCGGGCTCTATGATCTCAACTCGGAGTTCGATGCGAGCGAGGTCGGGGCGCTGTTCGTCAACAGCGGCCACGGCATCGGCACGCAGATCGGCCAGACAGGCCTAAACGGGCCCTCGATCTTTCCCGTCACCTCGCTCGCCGCGCGCTTGCGCTGGCAGCCGGCGAGCGACTGGACGGTGCTGCTCGCGGCGCTCGATGGCGTGCCCGGCGATCCGGACCATCCGAGCAGCAATCGCATCCATCTCGGCGGGGAGGACGGATATCTGCTGGCAGCGGAAATAGGCTGGCAGAAGGGCAGGTTGCGCAAGCTCGCGCTCGGGGGCTGGACGTATACCGGCCACTTCGACGAGCTGCTCGAGGTCGACACGGGCGGTGCGCCGCTGCGTTCGCGCGGCAACAACGGTGTATATGCGCTGGGCGAAGTGAGCCTGTGGAGCTCGGACGAGGGTGCGCCACGGTCGCTCGATGCGTATGCGCGTTTCGGCACGGCGGATGGGCGCATCAATCGCTTCGACCGCGCGTGGGCGATGGGTGTGGTGGCTACCGGGCTTTTCCGAGGTCGGCCGGAAGATCAGCTGGGGCTGGGGGTCGCGACGGCGCAGAACGGCTCGACCTATCGGAGCCTGAGCGAAATGGCTGGCGAGGCAGTGAACTCGCGCGAGCACGCGATCGAGCTCACCTATCGCGGTGCGGTGTCGGACTGGCTCGTGCTGCAGCCCGTGGTGCAGCACATCGTCAATCCAAACACGGTCGCGTCGCACAAGGATGCGCTGGCCGTGGCGCTGCGCTTCGAAGTCGCGTGGGGCAAGGGGTTCTGAGTCAAGGCAGCCGCACGAGCTTCGTGGCTTCTTCCGTGCCGCCTTTCACCCGCGTGCGCTCCGGATCATAGAACGCCTTGAGCGAAGCCACCGCCGGATAGCGCACGCCCGCGACCTCGATCTCGAAACCGCCGGTCGCCAGCCAGGCCGGCGTCACTCCCTGTGGATGCGAGAGATAGCTCATCCCCAGCGAGCGGCCGACGGTGTGCCCGAACGCAGCCGATTTGAGATGGCCCACGAGCTTCGCATCCTTGAACACGGGCTCGCTGCCGAACATCAAAGGCTCCGCATCCTTCAGGGCAAACTGCACGAGGCGGCGCTCGGGCGTCTTGCCGCGTTTCGGCAGCAGGGCCTCCCGGCCGATGAAGGGAGCACCTTTGTCCCACGCCACCGTGAACCCGAGGCCCGCTTCCAGTGGCGTGTCCTCGTCGCTCACGTCATGTCCCCAGTCACGGTATCCGCACTCCATCCGGAGCGAGTCGATCGCCAGATAGCCGCCGTGTGCGAGGCCGAGAGCGGCGCCGTGCTCCAGCAGAGCGTCGTACACGTTCACGGCGAACTCGGAAGGCACGTGCAGCTCGTATCCCAGCTCACCGACGAACGTCATGCGGAACGCATGGGCGAGGGCGTGCGCGATCTCGATCTCGCGGCAGGCCCCGAAGGGGAAGGCGGCATCGCTGAAATCCTCCGGCGAGAGCCTGGCGAGCAGCTCGCGTGAGCGCGGCCCCATCACTGCGATGGTCGCGTATGCCGAGCACTGATCCGTCACCGTGGCGAAGTGCTTTCCGGTCTTGATGTGCCGGCGCAGCCAGGAAAAATCGCGTGTGCGCTGGGCGCCCGCGGTGACGACGAGGAACGCCTGCTCCGACAGTCGGGCGATGGTGACGTCCGACTCCATCCCGCCGTGCTCGTTGAGCCAGGGCGTGTAGACGATGCGGCCTGAAGGCACATCGACGTCGTTGCAGGAAAGGGTTTGCAACAGATCCACCGCGCCGGGCCCTTGCACGAGGAAGTGCGCGAACGAGGTCTGGTCGAAGACACAGACGCCGTTGCGCGTGGCGGCATGTTCGAGCGCGCTGCGCTCGAACCAGAGGCTGCGGTCGAAACTGTAGGAATCCGGCGGCGGCGTCCTGCCGGACCCTGCAAACCAGTTCGCGCGCTCCCAGCCGGCGGCCTCGGCGAAGAAGGCGCCTTGTGCCGCGAGGCGGTCGTGCAGGGGAGAGCGCCGCACGCCGCGTGCCGTTGCCGGCGAGCGGTTCGGCCAGTGGAGGCTGTACAGCAGGCCAACGGCTTCAGCGGTGCGGTCGTGCAGATAGCGTGCGTTACGCTGGAAAGGCATGGCGCGGCGCACGTCCATTTCCCAGTAGTCCGCATCGGCCGTGCCGGTGCTCATCCAGTGCGCCATCACGCGGCCGGCGCCCCCCGCGGACTCGATGCCGCAGGAGTTGAACCCGGTCGCGACGTAGAGATTGTCCACGTCGGGCGCCGGGCCCATGAGGAAGCGGTTGTCCGGCGTGAAGCTCTCGGGGCCGTTGAAGAAGAGCTGCATGCCGGTATCCTGCAGCACGGGCAGGCGATGCGCGGCGTGCTCGAGGATGGGAGCGAGATGCTCCTCGTCGTCCGGCAATTGATCGAAGCAGAACTCCTCGCGGATGCCCTGCATGCCCCAGGGCTTGCCGCGCGGCTCGAAAGCGCCGACCAGCAGCTTGCCCGCGTCCTCCTTGGCGTAGAAGCAGCCGTCGAGATCGCGCACTGTGGGGAAGTCCGGGGGCAGCCCTTCGATGGCGTCCGTGACGATGTAGAAATGCTCCGCCGCGTGCAGCGGAATGGTGACGCCCGCCAGATTGCCGAGCTGCCGGCTCCACATGCCGCCGCACAGCGCGAGGGTCTCGCATGCGATCTCGCCCTCGTCCGTGACGACGCCGACGATGCGGTCGCCTTTCCGCTTGAAGCTGCGCACTGCGACGTTCTCGAGCAATGTCGCGCCACCTAGCTTGGCGCCCATGGCGAAAGCGCGGGCGGTGTCGACGGGGTTGGTCTTTCCGTCCGAGGGAATCCAGGCCGCACCGACGATGTCCGCGACGTTGAGTTGCGGCACGCGACGCACGGCGGCCGCGGGATCCAGGATCTCCACTTCGAGGCCGAAGCTGCGGCCCATGGAGGCGCCGCGTTTCAGCTCCTCCAGACGCTGCGGCGTGCCGGCCACCGTGATGGAGCCGCATTGCACGAAACCCGTGCGCTGCCCGGTTTCCTTCTCGAGCGTGCCGAAAAGTCCGGCGGTGTACTGCGCGAGACGTGCCATGTTCTCCGTGGCCCGCAGCTGTGTGACCAGGCCCGCGGCGTGCCAGGTGGTGCCGCAGGTGAGCTGCCTGCGCTCCAGCAGGAGCACGTCGCGATGACCCAGGCGGGCGAGGTGATAGGCCACGGACAGGCCGATGATGCCGCCGCCGACGATGACGAACTGGGCCTGGGAAGGTTGTCTGCTGGGCATGGGGCGCTCCGGATGAAGCCGGCGGACTCGGGGCCGCCAGCGGGGCGAGTGTGGGAGAAGCCCGGCGGACGGCGCAGCCGATGTGGCGGGCCCGATGGCCGAAAACGCCGTCCGGCGGGGCGGTTTCGGTGAAATCGGCCGCGCCTTTGCGCCGGCCGCCCCCGTATCATCGTCGCCGGCGCGGATTCGGCGGCCCCCATGGAAAAGCTCGACAAGACCGACCACAAGATCATCGACCTCCTGCAGTCGGACAACCAGCTCACGTTCGCGGAGATCGCGGCGCGAGTGGGCACCTCGGCGTCTTCCTGCCGCCGCCGCATCGAGGCGATGCGGCGGGTTGGAGTGAT
>JBGAIL010000301.1:0-3340 GCA_044225565.1 Steroidobacteraceae bacterium | reverse complement strand
TTGCGTACGCGACGCCAGACGATCAGGGGAATTTCGTGTCCTCCGTCGAAAGGTGCCCAGTCCACGCTCGCGCCGGATGCGCCAAGGAAGTCCCGGAGCCGCTCGCCGGCCGCGAAAGCGAGATCGGTGTCATGTCGCCCATGGCTCGCCAATACAGGCAGTCCTGCGAGGTTTTTGTGTCTTGCGTCCCATTCCTCGAAGTTGAGCCTCGAGGCGGACATCGAGATCAGTGCAGCGATGTCCCGGTCGCGCTGCATCAGCCAGTCGCACGCGAGCATGGCGCCCTGGGAGAAGCCGCCGAGCACGATCTGCTGCGGACGGAACCGGTCCGCGAGGGCGGTGAGGAACGCATCCAGGCGTCCGCGGGCTTCGTCGAGCCCGGCGGGCTGCTGCTCGAAGAGATCCCGCGGCCCTTTCTGCAGGGCTCTGGCTTTGGTTTCCAGGTCCACTGGCCACCAGGCGTAGCCGCCGGAGGCGACCTGGACCGGTCCCTGCGGAAAGAGGAAGAGGGCGGGAGTGCCGAGCGAGTGCGCGAACGGCGCGAGGTCCGAGGGACTCATCGAGTGGCCGTGCAGGAGCGCTACCGCCGTGCGCGCATCACGACGCCCTGCGACCGTCGTAGGCAGGCCAGCCAGTTCCATGATGGGCGAGGTCATGAAGCCTGTGCGGAAGGAGTAGTCACGGGTGCGCCGAAGAAGCGGTGCTTCAGCCGCAGGAAGTGCCGCTCGAAGCCGTGATAGGAAAGCGCGCCGAGCGCGAAAGAGGCCAGCACCATCGCAGCGGCGTAGCAGAACGCAACCCACATCGGCGGCGGATGGCCGAAGGAGGCGAGCAGCGGTTGCCCTATGAAGATGTGCAACGGAAAGTGGATCACGTACATCGCGTAACTGTAGCGCCCTACCAGTCGCAACGGCAGCCAGCCAAGGACGCCGTACGCGCGTTGCAGCAATCCCGTGGCGGGCAACACGGCGGGAAACATGAGCAGCGCGTAGCTGACGGCGAGCAAAAGGTACCCGATGGTCTGCTCGACATTGTCGAACGCGCTGAAGGCGCGTGTCGTGAGCGCATTGAGGCCGAGCAGGATGAGCGCGAGCACCGTGACCCGAAGGAGGTTTCGCTCCAGGAGCTGTCTGATCTGCGGAACGCGCAGCGCCGCTGCTGCTGCCGCGCCCAGCGCGAGCGCATCCATCCTGCTGATGGTGAACATGTAGAGCGCCTCGTGCGGGAAGTGCAGGAGCTCCATGGCGGCCCGCGCGACCAGCGCCGCGGTGGCGATGGACAGGCACAGCCAGAGCATCGATCGGGGAGTGCGATGCCGAACGATGAAAGGCCAGAGCAGATAGAACTGTTCCTCCACGGCCAGCGACCAGAAGTGGGCGAAGCCGAACACGTCCTTTCCGTAGGGCTGGGTCCAGTTGGACAAGAAGGTCCAGAGCCATACGCCGTTGTGTCGGGTCGCCTCGAATTGTGCAGGCAGGGAGATCAGCAGCGGCGCCACCACGAAGGCGAGCAACAGTACGGCGTAGTAGAGAGGCAGGATGCGCAGGGCGCGTCTCCAGAAGAACGATGAGTAGTAGTTCTCCGCGCGTTGCGAGTCGAGCAGCGCACCGGTGATGAGGAAGCCCGACAGCACGAAGAACAGCTGTACGCCCACCCAGCCCGCATGCGCCACGGCAACTGCGGGGAACAGGACGGAGGAGGCTGGGGCCACCAGCACGTTCACGTTGTGCGGGATCACCAGCAGTATCGCGAGCGCGCGGATACCGTCCAGCGCAGGAAAGTATCCGCCTGGAGACTGGCCCGGTGCAGCTTGCGATGGCATGGCGATGAGAGGGACGTCAGGATGCCGTGATGCTGAGGGCGTCCGTGGCATTCAGCGGGCGGATGTGGAAGCGGGGGGTGCTCACGGCCGAGGAGCGGCGCATGCGTATGCGTCGCTCCATGCCGGGAGCGACGTGGAAATACTGATCTTCGGCCTGGAAGCCGTCACCGCGAATCGTGACGTGCCGGGCGAGGCGTCGAGCCCGTATCGAGATCTCGACGTCCCCGCCTGGCAGCATTCTCGCCTCGGCCGTGAGTCCGACTGCAGGGTCCGTCGCGATCGTGTGCCCGGTGGGAAAGTGGAAATCGCACACCGCTGGCTGGCCATCCTGCGACAGAGTCGCGACGACGAGATCGCAGGGAGGAGGCCCGAAGCGGTAGGCATAGCTCAGGTCGATGAAGCCCGCGAACATCGAGGCGACCGGTACGGTGAGGCTGGAACGCGCCGGAACGCTGATCGCACGGCACTCGCGTCCCACGGGAATCTCGCCCGCACGGAACAGCGCGATCTCGAGCTCGCCCTGCAAAGCCTGCGGCGACTCGTTGAAGAGATGTGCGTCGAGGCCATTCACGCCCTCGTCGGTCAGCAGGACCATCTGCGGCTTGAGGATCTGGCGCAGCAGGAAATAGGGCGCTTTGCCTTCTCCCAGGGCATCCACGATGCCCCAGCCCGCGCCGGGCCAGAGATCCCGCAGGAACCAGATGAGCGCGCCATTGCAGGATGAGCGCTCGCGCCGCCAGTCCCGAAACGCGGCGGCCATCGCTTCGGCGCTCGCGACCCGGCTCAGGTCGAGATATCGATCGTGATCCGAATAGCGCAGATCGAGCGCCTGCACGCCGAACAGCTGTGCGAGGTAGTGGTCGCGCACGTCGTCGAAATCCCAGCCAGCGCCGAGATCGCGCGGGCTGCGCGCTTTCCACTGTGGGTGGTGCACCTTGAGGCTCGCTCCGCCCGGCATTGCCGCGAGCGCGTTCTCCTCCGGCACGTTCGCGAATCCCAGGCATTCCGTGGCGAACCGGATTTCCGCGTGGCGTGCATCCGTGAGCGGTCGGCGATACGCGCCGACGCCATAGTAAGAGGTGGTGCCCGCATTGGCCTGATGCGGAAAGGCGCCGCCGTGCGCGCTCGACGGCCAGTACGGAACATCAGGAGCGAGCGTGGCGAGCAGGCTCGGCAAGGTCTCGTCAAACAACGGATGAGCCCAGCGTTCGCGATCGGCGCCCCACATCGCGGCCTGCTGTTCCACTTCGCTGTTGCCGCAGAGGACGGCGATGCAAGGCCGTCCAGCCAGCCGCTGCGTGAGCTGCTCGACTTCCAGAGCGACCGAGGCGTCGAATGCGGCGTCGCCCACGGGGTAGTCCATGTTGGCGAACATCAAGTCCTGCCACAGCAACACGCCCCGGGCATCGCAAGCGTCGAGGAAAGCGTCGCTTTCATACACCGTGGCGCCGCTCGCGCGCAGCATGTTCATGCCGCCGGCGGCGACCTGGCGGATGGCGCGGTCGATCGCATCCGGGT
>JBGAIL010000047.1:0-28434 GCA_044225565.1 Steroidobacteraceae bacterium | reverse complement strand
GCGGGATCGTGGAACAACTATCGCGCCGAGGCCGACTTTTCCACGCCGCTCTCCGATCGCGTCGGCGCGCGCGCCGGGCTTTCGTTCCAGGACCGGGACCAGTTCTACGACGTCTCCCACCAGCGGCGCCTCGTGGGCTTCGGCGTGATCGATGTCGCGCTCACCGAGTCGACGTCGTTCACGGCCGGCAGCCATTACGACGAGTTCGATGGCGGATTCTTCAGCGGCCTGCCGGGGCTTGCGGGCGGCGGTCTCGCGGATTTCCCGCGCTCCACCTTCACGGGCGCGGACTGGAATCGCGCGGACTTCACCACCAAGGCGGCGTTCGCGGAGTTGCGGCACGCGTTCGCCAACGGATGGCTGGTGCGCCTGAGCGGGCAGTACGGCAATCTGAACACCGCCATCGAAGGCGCTTATCCCATCTCCTTCACCGGCATCACGCCCACCGACGGCACCGGCGCCTTGCTCGATTCGGCATTCTTCCGGGACCTCGACTACCTCACGGTGGATCTCAACGCCGTCGGCCGCGTCGCGCTCTTCGGCCGCGAGCACGAGGTGGTGGTGGGCACCGACTACCAGGATCGCACGAGCACCAACGATTTCTACGGTCGCGATTTCCTCGGCGACTACGACTACTACGCGCCGGTGCACGACACGCCGAAGCTGCCCATCACGTTCTCCGACACCACCGAATTCAAGACGAAGCAGTCCGGCGTCTACGGGCAGGTGCGCTACCAGCTCGCGGACCCGTTGAAACTCGTGCTCGGCGGGCGGCTGAGCCGGTACGAGGAATCGACGACGCTGCTCGATCCTCCGCCGGTCTCGCGGAGCGGGGTGAAGAAGAACGGCCGCTTCACGCCTTACGCCGGCCTGGTCTGGACGGTGGCGCCCTCCTGGACCGCTTACGCGAGCTTCGCGAACACTTTCCAGCCTCAGGAAGCGCGCACGGCCTCGGGCGAGAACCTGCCTCCGGTGGTCGGGGACCAGGTCGAGATCGGCATGAAGGCGGGTCTGCACGATGAGAAGCTGTTGTTCACGCTCGCGGGCTACCGCATCAAGCAGTCGAACCGCGCGATCCCGGACTTCACGCCGGGCACCTACCTCGCCTCGGGCAAGGTGACGGCCACGGGTGTCGACGTCGAGCTGAACGGAGAGATCCTGCCGGGCTGGCGCGTCTCGGGCGGCTACGCCTACATCGACCTCGAGGATGACGCGCAGGCGGGCGCCGAAGTCAGCATCGCGGTGCCGGAGCATGCGGTGAAGGTGTGGACCCACTATCGCCCGGGGGGTGGCTCGCTCGCCAAGATGAGCTTCGGCGGTGGCGTCAACTGGCAGAGCCGCACCGAAGCCGCGCTGCTTTTCTTCGGCAACGGCACGGGCGCGGCGCAATCCAGCTATGCGCTCGTCAACGTGCAGGTCGGTTACGACCTCACGGAGCGCATGACGCTGGCGCTGAACGTCGAGAACGTGTTCGATGAGAAATACTACACGCGCATCAGCGGCACCGAGTTCGGCAACTTCTTCGGCGCGCCACGCTCGGTGCTCGCGACGCTGCGCATCGGTTTCTGACGCGCATGAATCGGGCAGCATCGCCCATCGATACCGGGACGAGCCACTCCTGAAAAGGTTGTAGCCGGACGGAAATTCTCGCGGCCGGCCTTGTCGCCCGGTTCCGCTGGAGTATGGTGCGGGCATGTTCCCCGTTCACCGGCCCGATACGGCGCTCGACCGATGGTTCGCGGTCGAGATCCTGCCGCACGAGGCTGCGCTGACGCGCTATCTGCGGCGGGTGTGGCGCCATTCCAGCGATATTTCCGACCTGCGCCAGGATATCTACGTGCGGGTGTACGAAGCGGCCGCACGGCGGCGGCCCGACCTGCCCAAGGCATTCCTTTTCACCGTCGCGCGCAACCTGCTGTGCGACCGAATCCGTCACGGCAGGGTGATTTCCATCGACTACACACAAGATCTGGACGAGTTGAACGTCCTGGTAGATGAGATCTCTCCCGAGCGCCGTGTGGGCGGCCGGCAGGAGCTGCGGCGGCTGGTCGAGGCGCTGGACGGTCTTCCGGATCGCGCGCGCGAGGCCATCTGGCTGCGCCGCATCGAAGGGCTCAGCCAGCGGGAGGCCGCCGAAAGGCTGGGCCTGCTGGAGAAGACGCTCGCGGGCTATCTGAGTCGGGGGCTGCGGGATCTGGCGCGCCGCGCCTTCGGAGAGCCTTCCTCCGAGCGCGCGACTGAAGAGGCCGATTCACGAACGGGGACCGAGCATGGAAAGCCCACATGAGTAACGCCGAACACATCGAACGACTCGCCGCCGACTGGGTCGTGCGCCAGCAGGGCGGCGAATGGACCGAGGCCGACCAGGCCGAGTTCGATACCTGGATTGCCGCCAGCACCGCGCACCGGCTCGCGTACATCCGGCTCGATACCATGTGGAGCGAAGCGGGGCGCCTGAAGGCGATCGCGGCCGGAGTGCCTTGCGGAACCTTGCCCGAGCGGGGTACCTGGGGCGCGACTCGTTCGGGCCGGGACGCTCGGGCTTCCGCAGAGCAGTCGATCGCCTCCAGCTCCGGCTCGTCGGCCCGGCGTCTGGCCGTCGCGGCGGGCGCCGTCATCGTCGTGCTCGGCGGGCTCTACGCAGCGAGCGTGCAGTTGAATTCCGCAGGTCGTCATGCGACTTCGGTAGGCGCCATCGACACGGTGCGCCTCCCGGACGGTTCCAGCGTCACGTTGAACACCGACAGCCGGATCCGTGTCGCGTACGACGAGCGCGAGCGTCGTGTCGAGCTCGATCGGGGCGAGGCTTTCTTCCAGGTCGGCAAGGACTCGCGCAGACCCTTCGTCGTGGTGGCCGGGGAGCGGCGGGTCGTGGCGATCGGAACGCAGTTCTCGGTGCGGCGCGAAGAGGGCGACGTGCGCGTCGCGGTGGCGCAGGGCCTGGTCCGCGTCGAGCGGCCCGACGGGTCGTCTCCCGACCCCGCTACGCCGCAGGTGCTGCTCGGCGCCGGCAGCGTCGCGCAGACCGCGAAGGCCGGAGTGCTCGTCAAGGATCACGCGGTTGCCGAGGTCGACCAGTTGCTGAGCTGGCGGCAGGGGTACGTCGCGATTCCGCGAGACGGCGCTCGCGGACGCCGTGGCGGAGTTCAACCGCTACAACCGCCGCAAGATCGTGATCCGCGACGCGTCGATCGCCGCGATCCGCGTCGGCGGGAATTTCAGGCCCACGAATACGCAGGCTTTCCTGTGGATGCTGCAGAACGGATTCCCGATCGACGTGGAAGAAACGGAAGGCGAGGTCATCCTGAAGTCCCGCTAGATCCTTCCGGGGAGCGCCTCACGTCTACAATATTCTCCGCGGCTCGCGCGTCTCATTCCCCATCGGAACCTCTCGCAGGGTTCCGCCGAAAACATGGGAGTCCGCGGTGCTGAAATCCTTGTGTATCCGGTCTGTGCTGATCCGATGCCGCCATCCTGGCGCTTTCTCTCCGGCCATCGCCTCGGCGGATGCGGCGCGGCGCATCGACGTGCCGGCGGGCGATCTGGCTTCCGCACTGGAGCTGCTGGCGAAGCAGGCGGGCGTGGAGTTCATGTACTCCAGCGCGCAGGTGAGGGGCGTGCACACGGACGGCGTGAAAGGCGAGCTCACCGCGATGGAGGCGGTGCAGAAGCTGCTTCGCGGGACGAAGCTCGAGCTGGCGGTGCACGAGAGCGGAGCGTTTGATCACCGTGCGCGGAGCGCCCACGGCCATGAATGCCAGCGAGAGTGAGAGCAGGCTGCGTCTGGTCAGGGCGGGCGCATCGCCGGACGATGCGGCTTCAGAGCTCAGCGAGGTGACGATCAGCGCGAACTACGTGCCGCAGACCAACAACTCGCGGCGAAGATGGACATCCCGCTGCTCGAGACGCCGCAGTCGGTCTCCGTCATCACCCGCGACCAGATCGAGCTCAACTGGCAGACCATCGAGCAGGCCGTGCGCTACACTTCGGGCATCGTCGGTGGCGTCTACGGCGACGACGGTCGTAGCGACTGGCTGTTCCTGCGCGGGTTCGCGCCGACGACCTATCTCGACGGACTGCAGCTGCCCGCAGGCTCGTTCGCGAGCTCGCGGATGGATCTTCGGCGCTCGAATCCATCGAGGTCCTCAAGGGTCCGTCGTCCAGCCTCTACGGCGCCGCCCCGCCCGGCGGGCTCGTGAACATGAACAGCCGGCGCCCGCGTCGCGAATTCGAAGCGAGCATCGGCGTGCAGGCCGGCAGCTACGATCACTTCCAGGCCAGCGGCGAGATGACGGCGCGTTGAACGCTGGGGGCACGCTGCTCTTCCGGCTGGGCAGCGTCTACCAGCATTCGCAATCGATTGTCAGGCTCGCTCCGACCAACGAGCGCCTGATGGTGCAGCCTTCGCTCACCTGGCAGCCCAACGACCGCTTCAGCGTGACGTTGCTGTCTCATTTTCAGGACGACGACATGGGCGTCGACCAGCAGTTTCTGCCGGAGATCGGCACGGCGCTGCCGAATCCGAACGGCCAGCTGCCGCGCAGCACGTACGTGTCGGACAACAATTTCGATTCGTTCAAGCGCAACGAGTATCACGTTGGATATGTGGCCGACTTCAAGGTCAACGACTGGATCAAGTTCCATCAGGGCGTCCGCAAGAGCAATATCGACGTCGAGATGCGCATGCTTTACGGCGCTGGCTACTTCGAGGACGCCGAGCAGCGCATGTGGGCGCGCTACCTCCTCCTCTTTGACGAGAACCAGAACAATCTCGCCACCGACACGAGTCTGCAGCTCGACTTCGGTACGGGCGCCCTGGAGCACAGGCTGCTCGCCGGCGTGGACTATCGCGAGACCAACGGGCCGTACAGGGTCGGCTTTTCCGCGGGCGCCGGCGATCGATCTCTACGACCCGGTTTACGGGCTGACGTTTGGCGACGATCCGCTCATCCTGGCCAGCCCCGTCGAAGAGACCCAGCTCGGTTTGTACCTGCAGGACCATGCCAGGATCGCGAACTGGGTCCTCACCGGCACCCTGCGCCGCGATGATTACGATTCGAAGTCGCTCGAGAGGCTGGACGGCAGCCGCAGCCGCTTCGATCAGCAGGCCACGACCGGCCGCGCTGGCGTGAACTACCTCTTCGACAGCGGCGTTTCCTCCTATGTGTCGTATTCCAGGTCGTTCCAGCCGCAGTCCGGCTTCGACGGGGTCACCGGCAAGCCGTTCGTGCCGACGACGGGGAAGCAGACCGAGATCGGCGTAAAGTACCAGCCGCCGGGCAAGAGCGGCCTCGTCAGCCTCATCGCATACGACTTGCGGCAGCAGAACGTGCCGACGGGCATACCCGGCCTGCCGCTCAGCAGGCGGCAGGTCGGAGAGCTGCAGGTGAAAGGCGTCGAGCTGGAAGGCGTGGCGAGATTGAACGACGCGTTCAGCATCAACGGGGGCGTATTCCTACACGGATGCCATCGTCTCAAAATCCAGGGACCTCGCCGAGCTCGGAACGCGCCTCGCCCTGATCCCCAGGCATCAGGCGTCACTGCTGCTCGACTACACCCTGCGCTTGCCTTCGGGCGGCGCCCTCGGCTTCGGTGGAGGCGTGCGGTATGTGGGAGAGTCCATGGAAGCGCCTATGAGCAGGCTCACGCCGCCGAACACGCAGGTAGATGCGCTGTTCCGCTACATGAAGGGGCCGTGGCGTTTCACGCTGAACGTCAACAACCTCTTCGACGAGAAGTACCTGAGCAACTGCAGCGGTGGCCCTGGCGTGTGCTGGTACGGATACAGCCGATGATCATGGGCACGCTGACGCGCGAGTGGGGGAAATGAGGCTGAGCCGTTTGCCGGGCGCCGTCGCTCTCTTTCTCTGCGCGGCGCTGGCCTTGCCGGCGGGGGCCGCCACTGGTGCGGCGCCCGTCGGCCGTGAAGTCGCACTCGAGCGTCTGCAGGGCTTCGACGGCTACATGGACAAGCTCCTGGGCGACTGGAACGGCGTGGGATTCGGCGTCGCCGTGGTGGTGGGCGATGAGCTGGTGTACGCGAAGGGCTACGGTTATCGCGACTACGGTCGCAAGCTCCCGGTAACCTCCGCCACGCTTTTTCCGATCGCTTCGAACACCAAGCTCTTCGGCGGTGTCCAGCGGCTTCCTGGTGGAAGAGGGCAGCTCGCCTGGGACGCTCCCGTGCGCCAGTCGGTGCCGACCATCCGCTTCTACGATGACGAACTCGATCGCACCGTCACGCTGCGCGACATGCTCGCGCATCGCACGGGCGTCACCCGTCACGATGCCGTCTGGGCCTACAACGGGTTGAACGCGGAAACGCTGTTCGAGCGGCTGAGATACCTCGAGCCGAGCGAGCCGTTGCGCCAGAAGTTCCTCTACAACAACCTCATGTACGCGGCCGCGGGCCACATCGTTTCGCTGAAGGCGGGCAAGCCGTGGAAGCAGTTCGTGCAGGAGAAGATCCTGCAGCCGCTGGACATGCGCTCGACAGTCTTCTCCATCGCGGAGATGACGGAGCGACCGGACCACGGCGTGCGCCTTACACCGAACGGCGGGATTCGAGCGGCGAGCTATCAGCGTCCGTACTACGAGGACACGGGCGGTATCGCGCCGGCCGGCGCGATGATCTCGAAACCTCGACAGACCTCTCTCACTGGCTGATCGCGCTCATGAACGAAGGGCGGTACGGCGGCGGGCGGGTGCTGCCGGCGGCGACACTGCGAGCGACGCTGGAGCCGGCCATGGTACGGTCCAACGCCGACAACGAAGCGCGCGGCTGGCTCGAACTGCTGAACCAGGTGGGTGGCATGGGCCGGCGCATGGCGGTCTATCGCGGCCACATGATCACCTATCACGGTGGCGACATGCCGGGGTTCCATTCCCAGATCTCGTACCTGCCGGCCGAGCGGATCGGTGTGGTCGCATTCGTGATCGGGGATCACACGCAAGAGCTCTACGACCCGATCAGCTATCACGTCTACGAGCGGCTGCTGGGGCTGGAACCGACGCCCTGGAGCGAGCGGCTGCTGCAAGAGCGAGTGAAGAGCAAGGCGACTGGAAGGACTGCGCGTGCGCGGGCGGGAGAAGGCCGGGTTCGCAACACCCGTCCTTCACATCCGCTCGCGGACTTTGCCGGGGACTACGAGCATCCTGCCTATGGTGTGCTGAAGATCGGCTTCACGGGAAAGCAGTTGCAGTTCACGTTCCTCAACCTCGCCGGGACGGCCCTCAACCACTATCACTACGACCGCTTCGACACGCCGGATGACGAGGAGAAGGGGCCGGTACTCGGTGAACTTCGCCAGCAACCCGGTGGGCGACATCGACAGGATGACGATGTCTCTCGATGAGGCCGAAGTGACCTTCGTTCGCCGGCCCGATCCACTCGAGCCGCATCAGGCCGAACGACTGGCCGGGACGTATATCGAGACCACCGGCGATGAATCGCAGGTGCTGCGGCAACCCGACGGCAGCCTGGTCGTGCGCTCATCGGGAGGCTGGACGACGCGGCTCCTGCCTTATCGCGGGCTGCGATTCCGGGTGGAGAAGTTCTCCGACGTCACATACCAGTTCGTGGAAGAGCGCGGACGCATCACGGCTATGAAGCGTTCGGATCCCGACGGCGTCATCATCTACCGGCGGAAGTGATCGATGGCCGGAAACGCTCGTACCACTCCGCCAGATGTTCCTGCTGGTCGCAGCGTTCGCCGCCATGCCGATGCCGGCGCAGCAGGAAGCCATAGCGGAAAAGATCCAGGTGCCGGCGGACTTGTTCGCGAAGGAGCTCCTCGCGGCCCGTATCAAACGGGCACCTTCGAGGCGATGTGGGTTGACGCCCGGCGCGAGGAGACCACCACTTCGGATCCCACCGACAAGCGTCGCCTGATGGTGCAGATCTGGTATCCCGCTTCGTTCAAGGGCGACCCGCCACGAGCGCCGTACCTGCTGCATCCGGGACTGTATTCGGACCAGGCCGGCCTGCGTGCCGAGAGCCCGATGGCGCATTGGGCCTACGCGGGATGGTTGAAGGATGTGGAATCCGTGCGCACCCTCTCCGTGGTGGGCGCGCCCCTGGCCGCGCGACCGCTCCGCTTTCCGGTGCTCCTCTACAATCCTGGTGCTGGCTTCGCGAGCCTTCAGCGCCACCTTCCAGACGGAGTTCCTGGCGAGCCACGGCTACGTGGTGGTGGGCATCAGCCATACCGATTCGACGGGTATCGAGCGGTTTCCGGACGGCTCCACCTACCGGCTGGACACCAACGACTCCGAGCTCAGCAGCGAGGAAGCGCAGAATCTTTCCCCCATGGAGGGTTTTCGCAAATCGATCGAGCGCATCACCGAGCGCGTGATGCCCATTCACGTGAAGGACATCACCTTCGTGCTCGACCGTCTGCGGCGGATGGATGCGGAGCGCGGCAACCGCTTCCATGCACGCCTCGATCTCGAGCGGGTAGGGTCGCTCGGCTGGTCGCTGGGAGGCGCGCTTTCCCTGCAGGCGAGCCGCGATGAGCCGCGCATCAAGGCTGCCGTTAACCTGGACGGCTGGCTCTACACCGATGTGCCGGACACGGGCACGCCGAGGCCCATCATGATGATCCACGGAGACGATCCTTTCGCGTATCGCCCCGGCGAGTCGGCGGCCCAGCGCGAACGGCGCCTCGTAGCGGGCACGCTGCCATGGCAACTCTATGCGCGCACGAAGGCGGACTGGTATGACGTCACGCTGGACGGCGCCGGGCACATGCACTTCTCCGATCAATCGCTCTTCATGCCCGACGACATGCGTAAGGTTTTCATTCCAGGCGATGCGAGCGCGCGTGACCCGCGGTTCGTGCACGACATCGCCAACCGCCTCACGTTGGAGTTCTTCGACAAATACCTGCGGCAGCGCGCCTCCGTTCCGCTGCTCAGCGGCGAGCGCACTTATCCAGGCGTGACGGTGCGCAGCGGCTTGCAGTGAACGCCGCAGCGTGGGTTACTGCACGACCTTGCGCGGCAGCGCGCTCAATTTCCTGATCAGCTCCACTTCGGCGGCGCGGTAAGGCGTGCCGTCCGCATGCAGCACGTCGTGGTGCCAGACGACGGGCTCGTCCTTGAGGTAGGGGCCATCCCAGGAATCCCAGGGGAGGCGTGTCTGAGTCTTGCCGTCGACCAGCCCCCAGTTGAACATGCCGATGTCCAGGCGCTTGCCGATGGGCAGCGAGCCATCGAAGGTGGAGCCTGCGCCGCGCGCCATGTATTCCGTGACGAGCACGGGGCGCCCGAAGGCCAGCATCTGCTTCGCGCGCACCTCGAAGTCCTCGGGCCACTGGTAGTTGTGGAAGCTGTTGATGTCGGACTGCTCGACCTGGGTGCGCTCGATGGCGTTGAGCTCGCCCATCACCCAGTCGTTGTCGGGCTCGTGCAGGCCGCTGGTGAGCGGTTGAGCGGGATTCGCGGCGCGCGCCCACTCGAAAGCCAGCGGCAGCAGGGCTGCGATGTGGTCGAGGTTGTTCCGCTCCTGGAAAGGCTTGCGGGGGAAGTCGGGCTCGTTCCACACGTCCCAGACGACGACCCGCTTGTCTTTGGCGAACGCGCCGACGACGCCTTTCACGTACGCCTCGAGCACCGGACGTTTGGAAGGATCCGCGAGATACGCGCGCCCTGGTGCCTGCACCCAGCCCGGGTTGTGGATGCCCGGAATCGGCGGCGCCTGCGGCCCGGGCTTGGGGAACGCATCCCAGCAGCTGTCGAACAGCACGAACATCACCTTGATGCCGTGACGGTCCGCGATGCCGAGGAACTGGTCGATGCGCTCCAGGAAGCCCGTGGAATCCTGCTCCCACGGCAGGTTGTGGAGGTAGACGCGCATCGCGTTCATGCCGATGCCCCGCGCCCAGCCGAGCTCCTTGTCGATGGTGGCGGGATCGAAAGTGTCGGCCTGCCACATCTCCAGCTGATTCACCGCGTTCGCGGGGATGTAGTTCGCGCCGACGAACCAGGGCTGGCGCGCATACCACTGCTGCGCTTCCCGGGCGGTCCAGCGGTCGCGGCCGTGCGTGGGCGCCGAGGCGAACGCACAGAGCAGGGCGGCGATTAGTGCGAAGGATTTGAGCATGCTCGTGGACTCCAGGTCGGCGTGTCTCGGAAAAGATTCGGTCGGCCGCTCAGCCGCACGATTGCCGCAACCGCGCCGCGGCGGCTTCGGGAGTCAGGTCGCGCTGGGGCTCGGCGAGCATTTCATACCCGACCATGAATTTCCTGATCGTGGCCGAGCGCAGCAATGGCGGGTAGATGTGCGCGTGCAGCTGCCAGCAGCGGTAGTCGTCCCCGTCGTGCGGCGCGCCGTGCCAGCCCATCGAGTAGGGAAACGAAGTCTCGAACAGCGCGTCATACGCACCGAGCAGCTTGCGCAGGACACCCGCCAGGTCGTCGCGCTCCATCACCGACAGATCGGGCAGGCGCAGCACGGGGCGGCGGGGCAGCAGCAGGATCTCGAAAGGCCACACGGCCCACCAGGGCACCAGGGCCACCCAGGAATCGCTGCTCAACACGACGCGCTCGCGCTGCTCTTCCTCCAGTCCGAGGTACTCCATCAGCAGCACCGATCCCGTCTGCCGCAGCCATTCCTTCTGGTGCAGCAGCTCCGTCGCAGGCTCGCCCGGCAGAGAATCGCTCGCCCAGACCTGGCCGTGCGGATGGGCGTTGGAGCACCCCATGATCTCGCCCTTGTTCTCGAATACCTGCACCCAGCGCCACGACTCGCCCAGCTCCTGCGTCTCGCTCGCCCAGAGATCGATCACGGAGCGAATCTGGTCCGCTGTCATCTGCGCCAGGGTCAGGTCATGACGGGGCGAATAGCAGAGCACGCGGCAGGTGCCGCGCACGGATTGCGCCCGCAGCAGATCGTGCGAGACCTCGTGAGATGGCTCGACGACGGGCAGAAAAGCCGCGAAGTCGTTCGTGAAAGCGTACGTGGAGGTGTATTCGGGATTGCGCTCGCCGCCGGCGCGCCGATTGCCGGGGCAGAGATGGCAATCGGG
The DNA here is from genome assembly GCA_044225565.1 of Steroidobacteraceae bacterium. Classification (GTDB taxonomy): domain Bacteria; phylum Pseudomonadota; class Gammaproteobacteria; order Steroidobacterales; family Steroidobacteraceae; genus CAVXAE01. The sequence continues at coordinate 17,407 of JBGAIL010000047.1, read as the reverse complement.
ATCGTGCTTTTTGGCTGTGCGCCTGATGGCAGCGGCTCGTTGCGGCCCTGCGCCGGGGCAGCTGCAATGCGGTGAGGGCGTACCGGGAGACCTCGCTGCGGCCCTGCCACGGCCGCTGCATGCGGTGAGGGGACACGGTGACCCACTCGCCCGTCAGTGCGTTGTAGCGGCGATGAGGTTGATCTCGCATCAGGCGGACCACATGACGCGCGCACCTGCCGCCGGTCGGGAAGTGAAGAGGTGCGGCTGGATGCCCGTCATCTGCAGATACTCCTTCTCGAGAGTATGTGAGATCACGTCGCGCTGCGCCGTCTCGATGAGCGCGACCGCGCAACCTCCGAAGCCACCGCCGGTCATCCGGCAGCCGTATACGCCACCTTCGATTCCAATCTTCCGGGCGATCCCGACGACGGCATCGAGCTCGGCGCAGCTCACTTCGAAGTCGTCGCGCAACGAATCGTGGCTCTCATACATGAGCCGTCCGGTCTCGGGCCAATTGCGCGCGAGGATGGCGCGCGATGCGTGCCAGGTGCGGGTGCTCTCAGTCACCACGTGCAGCGCGCGCCGGAAGGTGGTTTCGTCCATCGTGTCCCGTGCGCGCTCGAGCTGTTCGCGGGTCGATTGTCGGAGCAGGGGAATACCCAGTGCCCTGGCGGCGGCCTCGCACTGCTGGCGCCGGATCGCATACTCACCGCCGGCATGCTGGTGGCGCACGTTCGTTTGCACGATCAGCACCGAGATCGAAGGGTCGGGCAGCTCGATCCATTCGGGCACGAGGCTGCCGCAGTCGAGCAGCAGCAGATAATGCTCGCGCGCGAGGGCGCTGGCGAACTGATCCATGATCCCGCAGGGAACCTTCGCGTAGGCGTGCTCGGCCTTCCGGCACAGCTCGGCTTTCCGAACGGGATCGATGCGGATCCCCGCAGCGACTTCCAGCAGCGTCGCGAGAGCGACTTCGAGCGAGGCGCTGCTCGAGAGTCCCGCGCCCAGGGGCAGAGTCGAATGGATCAGCGCATCGAATCCCCGCACGGGATAATCCGCGTCCAGGAACCCGGCGACGACGCCTTTGGGGTAGTTGGCCCAGTCGCTCTGCGGCCCGGGCTCTATCGGCTGCGCGAGATCGATCTCCAGCATGGAATCCACAGCCGTGCTGCGGATCGTGATGCGACTCGAGCCGTTTGGCGCCGCTGCGATCTGCGTGCAGCGGTCTATCGCCATCGGCAGCACGAAACCGCCGTTGTAGTCGGTGTGCTCGCCGATCAGGTTCCTGCCGTACAACTTCTCGAATTCCTCGCGCATCGCTCAGTCGCGCCGGCGGCGGCTCAGGGCCAGGCAGACGATCCCGAAGGCCATCAGCACGAGGCCCCAGACGAGGTTCACGTTCAGGCCGAGCGACCGGCGATAGATCTCCTGATCGCCGAGCAGGCCGAAGAGGGTGAGCGCCAGGCCGGCGAGCGTGAAGAAGAGTCCCATCGGCAGGCGGATGTCCAGGCCCATGCGAACCTCACCAGAACACGAGATTCAGTGCGATCGAGAGTGCGAGCACGATGCCGCCGAGCACCGCCGGGCGCTCGAGCCACGCCGCACTCTCGGCGCGTGGCTTCTGCGTCATCGAGTACACCAGGCCTTCCAGCTCCCGCTCGGGCCGCGGCCGCGTCAGCAGGCTGATCGACAGCGTCAGCACGACGCAGGCGCTGAAAGCCCAGATCGCCGTCCAGAAGTTCTGCGCCATCTCGCTCGCGTAGCCGTGGGACAGGCCCAGCCAGGCGCCTTTGAGTCCCGGCGCGCTGCCCTTGGCCAGCGTGAGTCCGTGATGGATGGCCGCGGCCGCCGTGCCTCCGACCAGTCCCCAGAACGCGCCGTGGCCGGTGGCGCGCTTCCAGAACATGCCGAGCAGGAACGTGCCGAAGAGCGGCGCGTTCACGAACGCGAACACCAGTTGCAACATGTCCATGATGTTGTTGAAGCGGGTGGTGGCGTACGCGGTGGCGACCGAGAGGGCGATGCCGACGATGGTCGCGATTCGGCCGACCCACAGGTAATGCGCATCGCTCGCGCCGCGCCGGATGTAGGACTGATAGATGTCGTACGTCCACACCGTGTTGAAGGCCGTGACGTTGCCCGCCATGCCGGACATGAAGCTCGCGAGCAGCGCGGTGAGCCCGAGGCCCAGGAGGCCGGTGGGAAAGTAGTGGAACACCATCATCGGCATCGCCATGTCGTAGTTGAGCGAGCCGTCGGGGCGCTGCGGCAGGCTGAAGCCCGTCTCGCCCGGCGCCTGCGTGAGCGCGATGGCGATCATGCCGGGCAGGATCACCAGGAAGGGGAACAGCATCTTCGGCACCGCGGCGATGATCGGTGCGCGCCGCGCCGCCCCCATCGAGTTCGCCGCCATGGCCCGCTGCACCACCAGGAAATCCGTGCACCAGTAGCCGAAGGCGAGCACGAAGCCCAGGCCCATCGAGAGGCCGAACCACTCGATGCCCATCGGATTGCTCGATGGGTCGTCCATGTGCGCCCAGGAGCTGGACCAGGCATCCGGCGCGAAACCCTGCGAGGTCGCGACCTCGACCAGCCCGGCCTGCAATCCGCTCCAGCCGCCGATGTCCTGCAGGCCGAGGAACACCAGCGGCGCGAACCCGAAGACGATCAGGAAGAACTGCAGCACCTCGTTGTAGATGGCGGAGGTGAGCCCTCCCAGGAGGATGTACACGAGCACGATGCCGGCCGAGACCCACACGCTCACGGCGAAATCCCAGCCCAGCAGGAGGTTGAGCAGCAGGCCCATGACGTACATGGAGATGCCGGAGGAGACGACGGTCATCGCCGCGAACGAGATGGCGTTGAAGCCGCGCGTCTTCTCGTCGAAGCGCAACTTCAGGTACTCCGGCACCGAGCGCGCCTTCGAGCCGTAGTAGAACGGCATCATGAAGACGCCCAGGAACACCATGGCGGGCACGGCACCGAGCCAGTAGAAGTGGCTGGTCGCGATGCCGTACTTGGCGCCGGAGGCGGCCATGCCGATGACTTCCTGTGCGCCGAGGTTGGCTGAGAGGAATGCGAGACCCGCCACCCAGGCCGGCATCGAGCGACCGGAGAGGAAGAAGTCGGTGCTGGTCCTCATGTGGCGCCGCAGCGCGAAGCCGATGCCCAGCACGAACACGAAGTACGCGCCCATGAGGGCCCAGTCGATCGCGGTGAGGGCGTTCCACATCGGCTATCGCGACGAGAAGCGATACATCATCGAGTGCCGGTACGTTTCGCCGGGGCGCAGGACCACCGAGGGACTGCGGCTGGTTGGGCGAATCGGGGAAATGCTGCGGCTCCATGCAGAAGCCGCTGCGGAACGCATATGCCTGCTTTGCCTTGCCGGTGATCGTGCCGTCCAGGAAATTGCCGCTGTAGAACTGCAGGCCGGGTTCCGTGGAGAGCACTTCGAGCACCCGTCCGGTCTCCGGCTCGTACACCTGCGCCATGGTGCGCAGGCGCCCGGCCTCGCCGTTGACGACCCAGTTGTGGTCGTAGCCCTTGCCGGACTTCAGTTGCTCGTCCGCTTGTTCGATGCGGGCGCCGATCCGCGTGGCATGGCGAAAGTCGAACGGCGTGCCGTCGACGGCGCGCAGCTCACCCGTCGGGATCAATGTGGCATCCACTGGCGTAAACCGGTCGGCATCGATCCTGACCTCGTGGCCCAGGATGTCGCCCCGGCCGCGCAGGTTGAAATAGGAATGCTGGGTGAGGTTGACGACGGTGGCGCGATCCGTGGTCGCGATGAGATCGAGCCTCAGCGCATCGTCGTCGGTCAGCGTGTAGGCGGCCAGCACGGTGAGCGTTCCGGGATACCCTTCCTCGCCGTCGCGACTGACGTAGGTGAGCGCGAGCTCGGGGCCCCGCCCGGTCACCCGCGCGTCGGTGACGTTCCACACCACCTTGTCGAAGCCTTTGTTGCCGCCGTGCAGCGTATTGGGCGGGTTGTTGATCGCCAGATCGTGGGATTTGCCGTCGAGCTGGAAGCGGCCCCTGGCGATGCGGTTGCCATAGCGGCCGATGAGCGAGCCGAAGTAAGGGGATTGCGCGAGATATCCCTCCAGCCGGTCGTAGCCCAGGACCACGTCGCCGTAGCGCCCGTTGCGGTCCCGCGCGGTGAGCGAGGTGACGATGCCCCCGTAGTTCGTGATTCGCGCTTCCATGCCGTGCCGGTTGCGCAGCGTGTAGATTTCGACCGCGACGCCATCTGCCGTCCGTCCGAAGGGCGCCCGTGTGATGGAGGGCGCGGGAGGCTCGCCGGCACCGAAGCTTTGCGTGGCCTGTAGCATCAGGACTCCATAACAGAGCAGGCGTCTCATCATGGTGCAAAGAGTGCTCCTTCCCGGTAGCCTGCGGCAATGAGGAAACCAGTCGGCAGATGTAGGAATCCGGTCGCGCCTCGGGTAGCCCTGCTGGTGGAAACCTCCCTCGCATCCGGGCGCGAGATCCTTCGCGGCATCGCCCGCTATGTCCGCGAGCACCGGCCCTGGGTGCTGTTCCACGAGCCGCACGCGCTCGAGGAATGCGTACCCCGCTGGCTGGAGCGGTGGCGCGGGGATGGCATCATCGCCCGAATTCAAACACCGGAGATGGCCCGTGCGGTCGGCTCGCTGGGCGTGCCGGTCATCGACACGCTCGGTGTCGTGCAGGCTTCGCCGTTTCCGCTGGTGCACGTGGACAACGTCGCGATAGCGCGGCTGGCGGCCGAGCACTTTCTCGAGCGCGGCCTGGAGCACTTCGGCTTCTTCGGCATCGAGGGTGAGAACTGGTCGAGGCAGCGCTACGAAGGCTTGTGCGCATCAGTGGCACATCTGCAGAAAGCCGTGCCGCTCTATGAGCTGCCGCGCCGTGCGCTGAACGCGCGTTCCTGGGAGCGAATGGAGAATCATCTGGCCGAATGGGTCGCGGCGCTGCCGCGGCCATCGGGAATCCTGGTGTGTAGCGACCAGCGCGGCGCGCGGTTCCTGGAGGCCTGCCGGCGCGCGGGTGTCCGGGTGCCCGACGATCTCGCGGTGCTGGGAGTGGACGATGACGAGCCGCTGTGCGAAGTGTGCGACCCGCCGCTCTCCAGCATCCGCCCCGCCCACGACCAGGTGGGCTATGAGGCTGCGAGCCTGCTGGATTCGGCGATGGGCGGAAGCGGCCCGTCGCGACGCCCCATCCTCGTTCCGCCGCAGCAGATCGTTGCCCGCCTGTCCACGGACACGTTCGCCATCCCCGATCCGTTGATGCAGGACGCCCTCGGCCGGATACGGGATGCCGCGCACCTCGGGCTCAACGTAGACGTGCTCGCGCGTGAGCTGGGGGTCTCGCGCAGCGTGCTGCAGAGGAAGTTCCGCAGCGCGCTCAGGCGCACGGTGCACCAGGAAATACTGGCTGCGAAGATCAAGCGGGCCCGGGAGCTCCTGGTGAAGACGGATCTGCCTCTGGCAACCGTCGCCGAGCGGGCCGGATTCCGGCACCAGGAGTACATGGGAGCGGTGTTCAGGCTGCGGTTGGGGATGACGCCGGGGCGGGTGAGGGCGATGTGTTAGGGATCGGGCAAGAGGGGCGACGTCTCGAGGCGCTTACCGAATGCGGATGCCGGCTTACCGCCTTTGCCGGATTCTTCGGAGTCTTGGCGGGGTCCCGGGAAGTCGGTGCCCGGACGGGAGTGGAAATCATGAAGTGGATCCTGGTGCTCGCAGTGGTGTGGTCGGGGGCTGTCGCAGCGCAAGCTGCCGATGCGCCGGGTGCCGATCTTCCGGCGGCTTACGCGCGCGCGGCCGTGTTCCAGAACGCTCGCACCCTGGTCTCCCGTCTGACGCTGGAGCCGAAGTGGATCGCCGGGGGCAGCCGCTTCTGGTTCCTGGACGAGCACGACGGGGACAAGACGTTCATCCGCGTCGATCCCGCACGGAACCTTCAGGCACCTGCGTTCGATCACGCGCGCCTGGCCGCCGCGCTTTCGGCAGCGACCGGCAAGGTGTTCAAGGCAAACGCCCTGCCGTTCGACTTCTTCGAATACCGTGACCACGATGCCCGGATCGCCTTTCGGGTGGAGCAGACGGGTTGGACGTGCGACCTGTCGGCCTACGCCTGTGCCCGCGCGACCGGCACACCCGGCGCGCGCGAAGGTGAAGTGCTGTCACCGGATGGAAAGTGGGCCGTCTCGTCGAAGGAGAACAACCTGTGGTTGCGCGACACCACCACCGATGCCGAGCGCGCACTCACCACCGATGGAATTGCAGACTTTGCCTATGGCCGAGACGTCGGCGAGCCCGTCACCGATCAGCTCCTGCAGAACCCGCCTGAGCTCGACGCGGTGTTCTCGCGCGACTCGAAGAAGCTCCTGAGCTATCGCAGCGACTTGCGCAAGGTGCGCCAGATCGCCGTGATCGAATCGGTGCCGGGCCGGCCACCGGTCACGCACCCGTATCGATTTCCGATCGCGGGCGATCCTGAAGTCTCGCAGGTGCAGATGGTCGTGGTGGATCTCGAGAGCGGCAAGGTGACGCCGCTGGGATCGCCTTTCGGTCGTGCGGCAGGCTACGACACCACGTTGTGCTGGAATGAAGACAGCCGAGAGGCCTGTTTCAGCGAGAACGAGCGCGGCTATCGGGTAGCCCGTCTGCACGTGGCGGATGTCTCCACCGGCCAGGTGCGCACACCAGTCGTCGAGCGCACCGAGACCTACGTCGACCGCGGATCACAGGCGCGCATCGTCGGCAACACGCTGCTGTGGTCGTCCGAGCGCGACGGCTGGAAGCACCTGTACCGTATTGATGCGCGCGATGGCGCGGTACAGCGCCAGCTCACGCGAGGCGAGTGGGTGGTGCACGAGATCGTGCACGTCGATGCAGGCCGCGGCTGGGTCTATTTCACCGCTGGGGGCCGTGAGCCCGGCCGGGATCCCTACTATTCCCATCTGTACCGGATACGCCTCGACGGCGGCGGCTTGACGCTGCTCACGCCGGAGGATGGCGACCATACGATCAGCTTCTCGCCGGCGGGCGATTACTTCGTGGACACTCATTCGCGCATCGACACGGCGCCCGTCAGTGTTCTGAGGCGAGCCGATGGCAAGTCGGTGCGCGAGCTGCAGCGGGCGGACATCGGCCGGCTCGCGGCCGCGGGTTGGAAGCCGCCTCAGACGTTCACGGTGAAGGCGCGAGACGGGAAGACGGATCTCTACGGCTCGATCTTCTTTCCCAGCCACTTCGATTCCACGCGTCGCTATCCGGTGCTGGATGCCATCTATCCCGGCCCGCAGCACATCCGCACCATCAAGTCCTTCGACGTGCAGGGCTGGGAGAACGAGCAGGCGCTCGCCGAGCTCGGCTTCATCGTGGTGACGGTCGACGGAATGGGCACGCCGCTGCGCTCCAAGGCGTTCCGCGACGTGTCCTATCGCAACATGGGCGCGGCCGGCGGGCTGGAGGACCACGTCGTCGGCCTGAAGCAGCTGGCGGCGCAGCGCCCGTATCTCGATCTGAATCGCGTGGGCATCTACGGCCACTCCGGTGGCGGCTTCGCTTCCACGCGCGCGATGCTGCAATACCCGGGCTTCTACAAGGTCGCGGTCTCCTCGGCAGGCAACCACGACCAGAGGAGCTACTGGGCGGAGTGGGGCGAGCGCTTTCACGCCTGGCCGGTCAACGACGAGACCTACCTATCGCAGGCCAACTCGCCGCTGGCCGCCAACCTGAAAGGCAAGCTATTGCTGGCGCACGGCGACATGGACGACAACGTGCACGTGGCCATGACGATGCAGATGGTCGACGCGCTGATCGCCGCCAACAAGGACTTCGACCTGCTCATCCTGCCCAACCGCAACCACGGGCTGGTCGATCTGCGCAAGGGCAAGGAGGCGATGCGGCGCCCGGATCCGTATTTCCTGCGCCGGCGCTGGGACTACTTCGTGGAGAACCTGCTGGGCGTGACGCCGCCGCATGAGTATCGGCTCGAGCTGAAAAATTGACGGCAGAGCATTCGTCCGACGCGCGGCGGTCCGCCCTCACGCGACGGCTCGTCCCGTTCTGCCGCCCTTACCGGATGCGGATGCCCGCTTACCGCCTTTGCGGGATTCTTCGGGGCATGAGCCCATTCACGTCTTCCCTCGCGAAAGCGATTCTCCCCGGGGTCGTCGTCCTCACCGGCTTTTCGGTTGCAGCCGCTGCAACGTCTGGCCCGGGCGCGAGATCCATGCCGGAGCTCGGCCTCGGTCAATACCGGCTGAACGAGCCATTCCGCTTCCGCGAAGCGGTGCGCCGCTCGGTTTACGTGACCATGCGCGACGGCGTGCGCCTCGCCGTCGACTACTACGTTCCCGCGCGGGATGGAGTCGTCGCCAAGGGCAGATTCCCGGTGCTCTTCGAGTACACCCGCTACGGCCGTGCCCAGCCGCTACCGGATGGAGGCACTGTGCGCTGGGCCGATGCGCCCGCGAATGCGGGTGGTGTGCTGCGGATTCCCGGGAAACCGAGCGGTCCCCTGCTGATGCTGGCGTACGGCTATGCCGTCGTGGTGGCGGACATGCGTGGCGCCGGAGCTTCCTTCGGCCCTTCGCTGCCGGAAGGTGATGCGCACGAAGGCCAGGATGGCCACGACATCGTCGACTGGGTCGCGCGGCAGCGCTGGAGCGACGGCACGGTCGGCATGCTCGGCACTTCCTACCTGGCGGAGATCCAGCCTCGAGTGGCCGCCGAGAGGCCGAAGGCGCTCAAGGCGCTTTCCATGGTGCATGCGTTCTTCGACGGAGAGAACGGCGGCTACGCGATGGGCGGCGTGTTCCGCGCAGGCTGGCTCGGCGCCTGGAGCAGCCGGGTGGCGACCAACGACAACCGCTCGACGACGGTGCGGGGTCCGATCACCAATATCGCGGCGGTGGATGCCGATCGCGACCAGGCGCTGCTGCGCGCGGCGATCGAGGAGCACCATCAGGGCGGCGACGCGAGCCTCGCGCTGTTCGGCCGCATCGATGAGTTCGCGAGCGTCGGCGTGCTGAGGGACAAGGTCGAGTTCATTGACCGGTATCAGGAGAAGGGCCAGAACAATCTCCACACGATCGTCGGCCGTGTGAACGCGAGCGGCATTCCGGCATTGCTGTTCGGGGGCTGGCAGGACCTCTACACCAACGACATGCTGTACTGGTACGCGAACCTCGAGGTGCCGAGGAAGCTGATCATCGGGCCCTACGCGCACGGCAGTCAGGGCCCGATGCCGGACGACCCGCGCGATGCGGACTTGCGTCAGATGATTGCCCGCGAGACCTTGCGCTGGTTCGATCATTGGCTGCGCGGCGTCGACAACGGCGCAGAGGCTCGTGAGTCCGTCCACTACGGCGTGCAGCGCTCGCGCGACCGGACGGAGTGGTACACGTCGCCGTTCTGGCCGCCGAAGGAAGCCGTCCGGGAAGAGCTGTACCTGTCCGCCAGACCCGCTCATGCCGTTCTTTCGCAGAACGATGGATCGCTGCTGACCGCGCCGGAGGCGACCGCCAACCGGCAGGCCTGGACGGTGGATTACACGACGTCGCTGGGCAAGGCCGGCACGCGCTGGCAGATGCGCAAGGTCATGGAGATCGACATGGCGCCGAACGACATGAGGTCGATGACCTATACTTCGCCGCCTTTGGCGCGGGACGTCACGGTGCTGGGAAATCCCGTCGTGCGCCTGATGTTGTCCTCGGAGAACGCCCGGGATGCGGATGTGTACGCTTATCTCACCGCGGTCGCCGAGGACGGCACGTCTCGTCTCGTATCGGAGGGAATATTGCGGGCGTCTCATCGCACTCTGGGCACGCCTCCTTACCGAAACTTCGGTCTGCCATTCCCGACTTCCAGTTCGGTGGACGTGGCGCGTGCCGCTCCACTTTCGGCCACGCCGGTGGCTCTCGAGTTCGCGATGTACGCCGTCGGACGGGTCTTTCGAGCGGGCGAGCGCGTGAGGCTGACGATCTCCGGCGCCGACAAGGGGAACACGGTGACGCCGGAGCAGGACCCGGTGCCTCGCCTGGGGATTCACACTGGGAGCGCAGGCTCGTCGATCGCGCTGCCAGTAGTTGGGTCCGGCTTCGAGGCCGCGTTCGAATGACGGGCGGTCCGATCCGGCACTCCGCGCTCTTCTGTCTCCATGCGCTCCTGGTCGTCGGTTGCAGTGAGCGCGGGGTGCCAGGTGGCAGCTCATCACCGGAGGGCTACAGCTCGCTCGACTCCATCAACGAGTCCAACGTGGCGCCGCTCTCGGTGGCCTGGGTCTACGACGCCGGGGCAACCTTCATGGCAACTCCCGTGGTCGCGGACGGCGTCGTCTATGCCGATGCGGACGGGTTGGGTGTGCATGCCATTTCGGCGGGCACCGGTCGGCAGCTCTGGTATTTCGAAGCTAAGGTCCCCGTGCCGTCGGACCAGCCTGAAGGCAGCGAAGGGCATGGCGTGGGACGCTGGAGTCGCGGCGTGGCGCACTGGCGCGACAGGGTGTACGTCACTGCTCGCGACGGCCGGTTGTTCGCTCTCGATGCCGCAACGGGTGCGCCAGTCTGGGAGCGTGAGACGTGCATGGTCTGCAGTGATGCGGCTCGGGGATCCATCAGTGGCGCGCCGCACGTCGTCGATGGACGAATCGTGGTGGCCACCGCGGGCACGCGAGATACGAAGGGCCATTTGACGGCCTTCGACGCGGCGACTGGCAAGACGATCTGGACTTTCACGGAGCCGGTCGAGCCTCCGGGAGCCGCGGCCGAGCACGACACCACGGACTGGGGTGCCATGACTTACGACCCCGGGCTGCGCCTGCTCTACGTGAGCTCGATTGGAGAGCAGCCTTCCATACTCGGCATCCATCCGGGGACTGGACGCGTGCAGTGGCAATACCGGCTCGAGAAGCCGCAAGCGCAGCGGGGTGCCGCGGGCGGACACCTCGTGCTGGCCGAGCTCGAGATCGATGGCGCCCGGCGCCGGGTCATCATGCAGGCCCGTCCGAACGGGCAGCTCCACGTGCTCGATCGCACGGATGGCACGCAAATCTCCTCTGCCCGATACACTGAGTCGCGCAGCGCAAGCTTCGAATACCCTCCGGTCTTCAGCCCGAAGGTCAAACTGCTCCATCTGCCGATCGAAGAGGACGGGATGCAGTATCTGCAGGCCTGGAATCCCGTGACCGCGAAGGAGGAGTGGCGCATCGTGCTGGAGCAATCGACCCCCTGCGCGGGTCTCCTCTCGACCGCGGGCAATCTTCTCCTGCAGGGAGATGCCGAGGGATATCTGAACGTGTATGAGTCCGAGTGGGGTGAGGTGCGCGAGCGCGCCGTCATCGACGCGTGCTCCACGGCGTCGCCGTTCAGTTACTCCGTAGGCGGAGTCCAGTACATCGGTGTGTCCGTTCCCGGGAGGATCCTCGCGCTGAGACTGGGCGGCGGGGAAACCAACGAGTCCCGGACCATGAAGCGCTATCCCAGGACGGTCCGCCCGCCAGGAGAATCATCGTGACCACGCTCGACGCTCCGGCGGCCCCGGCCGAAGACCGCGAGCCGCTCCGCTCGTTCCAGCGGCACTCGCTCCTGGTGCGCATCTGCCACTGGATCAATGCCATCGCGTTCTTCGGGTTGATCTACACGGGAATGCAGATCCTCCTCGACTACCCCGAGCTGTATTGGGGCAAGGTCGGTTACATGGGTCACGAGCCGGCGCTGCATCTGCGCGAGCTCGGTTTCGACCTCACCTACACCTCCTATGGGCAGCACATCTGGCACGTCTTCGGAATCGATTTTCCCGGCGACCGGGAGTGGGGCCGCTACAACCATTTCTTCTTCGCGTGGCTGTTCGCTATCAACGGGCTCGTGTACATCATCTGCAACCTGGCCAACGGCCACGTGCGCAGGAAGATGGTGCCGGGCGCTGCGGAGCTCCGTCCACGGCACCTGGGTCGGGAGATCTGGGAGCATTTGCGGCTGCGCACGCCGAAAGGCGAGGCTGCGCGCGAGTACAACACGTTGCAGAAACTGAGCTATCTCTTCGTGCTGCTCGTGCTCTGTCCCCTCGTCATCCTGAGCGGTCTCGCGCAGTCCCCGGGATTCGTGGCGGCCCATCCCTGGGTGCTCGAGCTGTTCGGCGGCGGCCGGCATACGGCCCGCTCGCTCCACGTGCTTTCCATGGTGCTCATCCTGCTGTTCGTGATCATCCACGTGTTCGAGGTGTTCGTGGCCGGCTTCGTGAACGAGATCCGTTCCATGATCACCGGGAGGTTCGTGCTGCCGCGGGACGCATCGCCGCGGGAGAAGAGCCGATGAGCCGAATCCTCGTTTCCCGCCGGAGAATCCTCACGGGTGCGGCGGCATTCAGCGGACTGCTGTTGAGCGGTTGCGACAAGACATTCCTGCCTCCGCACCGCAAGAGAGGGCTGGGTGGGATCGCCGAGCAGCTCAACATGGCTTCCCATCGCCTCTTCATGACCAGGAGATCGATGGCTCCGGAATTCGGCGTGCAGGACATCTCGCGGCATTTCCCGGTGGAGGGGCAGTCCTATCCGGAAGACGAGGACTACCGGCGCCTGCTGCACGGCAACTTCGCGGATTGGACGCTGTCGGTGAAGGGACTGGTCAATCGCCCCGTCCGGCTCACGCTGGACCAGATCAAGCGCCTGCCTTCCCGTACGCAGATCACTTCCCATTCCTGCGAGAAGGGCTGGACGGCCATCGCGCAATGGACCGGCGTACAGGTCTCGCGGCTGCTCCAGCTGGCCGGTGGCGTGAAGCCCGAGGGGCGCTACGTCGTGTTCAAGGCCTTCGGCGGCGGCAGCTCCTTCGATCTGTTCGATGCGATGCACGCCCAGACCATCCTGGCCTACGGAATGAACGGCAAGGAGCTGCCCATTCCGCACGGCGCGCCGCTGCGTCTGCGCATGGAGCGCCACGTGGGCTATTCGCAAACGAAGTTCGTGTCCGAGGTCGAGGTGATCGACCGGCCCGGCAAGCCCGGCAACAGCGGATGGCACTGGTACACGGGAGTGTGACCGGCGGAGGTCCATTGTTCCGTCACTGCAGATCGCCCAGGGTCTGAAACCGCAAAAACAACGCGATGTAATCGGTTACATCCAGTCGCCCGAAACGCTGTACCATGGCTGCGGCAATACCCTTCGACTTTCACCTTGGAGCAACTGATGGCGATCGCGAATCGGAAGATATGGGTGGCATTGGGCGTCGTTTCGACTCTGGCGGCGGCAGGCTGTGGCGGCGAGGCGGGTGAAGCGGGCGAGGCAGGCGAAGCCGGACACGCCGTGTCCGCTGGTGAGGCCGGCGAGGCGGGTGCCGCCACGGCGGGTGGTGAAGCGGGAGAGGCAGGCGAGGGCGGCGAAGCTGGCGGCAAGGTCGACTTCAGCGTCGCGCTCGAGAAGCTGCTGGCCGGTGAAGGCGGTGAGGGTGGCTTCGGCATGCAGTACGAGAACGGCAAGCTGATCCTCTCGCCGATGACGGGAGAGCAGATCCAGCAGGCGCTCCCTGGCAACGTCTTCCATCGCGGCGAGGACATCCACCTGGAGTTCGCCGCGGACGGCACGTTCTCCGGCGTCGAGCACCCATGGGTTAAGAAGGATGCGTCGGTGTGCGAGAAGGCCGGCGATGCCGCGGGCTACAACGTGCACGAAGGCCAGTGCATGCAGCGCACGGAGGTGAAGTTCCCGGGCGGCAAGTGGTGGGTGAAGGACAACCTGCTGTGCACCGAGCCCGTGCTCCCGCAGGCCGCCGAGAGCCTGAGCTGCGTGCAGGTCATCGTCGCGATCGACCGTCTGGCGCTGTTCAGCCCCGAGGGCGCGATGCTGAGCAAGGGCATCGAGCTCAGGAAGGGCGGGAACGCGAAGACCTGAGCCCGGCTCGGGCGCGTTCGGCGGGCGGCGGTCGATCGATCGCCGCCCGGCCGACGTTCACCGCAGCCGGATCACCACCTCCCGGTCCGACCGCGTGACGGTGAGCTCGGGATCCGCCTCGAGAAACTCGATCAGCGGGCGCGGATCGTCGGCGTCGAACACGCCGCTCACGACTCTGCGGCGGACCGCGTCGCCGTCGAGACGGATGGGCCTGTGACTCTCGTACCGGTTGAATTCCCGGGCGACGTCTTCCAGCGTATCCGACTGGAACATCAGGCGCCTCGAGCGCCAGGCGACGGCCTTCGCGATGTTCGGCTCGGACGCGCGGACGACCTTTCTTCGGGCAATCTTCGCTTCCTCGCCGGCATGCAGTTCAACTGCGCCGACAGCATCGCCGGCGGAGGGCAGCACCCGCACGGCACCTTCCACCACGGCGACTCGCGTCCCGCCCTCGTCGTGACGGACATTGAATTGGGTGCCGACCGCCTGAATGGTGGCCTGGTCCACCGTGACACGGAATGGCCGCTTCGCGTCACGCGCGACGACGAACAAGGCCTCGCCTGCTTTCAGCAGGATGTCGCGCGAGCTTTCGGTGTAGCGGACTTCGGCGCGGGACTTCGCATTCAGGTAGAGCACCGAGCCGTCGGCGAGCTTCACGGTGGATTGATCTCCCGTGGCCGTTTCGTAGCTCCGGGCATGGCCCGGCCCGGCGAGCCAGTAGATGGGGGCGCACGCGAGCGCGACGAGGCATGCCGCAGCAGCGAGCTTCAATCTCCTGCCGGCGCGCCGATGCTGCAGTTCGGACGCGCGTTCGATGACCTGCTCGCGCGCATGAAGCGGCATCACGGCCGACGTCGTTGCCGCGGCATGCAGGGCATCGAGATCGATCGGCAAGCGGCCATCGATGGGATGGAGCCCTTCGAGCGTCGCGCGCGCGAGAAGGAATTCTTCGACGTGCAGGGGAGACTGACGGCACCAGGCCACGAACTGCGCGTGCAGGGACGGCGCTTCTTCTCCCTGGAGCCGCACCAGCCACAGCGCGGCTTCCTCGGAGATCCTGAATCGGTTTCGGTCGTTCGGGGTCATGATGCGTGTCCTTACGGCTCCGTCGTCCAGCGCGAGTTGCGGGCATGCGCGATGGCCCTGGCGAGATAGGTTTCCACCGTGCGGCCACTCAGGTTCAGCTGCTGCGCGATCTCGCGCACCGAAAGGCCATCGCGCCGGTGCATGATCAGGACGGAGCGATAGGCCGGCGGGATGCTCGCGAGGATGCGGCTCACCTGCTCCATCGTGGCCAGCCGATCCCCCGGATCGGCGAGCGTCGGATCCGCCGTCTGCTCGCCGAGGGACTCGACCAGCCCCGAGTCATAGGTGACGCGGTCGCGAGACTGGCGCAGCCGGAACTCATACACCAGATTCACTGCGATCCGGTACAGATAGCCGCTGGGGCGGCGGACGGCATGCCCCTCGCCGAGCTGGTAGAAGCGCAGATAGGTCTCCTGCGCCAGATCCTGGGCATCCTGCGAGTTGCGCAGACGGCGCACGAGGAACCGATGCAAGGCCGGACGGTACTGGGCCGTATCGGAGCCCGTCAGGGCCTGCGATTCGAGCGGTTCTTCTTCCTCGTGCTGCGAATTCACTGCGGGGCGGTTCCGAAGGCCGATTTGCGGGGGATATCGTCCTGGACTGTTTTCGCGATGCCAACTACGACAGAATTTTTCCGTCGTAGTTTGCGCCGCCGGAACGCTCTTCACGTCTCAGACAGGCGCGGCCTGCCTGAGAGGACCCATCATGATCCGATTCGCCCCGTTCGTGCTCATCCCTTCGCTGCTCTCCGCCATTCCGGAGGTGGCCCAGGCCCAGGAGGCGCAGCGCCGCATCGAGTTCAACATCGCCTCGCAGCCCCTCGAGAAGGCGCTGAACGAGTTCGCGGCACAGGCCGACGCCCGCATCGTGTTCTACCCCAAGACGGTGGAGGGCCGCGTGGCGCCCCGCCTCGTGGGAGCGTATTCCCCGCGGGCGGCGCTCGAGAAGCTGCTGGCGGATTCCGAGCTGGTGTACCACTTCAGGGACGAGCGCACGATCATCATCGATGCGGCCGGCAAGCCCACGGCCGACGCCGCAGCGGGCAACCCCCTGCGCCTTGCACAGGCGGAGGGTCAGGCGGCCGAAGGTGGGGCCGCGCAGCAGGCGGCCGATTCGGAGGAGGCGGTGCCGGAGGTGCCGGAGGTGCCGGAGGTGACGGTGGTCGGCCACGTCGACTTCGTCCAGAACGACGCCTACGGCGCGACGAAGATGGGCATGCCGATCAAGGACACGCCCTTCACCGTCATCGCGGTGACGCACGATCTCATGGACATGGCGTCCATCAGCGCCGCGGGCGACCTGTACAAGCTCGACCCGTCGGGCAGCCCTTCGCACCAGGACGCCGGCAACGGCTCCTCGCGCATCCGCGGTTTCGACGGCATCCGGCGCATCGACGGGTTCCGCGAGGCGCAGCAGTGGAACGTGGAGCTGGACCTCGTGTCCTTCGACCGCATCGAGATCATCAAGGGCGGCGTCTCGACGCTCTACGGGCAGAACGAGCCGGGCGGCGTGGTCAACTACGTCTCCAAGCTTCCGGAGCATGATTTCGCGGTGCGCATGCGCGGCGAGGCGGGCAGCCATGAGTACTATCGCTACGAGGGCGACGTCACCGGTCCGATCGGCGCCGGCGAAGGCTGGAGCTACCGCGTGCTGGGCGCCATCCAGAACGACGACACCTTCAAGCAATTCGGCCGGGACGATCGCGTCGTCGTCGTGCCTTCCCTCATGTATCGCAACGACCGCTCCTCGGTGGTGCTGCGCGCGCATTACGAGAGATTGAAGCAATCCGGGAGCTTCGGCCCGGCCCTGCAGCTCGATGCTGCGCTGCCCACGCAGTACGCGGGCGATTGGGCTGCCGCCGTCGCGGACGGCGCCGTGGGGCTGAAGCTCATTCCGGGCGACGTGCCTCGTTCCCGCACCGCGTACAACGCGCCGGGACTGGGCTGGGATCGGGACATCCTGCTGCTGCAGGCGCAGCTCGAGCACCGCTTCGAATCGGGGTGGACGCTGCGCGCCAACGTGCAGGACATGGATCTCTCGACCGAAGGCACCACGATCTCGGTGTACGGGCCCTACGACGTCACGGGCCAGGCGATGGGGGATATGCAGTTCGCCCAGTCGCAGCAATTCGACGGCTACAGCGGCGAGATCAATCTCTTCGGTCACGTGGAGCTGCTGGGCCGCGAGCACCTGCTGTTCTTCGGCGCGGACTATGCGCGCCAGAAGCGCTACGCCGCTTTCGGCTACGGCTCATACTTCGGCTACGACGTGTCGCGGTTCAATATCCTGAATCCGGTGCCGATCACGCTGGACCCCGAGAGCGCCCTCTACAACGATCCGGTCAATTACCGGAACACCTATTCCGGCATCACCGTGCAGGCGGTGCTGAATCCCGTCGACCGGCTGAAGGTGATGCTCGGTGGCCGATACAACTCCGACCGCGGCGGCAGCGCCA
>JBGAIL010000046.1:0-28217 GCA_044225565.1 Steroidobacteraceae bacterium | reverse complement strand
GGCGATGTTCGGGTACTACATCCGCAACAACATCGGCATCTCGTTCCAATGCTTCGCCGGCGGGTTGTTCGCGGGCCTGGGCAGCCTCTTCTTCCTCGCGTACAACGGCGCGTCGATCGGCGGAGTCGCGGGCTATCTCACGGAGCGCGGCCTTGCATCCACCTTCTTTTCGTTCGTCGCCACGCACTCCGCATTCGAGCTCACCGCCATCGTCCTGAGCGGCGCGGCGGGCCTGCGCATCGGTCATGCGCTCATCGCGCCGGGACGTCGCGGCCGGCGCCAGTCGCTGGTCGTCGCCACGAAGGAATCCGCGGTCATCCTGTACGGAGTCGTGGCGATGCTGCTGCTGGCCGCGGCCATCGAAGCCTTCTGGTCTTCCGCGCAATGGCTGCCTCCGATCGTGAAGTACTCCGTGGCCGCGGTGGCATGGGCGGCCGTGCTGAGCTACCTCCTGCTGCAGGGCCGTCATGCGGATTGAGTCGCTCGCCATCCGCCTGCGCCCGCGCAGCCCGCTCGAAGCCGCCGATCTCGGCGTGCGACTGTGCCAGGCGAACGCACGACAGGTGTACCTCTGTTACTTCACCGTCGCCGTGCCCGTCGCCATCCTGAGCCTGGCGACCTTCGACATCGCTGGATGGCTGCCGGGCACGCTCATCTGGTGGCTGAAGCCATGGATGGATCGCACGATCCTCTTCGTCCTGTCGCGTGCGGCCTTCGGCCAGAGCACGACACCACGCGATGTCTGGCGCGAACAGCGCAACGTGTGGTGGCGGCAGCTGCTGCACACCCTCACGTTGCGCAGAATCTCGCCGTGGCGCTCGTTCACCCAGCCGGTGTATCAGCTCGAAGGGCTGTCGCTGTGGCGCACGGGGCGCCGCATCGCGCAACTGCGGCGAGGCCGCTCGGGCCAGGCGCTGCTGACCACCAATGCGTTCTCGTTCGCGGAGCTGGCGCTGACCCTCGCGCTGCTCTCGCTGGTCTACTGGTTCGCGCCGCAATCGGAGGATTTCGACTGGACGACGTTCCTCGGCAATTCCGACGAGACGCTGATGTCGCTCGGCATCGCCGCCGCCTACGCGCTCGCGGTGCTGTTCCTCGAGCCTTTCTACGTCGCCGCCGGGTTCGCGATGTACCTCAACCGTCGCGCCGAGCTCGAAGCCTGGGACATCGAGCAGGAGTTCCGTCGTGCCTTCGCCCATTGATCCGCAAGGCAGCGAGGTCGCGGGTGCCCTGGCGCGACTGAAGGCAGATCCCGTCCTCGGTGGCGAGACCACCGTGCGCAACCTGAGATGGCTCAGCGACTCGCAGGGCGACTCCCAGCCGCAGGACATGGGCTGGCTCAAATGGCTGGGGGAGCTGTTCGGATGGATCGCGCAATCCGGGCGCGTGATCGTCTGGATCGGCGCGCTCGTGCTCGCAGCGCTCCTCGCGCTGTACCTCTATCGCCTCGTCCGGGACTTCCGCAGGACTGGGCGCGCCGCGGCCCCATCGGCGCCGAGCCACGTCCGCGATCTGGATATCCGTCCCGAGAGCCTGCCGGCGGACGTCGGGGCTGCCGCACGCCAGCTCTGGGAGCAAGGCGAGCATCGGGCCGCGCTCGCGCTGCTCTACCGGGGACTGCTCTCCCGGCTCGTGCACGATCACGGCGTATCGATCCGCGAGTCGAGCACGGAAGGCGATTGTCTTGCCCTCCTCGCCGGGCGACCCGCCCTGGAACCGGTCGCGCAGTACCGAAATGAGTACGCCACGCGCCTGGTGCGCGCATGGCAGCGCGCCGTGTACGGCGCCCAGGAGCCGGACGACGCCACGATGCTCGAGCTCTGCGCAGGATTCGCCGCAGCGCTCGACCGCACCCCGGCCCAACAGCCTGCGATGCAAGCCGCATGAGCGCGCGATCCTCCCGGATACGGGTCAGGTCACTGATCCTGCTGGCACTGGTAGTGGGCATCGTAGTCTGGGTCGCCCGCAAGACCTATTGGGAGGAGGTTCAGGTGCCGACGCCCCTGCACGGCGAAGCGCTTCTGAATCCCTACTACGCCGCACAGCGTTTCGCCGAATCACTCGGTGCCCACACCGAAAGGCACCGCCTGCTCGTCGACCTGCCCGCTCCGAAGGACGTGCTGGTGCTCGGCACGTGGCACTGGGACGTCGTCGGCACCCGCCGGGAGCGGCTCGAGCGGTGGGTGGAATCCGGCGGCCGCCTGGTCGTCGACCGCTCGCTGATCGGCAGCGTCGGCGCTTTCTCGCGCTGGAGCGGGGTCGACCGGCTGGAATCGGAAGAATACGAGGACGAGTCGCAGGACTCGAGCGACGACGATGCAGAAGACTGCCGGCCGCTGCAGCCGGGCGGCTTCGATCTCTGCGACTACGATGACGGCAGCAAGCTCGTCGCCCTGCGCCCTGCCGCCTGGTCGCTCCGCGACGAGCACGGCCCGCAGGCCCTGCGGATTGCGGTCGGCCGTGGCAGCGTGACCGTGATCAACGCCGAGCCGTTCTTCTTCAGGAACTTCCTGGAAGGCGACCACGCCCGCCTGTTCATCGCAGCGACACAGCTGGCGCGCGGCGACCGGGTTCACTTCCTCACCGAGCGGAGCCATCCCAACCTGCTCGCCCTGCTCTGGATGTACGGCGCGCCGGCTCTCTGCCTCGGGCTCGCCTGGGTGCTGCTCGCGCTGTGGCGCAACGGCGTGCGCCTCGGCCCGCCGATTCCGCCGCCCGAGACGACGCGACGCTCGCTGGGCGAGCAAATCCGCGGCACGGGGCAATTCGTGCTGCGCTTCGGCGGCGGCGCGGCGCTCAAGCAGGCGGAGGTTCGCGCGCTCGAGGAAGCGGCGACCCGACGCATCCCGGGTTATTCCGCTCTGCCGGAAGGCGAGCGGGCGCGTGAAGTGGCACGCCTCACCCACATCGAACCCAGCACGCTCCTCGCGGCGATCGGGCTTCCGGGCGGCTCGAAGCCCGCGCAGCTGCGCAGCGCCGTCGAGCTGCTGGAAACGGCGAGGCGCAGGATCTCGGAAGTGAAGAAAGGGCTCTGACATGCAGGTGGAAGCAAACACGATCGCCCGGGCCGCGGAGCTGCTCGGCAAGCTGCGAGAGGCCATCGGCCAGGCCATGGTCGGCCAGGCCGCCGTGGTGGACCAGGTGCTGATCGCACTCGTCGCCTCCGGCCACGTGCTGATCGAAGGCGTGCCGGGGCTCGGCAAGACACTGCTGGTGCGCGCGCTCGCACAAGCACTGTCGCTCTCACACGGGCGCGTCCAGTTCACTCCGGACATGATGCCTTCAGACATCACCGGCCACGCCGTGCTCGATCCCGCGACGCGGGAGCTGCGCGTGGTGCGCGGGCCGGTGTTCACGCATGTGCTACTCGCCGACGAGATCAATCGCGCGCCGGCGAAAACCCAGAGCGCGCTGCTCGAAGTCATGCAGGAATACCAGGTGACGCTCGAGGGCCAGACGTTGCCCCTGCCGAAGCCCTTCATGGTGCTGGCCACGCAGAATCCCGTGGAGACGGAGGGCACTTACCCGCTTCCCGAGGCACAGCTCGACCGGTTCCTGCTCAAGATCGAGATCGACTATCCGACCGCCGAAGAAGAAGTCGCAGTGGTCGTGCGCGCCACGGCGGACCAGCCCGGTGACGAGCTGCCGCTCTCGGGCGTGAAGCCCTGCCTCAACGAGCGTGCGGTGCTCACGCTTCAGCAGATCGCCGCGCGGCAGCGAGTGGATCATCAGGTAATCGACTATGCGGTGCGGCTGGTTCGTGCGAGCCGCGAGATGCCGGGGTTCGCGATGGGCAGCGGATCGCGTGGTGCCATCGCACTGGTTCGCGCCGGCCGCGCCGCGGCGCTCATGGACGGGCGGGACTACGTGACACCGGACGACATCAAGCGCATCGCCCTGCCCGCCTTGCGTCATCGCATCGCGCTGGCGCCCGACGCGCTGCTCGAAGGGCGCAAGGCGAACGATCTGCTTACCGGAATGATTGAAAGCGTCGCCGCACCTCGCACGTGAGGATGAGCATGCGATTGCGCGCCATTCCCGGACGGAGCCTGCTGGCGGCACTTGCGCTCGCTGCAGCCGCCGTGGCTGCAGCGCTGGTCGCAGGCATGAGCGTGGAGAACGCCGCAGCTTTCTCGGCCCTGTGTGCCGTCGTGCTGGCCATTGCGACCACGATGGACTACGTGACCAGCAAGCGCGCCTGGATCGCCGCTGCGCCCGCATTGAAGCGGCAGCTGCCGGCAGCCTTTGCGATCGGCGCCAGACGCTCCATCTCGCTGGCCATCGAGGTTGGGTCTGCCGCCAGCGCACGACCGCAGCCCGATTCGAGTTCCGCAGGTGGCGCCACGAGCTCGAGCCCGCCACGAACCGCACGCCGCTGGCACATCACACTGCACGATCATGCCGACGCCTCCCTGCAGACCGAAGACCTTCCCGTGCAGGCGACCCTGCAGGACGGAACGAAGCTCGAAACCACCTATTCCGTCACCCCGACCCGCCGTGGCGAAGTGCGGTTCGGGCCCGCCGATGTGCGAGTCCGCTCGCGGTGGGGGCTTTGCGAGCTGCTGGAAAGACTGGGCGAGCCGCAGCTGCGCCGCGTATACCCGGACTTCGCGCAGATTGCGCGTTACGCCTGGCTGGCTAGCGATCGCCGGCTGCAGGAGATCGGCATCAAGACCTATCGCAAGCGCGGCGAAGGCACGGACTTCAAGCAGCTGGCGGAGTACCGGCCCGGCGATCCGGTGCGCCACATCGACTGGAAGGCGACGCTGCGCTTCGACAAGCCGATCCTGCGCGAATTCCAGGACGAGCGCGACCAGAACGTCATCCTGATGCTCGACTGCGGCCGGCGCATGCGCGCGGACGATCGGGGCCAGGCGGCGGGCACTGCGCACTTCGACCAGGTGCTGAATGCCATCATGCTGCTCGCCTACGTGGCGTTGCAGCAAGGAGATGCGGTGGGCGCGCTCACTTTCGGCACGCCACCCACGGAAGCACGCACGGCGCCGCCACGCAAGGGAATGTTCGGGCTCAATGCGCTGATGAGTCAGCTCTATGGCGTGCAGCCGACGCTGGAGCACTCGGATTACGTGGTGGCTGCGCAGCAGATGCTGAGGCACCAGCACAAGCGTGCGCTGGTGATCGTGATCACCAATTTCCGCGAC
Organism: Steroidobacteraceae bacterium; assembly: GCA_044225565.1. Lineage (GTDB taxonomy): Bacteria > Pseudomonadota > Gammaproteobacteria > Steroidobacterales > Steroidobacteraceae > CAVXAE01. The sequence goes on along the minus strand of JBGAIL010000046.1, from coordinate 23,055 downwards.
GAGGATTCGAGCGAGCTCGGCCAGGCCCTGAAGCTGCTGAGGTCGAGGCACCTCGTGATGCTCGCGAGCCTGCGAGAGCGCATCGTGCGTGAGCTGGCGGAGCAGCCGCTCGTCTCGACCGATGCAGCGCTCGAGGCGGCGAGCGCGCATCTGCACGAGCAATCCCGCCGCGATGCGTTCAACCGGCTCGCGGCGCGGGATGCACTGATGGTGGATGCCGAGCCCGAGCGGCTCGGCGTGGAGCTGGTGAACCGCTACCACGCCGTGAAACGGGCCGGGCTCATTTGATTGGCGAGATGAGTTGATTGGCGAAAAGTCGCCTGCGGCGCTTTTCGCGGACATCGGCTTCGATGCCGGCCGGCAAAGACGTGGCTTTGCCGGCCTGTGCTTTGCAGACCTGCGCTTTGCAGGACTGCGCCTTACCGCCTGTCGTGCGGGCGCTGCAGGATGCGGTTCTGGTGCCAGGGTGATTTGGCGATCGTCACCTTCCGCTCGCTCACCGACTGCGCGCCAACGCGGCCCGAGGCACTCGCAGGCGTCGCCATGCAGGTGCCGGATGTGCGGTATTGCAAGGCCTCGGCAAGCACGGCTTCGGACTCGGCTCCCAGCGCGTGCTCGAAGTCGTCCGCTACGGAGCAGCCCGGCAGGGATTCACCGGCGCCGGACGCCGTGTTCTGCGGTGAGAATCCGTCCGTGTAATCGCCTTCGCCCTTGGCGTTCACGCCCTTGAACTGGATCGAGAAGTACGTGGTGCCGCAGTTGTCCGCGGGATAGAACCCATACGGCTTGCCGCAGGTGGTGGTGCCGATCTGGATCACCTCCACGTCGACGCCGCGCAGGCTGTTGATGATCGACTCGCTCACCGAGCAGGTGCCCTCGCCCGTCAGCACGAACACCCGCGAAAGATTCAGCGTGGGCAGCGCGGTGCCGCTAGTCACCGAGAATCCCTGGCCGGTCGAGAGGAACGGCACCGGATCCAGCGGCTCGCCGGTCACCGGGTTGGTGTCGGAGTACTGGTCGTTGAACTCGAGCTGCTCGAAGGTCTTGCCGGAGGTCGCCGCCGAGCCCGCGACCATGTACGCGAGCTCGCTCGCGATGGAGAGATACCCGCCGCCGTTGTAGCGGATGTCGATGACCAGGTCGTCGATGTCCGCGGCCGCGAGCTGCTGAACCGCATCCACGAGTTGCGCTTCGGCAGGCTCGATATGGTCGTTGAACAGCAGGTATCCGATTTTCGCGCCACCCGAGTTGATGACGTGTACGTTCTGCACCGGCGTCGAGGTGATGCTCTGCGATTGCAGCGTCACGTCGTGCGATGCGCCGCCACCAACGGGCTGGATGGTGAACGTGTGCGACTCACCCGCCTCGGAGGGATAGAGCCCCGCATTCAGCGTGTCGACCCCTGCATTAGTGGCATCTTGAATGTCAACGCCGTCAACGGCGAGCACGCGGTCGCCGCGCATCAGGCCATTCACTGCTCCAGAATAGCCGGACTCCGCGAAGGCAACCACGACCTCGCGGGGCCCGTTCGCCAGATCTGGGTTAAATAACGCCCAGAGCAGGCCGAAGCCAATCGTCTCGCCCGATTCCGACAGCGCGAGCCAATCGTCCGTCGGATAGGTGAAATGGAACTTGTCCTTGTCCTGGCCGGAGTCCGTGGTCGCCGAGGTCTTCATGAGGTCGAAGTAGTCCGCCACGGTGCGCGTGGCCGGATCGAGGTCCGGCACCTCGTCGTACCAGAGGTACAGCTCGTGGGTCCACGAGCGCAGCCAGTTCTTCTCGTCCACCGCGGTGCCCGCCACGTCGGGCCAGGGATTGCCGTCGGGATCGTTGCCCGAGCGGGGAGCCGCGCACTTCGCCTCGTAGTTGCTCGAGGCGCGGAACACGCCTTCCTGCCAGCCCGTGCCGAGGTCGGGGCCCGAATCGTCGCCGCCACCCCCGCCGCAGGATTGCAGCGCAACGGACGCACACAGGATGGCAAGCACACGGATGAATCGCATGATGGTCGTCCTTCGATTGTCGGACACAGGGAGCGAGCCCAAGGGAAAACGCGCGTGCGCCTCAGCTCGCCTGCCAGCGCGGATCGGTGGAGCGGCGCCCGCCGGTGCGCCTGCGCTCGGTGCCGGAGAAATAGCGCCCGTCGGGCTCGCAGCCGAACAGCCGCCGGTCGCCCTGGCGGCGATCGTTGTGCTTGTCGAAATGACAGGTGCACTCCTTCGCCATGCCGCAGCCCGGCAGCGGGATGGAAGGCGCGGCGCGCGAGAGGAAACGCACGTTGCGGAGCTTGCGGGATTGGGGGCAGCTCAGGAGCCCCGGCCGCACGGACACGGCGTGGAACGGATGCGGGTTCGCGGAGCGTTCCGGCGAGCGCGGCGTCGCGAAGCGCGCCGGCTCGTCGTCTTTCGCGTCGCTCTTGCGACCCCTGAGGCTGGCGAACAGGTCCCCGAATTTCATGTGGCGCGATAATGCCTCGTGAAGCCCGAATCGCCTACATTTTTTTCCAAGCTGGATCGCGGCCGTTGCCAGTTAGCGACAGCACGCGCGTCCACCTCGCCAATTGACACCGCGCCGCCGCCGCGGCGATGCTGCGCCGCCATGTCCGCGACGCTCTGGATCGGCACCCGAAAAGGCGCGTTCGCCCTGCGTCCCGATGCGCGGCGACAGAAATGGCGCGTGCTCGGCCCGCAGTTCCTGGGCCACATCATCCATCACATCGTCCAGGACCCCCGCGATCCCGGGACACTACTGATGGCTGCCAAGACCGGCCACCTCGGTCCTACCGTGTTCCGCTCCGTGGATCGCGGCCGCAGCTGGCGCGAGGCATCCCTGCCTCCTGCCTTCCGCAAGGTGGTCGATGGGGAAGTGAGCAAGCGAGCGGTGGAGCGCGTCTTCTGGCTGACGCCGGGCCACGCCTCCGAGAGCGGCACGTGGTATGCCGGCACCGCGCCGGCGGGCCTGTTCCGCTCGGATGACGGCGGCGATCACTGGGAATCCGTCGCGGGCTTCAACGACAACCCCATGCGTCCGCAGTGGGCGCCGGGCTTTGCGACGCCCGACGGGGAGTTTCTGCACTCCATCCTCGTCGACCCGCGCGATGCGGACCACCTGTATCTCGCGATCTCCGTCGGCGGGGTCTTCGAGAGTACCGACCGCGGCGCCAACTGGTCACCGCTCAACGAGGGTTGCGCGGCAGACTTCCTGCCGGACCCCGGCGCGCCCTTCGGCCACGACCCGCATTGCCTGGTAATGCACCCGCTGCGTCCGGACCGGCTGTATCAGCAGAACCACTGCGGCATCTACCGGCTGGATCGGCCGGGCCGGCGCTGGCAACGTATCGGAGATGCCATGCCGCGCAGGATCCGCGACATCGGCTTCCCCATCGTCCTGCACCCGAAAGACCCCGACACGGCCTATGTCTTCCCGATGGATGGCCAGGACGTCTGGCCGCGCACTTCCATAGACGGCAAGCCGGCGGCCTACGTCACGCGCAACGGCGGAAAGTCGTGGCAGCGGCTGGAGCGCGGGCTGCCGCGATCCCAGGCCTGGTTCACCGTGCTCCGCCAGGCGATGTGCATGGACGCGGCGCCGCGTCCCGGTCTCTATTTCGGCACGACCGGCGGGGACGTCTGGGGCAGCACCAACCAGGGCGGGTCCTGGCGCTGCATCGCGAGCCATCTGCCGGAGATCTACTCCGTCACCCACTCCGCCTGATGAGCTGCGAAGTGCGCATCGCGAGCCCACTGCGCTCGTACACACTCGGCGCCGCCAGCGTCCCGGCGGAGGGCACGACGCTCGCCGGCGTGCTCGCCGATCTCGACCGGCGCTTCCCGGGCATCCGCTTCCGCATGATCGACGAGCACGACGACATCCGCCGGCACATCCGGCTGTTCGTCAATTCGGGCGAGGCGAAGTCCCTGCGGACTCCCGTCGCGGCGGGCGATACGGTCCACCTGATCTGCGCGCTGAGCGGAGGCTGACGCATGCCGCTCTCCGCCGACGAGCTCGCACGCTACGCCCGCCATCTCGCGTTGAGCGAGGTCGGCCCTGCTGGACAGGAGAAGCTGCGCGGCGCACGCGTGCTCGTGGTCGGCGCGGGCGGCCTGGGCTCGCCGGCGGCCCTGTATCTCGCCGCCTCGGGCATTGGCACGCTCGGGCTGGTGGATTGCGACCGCGTGGACGTCTCGAACCTGCAGCGCCAGGTGCTGTTCGACACGGCCGGCATCGGCCGTCTCAAATCCGAGGCAGCCCGCGAGCGCCTGCTGGCGCTGAACCCCGGCATCCGGGTCATCGAGCATGCGGTGGAGCTGCGGGCGGCGAACGTGCTCGAGGTGCTGCGCGACTACGACGTGGTGCTCGATGGCACGGACCGGCTCGCCACGCGTTACGTGGTGAGCGATGCCTGCGTGATCCTGCGCAAGCCGCTCGTGTCCGCCGCCATCCATCGTTTCGAGGGGCAGGCGATGACCTACCTGCCAGGCCGCGGCCCCTGCTATCGATGCCTGTTCCCCGATGCCACGCAGGCCGTGGTGCCCAATTGCGCGGAAGCCGGCGTGCTCGGCGTGCTTCCCGGCGTCATGGGCACGCTGCAGGCGACGGAGGCGATCAAGCTGGTCACCGGCATCGGCGAGCCGCTGGTCGGGCGGCTGCTCGTCTATGATGCGCTGCAGATGCGCTTCGACGAGTTCCGCTTCGCGCGCCGGCCCGAGTGCGCGGCGTGCGGCGACCGGCCGACCATCACTGCTCCGTTCGATCCACCCGCCGCCCGCGAGACCGCCATGCCATCCGACAAGCTGCTCCGCCTCTCTCCCGCCGATACCCGCGCGCTGCTCGGAAAGCCCGGGTTCGTCATCGTCGACGTGCGGGAGCCTTACGAGTTCGAGGCGGGGCACCTGCCCGACTCGCTGCACATCCCGCTCGGCGAGCTCGCGGACCGGTTCGCGGAGATCCCCCGAGATGCCACGCCGGTCTTCATCTGCCGCGTCGGCGGACGCAGCCTGCAAGCCTGCGCGTTCGCGTTGCAGGCCGGCGCGGCCCAGGCCGTGAACCTGGAAGGCGGTCTGAAGGCCTGGGCCGCGCAGATCGATCCGTCGCTTCAGGTGGCGTAGAGATAAGCGGGCCGTGAGGCCCGCCGCCAGAGGCGGAGGCTCGAGCCCCGCCGGAGCCTTCGCTCAGCGCTCCATCGAGGCATCCGCGTTGGCGGACGCAGCAAGCCTGAGCCGACGTCGAGACACCAGCGTGTCGGGCTCGACGGGGCGTGCTCGGCCGGCCTTTCCGTGGACTGCTTCGCCGGCTTCGCGGCAGATTGCGTCACCGACTTCGCCGCGGGCTTCGCGATCTCGCCGGACTGGGTCGCACCCGTCTCGGCTCTCGAGGCCGCGGACGTGGCAGCATTCGCCGCCCCGTTCGCCGCGGTGCTGGTAGCGGCATCGGCAGCGGCGCTCACTACGCGGGTCTGCTCGTCCACGCGACCGACTGCTCGATCAGCGTTGGTGACCGCGGCATCGACCTGGTCATGCGCGTGGCTCGTGGTGGAACGCGCCATGCCGTTGACGTCCCGCAGCGTGCCCGTCGCTACCGACGTCGGGCCGCCAAGGCCGCCCAAGCCACCGAGGCCACCCGTAAGCGTGCCGCCGAGCGAGCCACCGAGGCTGCCGCCGAGCACCTGCGCTCCGGCCGGCATCGCGCAGGCCAGCATCGAGACCACGGTCGCCGTCGCGAAGATCTGTTTGGTGTTCATTGCAATTCTCCTCTGGGCAGCGGCCAGTCCGCGCGCCTTCAGGGGGAATACGCCTGGCCGCGGTGATTCCTTCCCGGGCCGGAGGGCTTTTGTGTTTTGACTTATTTCGCAGGATCCGGGCTGGCTTTCGCGAGCGAGGGATCGATACGCAGCGAACTCCCGACGAGGCCGCTGCCGTACACGGTATCCACACCCTTGTCGCCCAGATCCACTGCAAGCCGCGCGAGCGATGCGACAGCCTCCTGCGCAGCAGCCTTGTCGGGATCGTGGAGCTGCGCCGCGAGCAGGCTCGCGACCACTGGGGCCGCGAAGCAAGTGCAGTACCGCGCACCGGCGAGTACGCGCTCGACAGGATGGCGGCGGCCATGTGCGCACCCGGTGCTGCGAAATCCGATCCGGTCCGCGGCGCTGCCTCGAAAGCGGCACGCGCTGTTTCACATCCACGGCGGTGACACCGACCACATCGGGATACGCAGCGGGATAGAGAGGTCTCGCGGCAGGCCCGTCGTTGCCGACCGCCGCGACGATCAGATGCCCCCTGGCGCTCGCCGCCCGCACCACGCCTTCGAGCAACGCGTTCTTCGGCCCCACCAGGCTCACGTTGATGACGGGCACCTTCTGCCCGACGATCCAGCCGATGGCTTCCGCGATATCGTCCATGGCGCCACCAGTGGGCCGGTCGCAATAGATGTCCGCTGCGTAAAGCTCCGCGCCTGGCGCGCCGCCCTGGAACTTGCCGGCATGCCCGGCGATGAGCGACGCCACCGCCGTACCGTGCGGGCTGGGCACTGGCCGATCTCCGCAGCCGTGCCGATGGATCAATACGCTCTCGAACACGGGATAGCTAGCGTCGACGCCGCCATCCACCAATCCGACCTGACGGGCAGGGGCACCCGCGATACCGGCGCACGCGATAGATTCTGTACCGGGAGCGTTGAGGCATGGCATGGCTCGCCACTTCCCCACTCGATATGTACAGGTGGTTGAAGTCGTAGATACCCACCGGATCCAGCTGGCGAAGCTTTGCGAGCGCGCGCCGAGTGGGCATCTTCGGCGGCGCGCTGAGTACGACCACCTTGGCGTCGAGCCCGGCGATCTCGCGCTCGCGCACTACGGCAAACCCTGCGGCCACGGCGAGCGATAGCACGTCTGCCGAAGGCGAATAGGCGAGCACTTCGTTGCGCACGATGGGCTCGCCGTCCGGATCCGGCTCGACGAGCCGGCGCTGAGTGCGAAGCAGCTCCCGCACTCGCAATCGACGCAGCTCGGCGAGGACGCGACAGCCGATCCGTGACGTCACCGACGGAGCGCCCGAGGTCGAGCGGCACAGGAACTGGCAGCTGCGGCAGCGAAGGAAGCTGCGCGAGCAGCATGGCCAGCAGCAGGGTGCGAAAGCTCTCATGCGCGAAACATTAGTTGAATTACCCGTGCGTTGGAAGAAAATGGCGCGCCCGTTCGTATTGCGTCACGAGGACATGAGTCACACGCCCGAGCCGCTCCGGGAGCAGCTGTCCGCATTGCTGCCGCGCCTGCGTCGCTTCGCCCGCGCACTGGCGCGCAACCCGCACGATGCGGACGACCTGGTGCAGATCGCGCTCGAGCGCGCCTTGACCCGCAGCGAGCAGTGGCGCGAGGGGACGCGAGTGGAGAGCTGGATGTTCGGCATTCTGAAGAACGCGTGGATCGACGAAACCCGCTCGCGTGCGCGGCGAGCGAGGCTGTTCGCACCCGAAGAAGCCGGCGAGCAGATAGGCGTGGCCACGACGGATGCGCAAGTCGAATTGCTGTCGATGCAGGCGGCGATGCAGAAGCTGCCGGACGAGCAACGGCTCGCGGTGGCCCTGGTGCTGGTGGAAGGGCTTTCCTATCAGGAAGCGGCGCGAGTCATGGAAGTGCCCGTGGGCACCGTCACGAGCCGTCTCGCACGGGGCCGCGCGGCACTCGAAGCACAACTGGGTGAGGCATGATGGAACCCACGGACGAGATCCTCGGCGCTTACGTCGACGGCGAGCTGGATCCTGCGGTGCGCGAGGAGCTCGAAGCCGCCATGGCTACACAGCCGCAGCTCGCTGCTCGCGCCCAGCGCATGCGCGACACGAAGGTGCGCCTGAGTGCGGCTTTCGGTGGAGTGCTTCAGGAACCCGTGCCCGACCGGCTGGCGCGAGTGCTGGAATCGCATCGTGAAAGCGCCGCCATCAGCGACTTCGAACGCGCGCGTGCGGCGAAGGCAGCGGGCTCACGTCGCGGCTGGTCGTGGCTGGAGTGGAGTGCAATCGCAGCCAGCGTGGCGCTCGGCATGGTGATCGGACACGCCGTGTGGAACAGCAGCCCCGGGAGCGGGCTGCTCAGGCAGCAGGGTGGGAGCTCCTCGCTGATGGCGCATTGGCCGACGCATTGAGGACGCAGCTCGCAAGCACCCAGCCGGCCGAAGCCGCGGTGCACGTCGGGCTCACCTTCCGGGCCCGGCGGAATGGGGCATACTGCCGCACATTCACGTTGTCGGCCGGCTCCGGCACCGCAGGCATGCGTGCCAGGAGAGCGATGAATGGGCCGTGCGCGCGCGCTGGCCGGGATCGAGCGCGGCGCAGGCGGCGGCGCTCAGCAGGCCGGCACCGCCCTGCCGCGCCTGCTGCTCACCATCATTGAGAGCGAGATAGAGGGCGAGCCGCTGGATGCCGCGGGTGAGCGCGCTGCGCTCGAGAAACACTGGAGAGCCGATCGATGACGATCCTGTGGCTGAAAGCCTTCCACGTCGTGTTCGTGGTCACCTGGTTCGCGGGGCTGTTCTATCTGCCGCGCCTGTTCATCTATCACGTCGCGGCGGCAGATGCCGTGGGCATCGAGCGATTCGAGGTGATGGAGCGCAAGCTCTTCATCATCATGAGCATCGGCGCCACGCTGGCGGCGATCTTCGGCGTGGCGATGATCGCCGCGGCGCCCGCCTACCTCGAGACGGGATGGCTGCACGCCAAGCTCGCCCTGGTCGCGCTGCTCGTCGGCTACCATTTCTGGTGTTACCGCCTCATGGTGGCGCTGCGCACCGGCGGTAACACTCACTCTCAGCGCTGGTACCGATGGTTCAACGAGCTCCCTGCCCTGTTGCTGATCGCCATCGTCGTGCTGGCCGTCGTCAAGCCCGGCCTTTGATGCATCGGCATCCGGGCGTCAGGCCCCGCGACCTCAGGCGTTGTTGAGCTCGAACCGCACCTGCACTCGCGACCAGGACTGCACCTTCGCGCCGTTGCGGGTGGGCGGCACGAAAGTCCACTTGCGGATCGCCTGCGCGGCGGCCTCGTCGAGACGCGGAAAGCCGCTGCTCTTGAGCACGTTCACCTGGAGCGGCTTGCCCCGCTCGTCCACCAGGATGCGGAAGCTCACCACGCCCTGCTCGTTCGCACGGCGGGACGCCGGTGGATAGACGGGCGCCACGCGATTCGACACGGCGAGCTCCGTCGCTTCCATGGCCTGGGCGGGCGCGGCCGCGACCTGCGATTCGGACACGGCTTCGACCGGCACTTCCACTTCGGGGATCGGCAGAGTGTCGGGCGGGGCGATGTCGAGCTGCGGGTCTTCGATCTCCGGCTTCACGACCTCGACCGGCTTCGGCTGCTCCTGCTGCGTCTCGATGATGGTGGCTTCCATCGGCTTGACGAAGCTCGGCGCCTTCACGATGCCCAGGCTCGTCGCGATGAGATACACCACGAGAACGTGCACCCCGATGACCACGAGCGCCCGGCTGCTGCGCGCGAGCAGCGGGCTGTCGGGCATCGAATGATGGGCGTCGTTGTTGTCGTTCACTGCTTGCATGAGCCTCTCCTCTCTTGCACTACAGTGTTCGAACGCACGAACGGCCGGAAAAGTTCACTCTTTCCGCGCACTTGGGGCCACGACCCTGTCGCCGTCGGGCGACAGGGTCGCGCTATCAGAATAGTCCTACGATCTTTCCGGAATCATCCACGTCGATGGAGCTCGCGGCGGGTGTCCTGGGAAGGCCCGGCATCGTCATGATGTCCCCGCAGATCATCACGATGAACTCCGCGCCCGCGGCGAGACGCACCTCGCGCACGTTCACCACGTGGCCGTTCGGCGCGCCCCGCAACTTGGGATCCGTGGAAAAGGAGTATTGGGTCTTCGCCACGCACACCGGGTAGTGCCCGTAGCCCGCCTGCTGGTATTCCTCGATCTGCGCGCGGATGCGGCTGTCCGCAGTGATGTCCGCCGCGCCGTAGATGCTGGTCGCGATGGCCTTCATCTTCTCCCAGAGCGGTGCGGTCTCCTGGTACACGTATCGAAATCCGGACGGGTGCTCGCAGAGCCGCACCACCTCATGCGCGAGATCCGTCGCACCTTTGCCCCCTTCGGCAAAATGCCGTGCGGGAATCACCTTCACGCCGCGCACCGCCATGCGATCGATGAGCAGGCGCGTCTCCGCCTCGGTGTCCTCCGCCCGATGATTTATGGCGACCACGGCCTGCAGGCCGTAATGCTCCCGCACGTTGTGGACGTGCCGCTCGAGGTTTACGAGACCTTTCTCCAGCGCCGCAAGGTCCTCCCTGCCGACCTCCTTCACGTCCACGCCACCGTGGTACTTGAGCGCCCGCAACGTGGCGACGACCACGGCAGCCGATGGCGTGAGATGGGCCTTGCGGCATTTGATGTCCACGAATTTCTCCGCGCCGAGATCGGCGCCGAAGCCTGCCTCGGTGACCACGTAGTCCGCCAGCTTGAGGGCCGCCCGTGTCGCCATCACCGAGTTGCAACCGTGCGCGATGTTCGCGAACGGCCCGCCGTGGATGAACGCCGGGTTGTTCTCGAGCGTCTGCACGAGATTGGGCGCGAGCGCATCGCGCAGCAGCGCGGTCATGGCGCCGTGCGCCTTGAGCTGGCTCGCCAGGATCGGTTTGCGCTCCCTCGTGTAGCCCACCACGATGCGTCCGAGACGCTCCTTCAGGTCGCGGACGCTCGTGGCCAGGCAGAAGATGGCCATCACCTCCGATGCGACCACGATGTCGAAGCCGTCCTGGCGCGGATAGCCATTGGCGGCTCCGCCGAGCGCGATGGTGATGTCCCGCAGGGCGCGGTCGTTCACGTCCAGTACGCGGCGCCAGGTGATGCGGCGCACGTCGAAGCCGAGCTCGTTGCCCTGATGGATGTGGTTGTCGATGAGCGCCGCGAGGAGATTGTTCGCGTGAGCGATGGCCGAGAAGTCACCGGTGAAGTGCAGGTTGATGTCTTCCATCGGCACCACCTGCGCATGGCCGCCGCCGGCCGCGCCGCCCTTCATGCCGAACACCGGCCCCAGTGCCGGCTCGCGCAGGCAGATGATGGCCTTCCTGCCGATGCGGTTGAGCGCGTCCCCGAGTCCCACGGTGGTGGTGGTCTTGCCCTCGCCCGCCGGCGTCGGCGAGATCGCGGTCACCAGCACCAGGCGCCCGTCGGGCCGGTCTTCCAGGGATGCCAGATAATCCAGTGCGACCTTCGCCTTGTAGCGCCCGTAAGGCTCCAGCCGCTCCTCGGGGATGCCGAGTCGCTCGCGGGCGAGCTCCGTGATGGGCCGCATGGTGGCACGCTGCGCAATCTCGATGTTGCTCAAGGCTTTCGTGCTCAAGAGTCCCCCCTCAGCGACCGATAAGACATGTGATGCGAGCCCTGGAACCGGCCCGCGATGAGACAGGTGTCACATCCCGTCTCCCGCGAGGATCCGGTCACGTATGCAGTTTCGCATACGACGCCGGGGGATTGACGACTCGCACACAGACCCGTCCGGGACGCCCCCGCAGACTTCGGCGGTGGCGACGAGGTCGGACGTCACTCTTGCATTTTTGCGGCTGACGACATGACATCGAATCGAGCACTTCCATCCCCGGACGATGCCCTCGCGGTCGCGCTTTCGCGTGCCGAGGCCGCCGAAGCCGAGGTGGCACGGTACGAGCGCTCGATTCGCGGCACGAGCGATGGACCGTGGGAATACGAGGTGGCGACCGGTCGCTACTGGCTCTCGGGACAGTGGCGCCACCGGATGGGCTACACGGAAGAGGAAGCGCCCGCGACCCGCGAGGAAGCCCTGGCCCTCCTGCATCCCGATGACCGCGCCGCCCAGCAGGAGGCCTTCCGCCGCTGCCTGGAAGAAAAGGCCCCTTACGACATCGAATACCGCGTCCGCGTCAAGAACGGCGAATACCGCTGGTTCCGGTCGCGCGCCGCATGCGAGCGCGACGCAGAAGGCAGACCCGTCAGGATCTCGGGCTCCATGCAGGACGTGACCGAGCACCGCCGTTATCAGCAGGAGCTCATCGAGGCCAAGGAAGCCGCTTCCGCCGCCAGCCGCGCCAAGAGCGAGTTCCTCGCGAACATGAGCCACGAGATCCGCACGCCGATGAACGGCGTGCTCGGCATGACCGAGCTGTTGCTCGACACGAAGCTCGATACGGCCCAACGCGATTACATGGATACCATCCGTGACAGCGCCAGCGCACTGCTCACGGTCATCAACGACATCCTCGACTTCTCGAAGATCGAGGCAGGCCGCCTCGATCTCGAACGCATCGAGATGGACCTGCGCGACACTGTCGAGGACGTGGCGCGCCTGCTAGCCATGCAAGCCCACGCGAAGAGCCTGGAGCTCACCGCGCACGTCGACCCTGCCGTTCCGGACCTGGTGACCGGCGACCCGGCGCGCCTGCGCCAGATCCTGGTGAACCTCGGTAGCAACGGAGTGAAGTTCACCGAGAAGGGGGAAGTCGCCATCGACGTGCGGCTGCTCTCCAGCGATGAGGGCGGTACCCTCATTCGGTGCGAGGTGCGCGACACCGGCGTAGGCATTCCGCGAGACCGCCTGGACACCTTGTTCCAGCCTTTCTCGCAGGTGGATGCCTCCACCACACGGCGCTTCGGCGGAACGGGGCTGGGCCTCTCCATCGTGCGGCGCCTCGCGGAGCTCATGGGTGGCGAAGCCGGCGTGGACAGCACGGAAGGTTCCGGCTCCACTTTCTGGTTCACCGCACGCTTCGGCATCGCCGAGCGCAGGCACATCGACCGCCATGCGCAGGACGAGGCACTGAAAGGCCTGCGCGTGCTCGTGGTCGACGACAACGCCACCAACCGGCGCGTGCTCGGCGGCCAGCTCGAAAGCTGCGGCGTGAAAGCCGTATGCGTCGGCAATGCGCAGGATGCGCTGCAGAAGCTCGTGGACGCCACATTCGCCGACGAGCCCTTCGAGGTCGCGCTGCTCGACTTCCACATGCCGGAATGTGACGGCGAGCAGCTCGGCAAGCTGATCCGCAGCTACAACCACCTCACGCATACGCGGCTCGTGCTGCTCACGTCGGCGGGCCACCGCGGCGATGCGCAGCGCTTCGCGGACCTCGGCTTCGCTGCCTACCTCGTCAAGCCGATCACGCGGCGGGACCTCACTGCCTGCCTGAGCCTGGTGATGTCGAGCTCCGCCGAATCCTGGAAAGAGCGCGCGCAGCCGCTGGTCACCCGACATCAAGTGCGGGCCGTGCGCATCGACGGCGATCGCCGCATCCTGCTGGCCGAGGACAATCCGGTGAACCAGAAGGTCGCCCGCATGGTGCTCGAGAAGCTCGGCATCGAAGTGGAGGTCGTGAACAACGGCCGAGAAGCCGTGGACGCCTGGAAGGCCGGCCATTACGACCTGATCCTCATGGACTGCCAGATGCCGATGCTGGACGGCTACGCCGCCACGCGCGAGATCCGCAGGCAAGAGTCTTCAGGGCGCCACGTTCCCATCGTGGCGCTCACGGCTCACGCCATGAAGGGCGACGACGTCAAATGCCTCGACGCGGGCATGGACGACTATCTCACCAAGCCGCTCGACCGCTCGCTCCTCGTGACCTGCCTCGAGCGTCACTTCGGCAAACTGGCCGCGGCGCATCCGGAGCCCGCAGCCGCCGAGGGCAACCGTTCGCAACCGCCCGTCGACTGGCACGCACTGCTGCAGTCCACGGAAGGCGACGCGGCCATGGCGCGCGACCTGGTGGAGATCTTCATCGCGAGCGGCGACGAGACGCTCGCCGCGATCACGAACGCGCTGGAAAGAAAGGACTTCACGACCGTGGGCGCCCAGGCTCATTCGCTGAAGGGCGCCAGCGCAAGCCTGCGCGCCAAGGCCGCCAGCGTGGCCGCCTCACAACTCGAGGCAGCTGCGCGCGCGGGCGATGGTGAGAGAGTGGCAGCACTCGCTGCCACGGTGCGCAGCGAAGTCGCGAGAACGATCGACTACCTGCGGGCCAAGGTCGCCGCGAGCGGCTGAGCGCCTGACTTCAGGAACTCCTCGAGAGCCTCGGCCGCCAGCGGCTTGCTGTGCAGATAGCCCTGTGACTCGTTGCAGCCCGCCGCCTCGAGATATCCGAGCTGTTCGGGCGTCTCGACGCCCTCCGCCACCGTAGTCATGTTGAACGCGCGCGCGAGCCCGATGATGGTCGTGACGAGCGTGCAGCTGCCCTTGTCGCCGGGCAGCCGGCTGGTGAAGTAGCGGTCGATCTTCAGCGTATCCACCGGCAGCTGGGAGAGACGGCTCAGGGAAGAATAGCCGGTGCCGAAGTCGTCGATGGCCACGTGAACGCCGGCACCGCGCAACAGGCGCAGGCTGCGCACGCACCACGCGGAGTCCTCGAGCAACGCACCTTCCACCACCTCGATGTCGAGGCCCCAGCCTTCCTCGGCGGGCAGGTCTGCGGCGGCATCGAGCACCCTGGACGCGAAATCCCGGCGACGGAGCTGGATCTGAGCGGCATTCACCGCGACCCGCAGCGGCGCGAGCCCCAGCTTGCGCCAGCGGCGCGCATCCTCGGCAGCCTGCGTCAACGCCCAATCGCCTACGGGCGCGATGAGACCCGTGGCCTCCAGGGTGGGCAGGAACAGCCCCGGAGCGATGAGCCCTCTTTGCGGATCCATCCAGCGCAGCAGTGCTTCCACGCCGGTCACGAGGCCATCGGAGAGGCGCAGCTTGGGTTGGTAATGCAGCACGAACTGGCTCTGCTCGAGCGCCACGCGCAGCCGATGCTCCATCGCGCGCCGCTCGGCCAGCGCGGACTTCATCTCGCGGCTGTGCGTCATCGATTTCTCGCCCGAGGACTTGGCGGCCTTGAGCGCAGCTTCGGCGTTCTGCACCAGCGTGTTCGCGTCCTGGCCGTTCTCGGGATAGACCGCGATGCCGGTCTTCACCGAGGCGAGGATCTCGTTGCCGTCGATGCCGAAGGACCGGTTGAACAGCGTGTCGATCTGCTGCTGGATGGCGGGGACGCCGCCCTTTGCCGCCTCGCCATGGACGACCATCACGAACGTGCCGCCGCCGAGATGCGCGAGCTGCTCGGTCTCCTCGCTATGACGCTTGAGGCGATCCGCGATGCGCTGCAGGAGCAGATCACCGGTATGGCGGCCGAAGGAATCGTTGATCGCGCTCATGTGCTCGATGTCGAGCACCACCACAGCCGCCGCAACTTCGCCCTCCTTGGCCGATCCGTCGAGCGTGCGGCTCAGGCGCTCGCAGAGCAGTGAGCGCTTGGCCAGTCCCGTGAGCGGGTCGAAGAACGACAGGTATCGCACCGCGTCCTGCTTCTCGAGGTATTGCAGCGCGAACGAAAGGTTCGACGCCACCTCCTGCAGCAGCAACAGCTCTTCCTCGCTGACGCTGCAACGCTCGGGCGCGCCGAACATGAAGGCGCCGACGGTCGTGCCATCAACCGCGAGAGGCAGGCACGCGACAGTGGGCAGGTTCCCGAGTGGCATCGGCAAGGGCGCAGGAGACGGCCTGGCGACGAGATCGTCCGCGCAGACGACGGCCTGACCCGTACGCAGCACCCGCCCGGTGACGCTGGTGTCGCTGAGTGCGGAGTCGGCGACCGTGAAGATCGCATCCACCAGCGTCTGGGACCGCTCGCCTGCGCACGCCACGGGCCGGGCCGTGCGCGTGCCCGGATCGACCAGTGCGATGAATGCGAAGGCATATCCGCCTGTCTGATGCGCTAGCCGGCAGGCTTCGTTGAGCAGATCGTCGCGATCACGAATGCGCACCACCGCGGTGTTGATGCCGGAAAGCATCTGCAACACGCGGCTCAGGCGCCCGACCCTTTCCTCCGCCGCGCGGCGAGCGCGGCGGGATTCCACATCCTCGAGCGCGCGGCGCACCGCCGGCACCAGGCGCGCCAGATTGGTCTTCAGCACATAATCGACGGCACCGCGCTTCAGGGCCTCGATGGCGCGCTCCTCGCCGATGGTGCCGGAGAGGAAGATGAAAGGAATCTCGGGGGCGACGGAGACTGCGACGGCGAGCGCCGCCAGGCCGTCGAACTGCGGGAGCGTGAAGTCCGAAAGGATGACATCCGGCCGCCAGTCCGCGAGCGCACGACGGAACTCGTGCTCGCGCTCGACGCGGCGCCACTGGCAGGCCATGCCAGCCTGCTGGAGCTGGCGCACGGCCATCTCAGCCTCCGTGGCCAGGTCCTCCAGGATGAGTAGACGTAGCTCCTTCTGCACGAAAATCCGTACCTCGTGACTTCCGATCCCGCGGCGCCCGACTCCCTGGGGCCGGCTGTGATTTACCTGCACAACCCTAGCAAACCCGCCCCGTAAAGGCCTGAGACCCGACCTATGTCACCCCGCCTCGGGATGAGACGGAGCTCACAATTCCGGTGCATCGCACCATGCGCCCGGGGAACCCGGCGCGGGACCGTTTCTTGCCGCCCCTGATTCCCCAGAATGAGCCCCTCCGCCACCTCCTTTCAGGCCGTGCGCCAGGCAACCGAGGCCCTGTGCGGCCCGCTCGCACCGGATGACTACACCCCGCAGTCCATGCCGGATGCCAGCCCGGTGAAATGGCATCTCGCGCACACCACCTGGTTCTTCGAGGAGTTCGTACTCCAGCCTGCGACGCCCGGCTACCGGTTCCATGACGAGCGCTTCCGCTATCTCTTCAACTCTTACTACGAGGCCGTAGGCCCACGGCACGCGCGACCGCAGCGCGGCCTGCTCACGCGGCCGACGGTGGGACAGGTTCGCACCTATCGGCGCTGCATCGACGATCGCATGCTCGAGCTGCTGCAGGGCGATGCGCTGTCTCCTGAGCTGCGCCGTGTGGCAACCATCGGCCTGCACCACGAGCAACAGCATCAGGAGCTGCTGCTCACCGATCTCAAGCATCTGCTCTCGCGCAATCCCACGCTCCCCGCTTACACGGAGATCCGCGAGCCGGTGCATCGCAAAGCGCCACGATTCGAGCTCAGCGCGCGGGAGGGAGGCATCGTCGAAATCGGGCACACCGGCGACGGATTCTGCTTCGACAACGAGCTCGCGAGGCACAGGGTGTTCCTCGAACCGTTCCGCATCGCCAACCGCGCGGTGACCAACGCCGAGTATCGCGAGTTCATCCGTGCCGGAAGCTATTCGCAGCCGGCACTGTGGCTGTCGGACGGGTGGGCGTGCGTCCGGGCGGAGGGCTGGCAGCGGCCCATCTACTGGGGTGAATCGCTCGAGGACGAATTCACGCTGCTCGGCTCCCGGGAGATCGAGGCGGATGCCCCGGTATGCCACCTGAGTTACTACGAGGCCGACGCCTTCGCGCGTTGGGCGGGTGCCCGCCTGCCTTCCGAATTCGAATGGGAGTCCGTCGCGGCCGGCCACCCCGCCGGCGGGACCTTCGTCGAGGATGGGCAATGGCGCCCGAGGCCAGCCTCCGACACCTTCCAGATGCTCGGCGACGTCTGGGAATGGACGCGCTCCGCATACGCGCCCTATCCGGGATTCGCCACGGCGGAAGGCGCATTGGGCGAGTACAACGGCAAATTCATGGTGAGCCAGCTCGTGCTGCGCGGCGGCTCCTGCGCGACACCTCGCAGCCACATCCGACCGACGTACCGGAATTTCTTCCCACCCTCGGCCCGCTGGCAGTTCAGCGGCCTGCGACTTGCTGACGAGAAGGCATGATGACCACCCCCCAAGCCCCCGAACACTCCCAGGCGGAAGCCTGCGCACGCCCCGAACCGCTGGTCGGCGAATTGCTCCAGGGACTGCGGGCAAAGCCGAAAACGGTGTCGCCCTCGTGGTTCTACGACGCTCGTGGCTCCGAGCTCTTCGACGCCATCTGCGAGCTTCCGGAGTATTACCTCACGCGCACGGAAGCGGCCATCCTCGAGACGCACGCGGAAGACATCGCACGATGCATCGGGGAGGATGCCATGCTGGTCGAGTTCGGCAGCGGTGCGAGCGCAAAGACGCGGATACTGCTCGATCATCTGCCGCGCCTGCAGGCCTACGTTCCGGTGGAGATCTCGCGAACGCACCTGCAAGCTGCTTCATTGCGGATCGCACGCGCCTATCCCGACCTGGAAGTGCTCCCCGTCTGTGCCGATTTCACGCTTCCCTTCGACCTGCCCCGGCCGAAGCGGTCGCCTTCACGCACCGTAGTGTTCTTCCCCGGCTCCACCATAGGCAATTTCGACCCGCCGGCCGCCATGGAGCTCATGCGCCTGATGCACGGCATCGTCGGTGACGATGGCGGCCTGGTCATCGGCACCGACCTCGTGAAGGACTTGCCCACGCTGCTGCGCGCCTACAACGATTCTGCAGGCGTCACCGCCGAATTCAACCTCAATCTGCTGAGGCGCCTGAACCGCGAGCTGGGGGCGGACTTCGATCCCGGCGGCTTCGCGCACCAGGCAGTGTGGAACGGGTCGGATTCGCGCATCGAGATGCATCTCGTGAGCCTGCGGGACCAGGTGGTGACGCTCTGCGGCGAGCGCATCGCCTTCCGCCGCGACGAGCGCATGATCACCGAGCACTCGCACAAGTACACCTTCGCCGGCTTCCAGGGGCATGCGGCAGCGGCGGGCTGGGTGGAAAAGCAGGTATGGCTCGACGATCGCCGCTATTTCGCCGTCCACTACCTCGAGGCACGCGCGCCGGCCTGAGCCGCCGCCGCTGCTCGGCGTGTAGGAATCGTCCGACGATCGTTTAGGTCGACGGGCACTGGCCGGTGCGCAGTGATTTGGGCGCGCCGGCCTGCGAGGCTGGCGTACTATCTGCGCGACAGGTGCCGCACCGGGCGGCGCGAAAGGCGTTTTATGCTCGAGAACACGGCTGCTAGCAGCGCGGCGCTCGCCGCAGAGCTGCGCAATGTGGTGGATCAGGCGGAAGAGCTGCTCCGGGCGATCGGGGAGGACGGCAGCGAGGCAGTCAGCGCGCTGCGCGGACGGGTGCACGAGGCGGTGGATGCTGCCAAGAGCCGACTCTCGGATCTCGAGGAACAGGCTGCCGGCGTGACGAAGCAGGCCACCTCCGCGGCCGAGCAGCTCATCCGCGAGAATCCGTGGGCTACTGTGGGACTCGCGGTCGGAGTAGGCTTGCTGCTGGGAGCACTCCTGACGCGCTCGTCCGGCGGGTCCGAGTGAAAATGATCGATGAGCTGGGACAACCTTTGATCGATCGGGGCAAATCGCTGCTCGACCAGCTGTTGCGCATCGCGCAGACGCGGCTCGAGATGCTGAGCGTGGAGGTCCAGCGCGAAAAGCTGGAGCTCGCGCGCACCGTTCGCCTGGCGATCGCCGTCGCGGTATGCGCGTGGCTCGCCGGCTTCTCGCTGATCCTGTGGGTCGCGCTCACGCTACCGCCCGACCTCCGCTCGAAGCTGCTCGGCGGGCTGTTCGTGGTGCTGCTCGCCGCAAGCATCGGGTGCTGGATCGCGCTGCGTCGACGCGGAGGGCGGCAGCCCATCTTCACCCGGCTCATCGAGCAGCTGCAGCTCGATCGCGCCTCGCTGGGATCCGAGCCGTGAGCTCACGCGAGCGCGCCCGCAAGCTGGACGAGCGCGAGCGCCTGCTCATGATGGAAGCGGACCTGCAACGCGCCACGCTCGCCGCCACCTTCCAGAAGTGGCAGGACCGCAAGCTCCTCGCCGTCGGCTCCACCATGGTCACCTGGGCATGGCGGCTGTTGGCCGTTCCCAAGATACGCTGGCTGCTGGTCGCCACCGCGCTGTCTCGTCTGCGGGGGCGTCGTCGTGCCTGAAGCGCAGACGGCCAGCTCGGTTCGAGTCCACGAGCTTTCCGAGCTCTGCACGCACCTGCTGGACGATGCCGAGCGCGAGAAGCATGAGCTCGCCCGCCAGCTGCACGACGAGCTCGGCGGCCTGCTCACCGCGGCGAAGATGGACCTTTCCTGGCTTCAATCCCGCATGGAGGACGGCACACTCCGCGACCGGCTCGCGAGGCTCGGCGGCGTGCTCGACGAGGCGATGGACCTCAAGCGGCGCGTCGTCGAGGAGCTGCGCCCATCCCTGCTGGAGCACTTCGGCCTGCCCACCGCGCTGCGCGCGCACGTGGAGTCTGTCTGCGGCAAGGCTGGTCTCGGCTGCGAGGTGGAGATGGACGAAGCCCTCGCGTCCCTGCCGAAAAACATGGCCATCGCCCTGTTCCGCGTCGTGGAGGACGGGCTGGACAACATAGTGCGCCACGCACAGGCCAGGCGGGTGAGAATCCGGCTCGGTAGCGAGAACGGCTGGCACGTCATCCGTCTCGGCGACGATGGCCGGGGCATGGACCTGTCGGATCCGGCAAGGCAGCGCCATGGCCTCATCGGCATGCGTCACCGCATCGAGGGTCTCGGCGGGCGGTTCGAGATCGAATCGGACGGCAAGCGCGGTACCACGCTCACCATCTCGGTACCGCTAGCCTCCTAGCGCGCCGCGCACGGACCACTTCGAGTGGCCATCCGCGACGATAGCCTTGAGCATCGCGATATCCCGCATCTTGTCGAGAAAGTAGTCGGCGCCGGCCGCGAAGCAGTGGTCGCGCACGAAGTCCGACGCGTAGTTGGTGAGTACCACGATGAGGGGCTGCGCCTCCGGGGGTACAGCTGGCGTGCCTGGCGGATCACCGCGACACCGTTGCCTTCCGCGAGCTCGATGTCCACCACCATGACGTCGAACGGCGCCTCGCGCAGCCGCAGCACCGCGTCCGACTGCGTCGCGGCCTTCGCCACGATGGACAGCCTGCCCGGCCCGAGAGCAGCTGACCAGCCGCTCGGCGAGCGCGCCAATCTTCGATGAGCAGGATGCGCCGCTCGGTGCGCCCTGCGTCCTGCTCGTATCGGCGTGCATCCGGTGCGCTCATGACGGGAATCACTGGAGCAGGTCGTTCTTGATGGCGTAGTAAGTGATGTCGGCGTTGGTCTTCATGCCCATCTTCTCCATGATGCGGGTGCGGTAGGTGCTGATGGTCTTCACGCTGAGGAAGAGCTTCGCGGCGATCTCGGAGACGCTCTTGCCTTCGGCGAGCTTGCAGAAAATCTGGAATTCCCGCTCCGAGAGCACGCTGTGCGGAGGCTCGCCGGCGGCCGCCCCGCCACCCTGCATGCCGCTGACCAGCACCTCGGCGAGCTCGGGGCTCACGTAGCGACCGCCCCGCACCGCTGCGCGGATGGCACGGCACAGCTCGGTGTCGTCCGCGCCTTTGCTGACGAAGCCGCTCGCGCCCGCGCGCAGCACGTTCAGGCCGTATTGCTTCTCGGGGAAAGAGCTGAGCACCAGCGTCGCGACGGCCTCGTGATGCGATTTGATCTGGCGCAGCACGTCGAGCCCGGACATGTCCGGCAGCGACAGATCCAGCAGCAGCACGTCGACGGGGGTGCCGCGCAACAGCGCGAACGCTTCGCGGCCGGACTTGGCCTCGCCCGCCCACGCGAAATCCGACTGGGCCTCGATGATCTGCTTCAGGCCGAGCCGCACCAGCTGATGGTCGTCTACAACTGCGACTCTTGTGGCGGGCATGCCATCTCTTCCGCGGCGCCGTCCTTGCCGTTGTAGCCTTCGAGGCGGTTGTAGAGCGTCTTGAGGCTCACGCCGAGGATCTCGGCAGCCTTACGCTTCACGTGGCCGCAATATACCAGCGTCGCCATGGTCACGCGCCGCTCGACCTCCTCGAGCGGCGTACCCACGCGGATGGTGATGGTGGTGCCATCGTCGGCTTTCACAGGCTGATCCGACACCGCCATGTCGCACTCGATGATCTCGTCCGCCATGATGTAGGCGCGCTGCACGTAGTTGCGCAGTTCGCGCACGTTGCCGGGCCAGTTGTGCTGATACAGCCGAACCAGGGCGTCGCGCGAGAAGGTCTTGGCCGTGCCCTCGACGCGGTTCAGCTCATCCAGGAAGTATTGGGCGAGCTGCTCCATGTCCGTGCCGCGCTCACGCAGCGGGGGCAGGCGGATCGGGAACACGTTGAGCCGGTGATAGAGATCTTCCCGCAGCTTGCCGTCGGCCACCGCCTTTTCGGGGTCGCGATTGGTGGCGGCGATGACGCGCACGTCGCTCGAGATCTGCGCAGTGCCGCCCACGCGCATGAAGCTGGCGGTCTCGAGCACGCGCAGGAGTTTCACCTGCAGCTCCATCGGCATCTCGGTGATCTCGTCCAGGAAAATGATGCCGCCGTTCGCGCGCTCGAAGAAACCCTTGTGCTGACGGTCTGCGCCCGTGAAGCTGCCGCGCTCATGGCCGAACAGCTCGCTCTCGATGAGCTGCGGGGAGACCGCGCCGCAATTGAGCGGCAGGAATGCCGCTTCGCGCCGCCGGCTCAGCTCGTGGAGCGTCTGGGCCGCGAGCTCCTTGCCGGTGCCACTTTCACCGATCAGCAGCACCGTCGCGGAAGTCGGCGCCACGCGGCTCAGCTGGTCATAAAGGACCTGCATGCGCGGCGAACCGCCGAGGATCTTGCCGAAGCGGCCGAGCTTGCGCAGCTCGTCCCGCAGTTCGCCCACTTCGTGCTGGAGCGCGGAGGTCTTCTTCGCGCGGCGCAGCACGGCCTGCACGCGCTCGAGGTCCGCCGGCTTGACCAGATAATCGTTCGCGCCGGCTCGCAACGCGGCCACCGCGCTGTCCACCGTGGCATGCCCGGTGACGACGATGACCTCGGTCGCTTCGGGCTTCTCGAGTTCGCGCACGA
This sequence comes from Steroidobacteraceae bacterium, assembly GCA_044225565.1. Lineage (GTDB taxonomy): Bacteria > Pseudomonadota > Gammaproteobacteria > Steroidobacterales > Steroidobacteraceae > CAVXAE01. Next base: position 363 of record JBGAIL010000046.1, on the reverse strand, counting down.
GCTCGATGCCCTCGCCATCCGGAAGGCGCAGATCGGTGAGCAGGACCTCGGGGTGCTGTCGGCCGAGCTCGATTCGAGCATCCTTCAGGGAATGCGCGCGCGCGACCGTGAAGCCCTCCATGCGCGCAACTTCCTGAAGCCAGTCCACGACATCCGCATCGTCGTCGACGATCAGCGCGTGTGCCATATCTTCCCTCAACCTCAGCTGTACCCGACTCAGTAATGCTCGAAACCGCCCCGGGTGCCATCCGGTCAGGCTCGACAGCACGAAACCGGGAAAGCGCCGGCAACGCGACCGTAGCCGGGCACCGACGGAGCAGGAAAGATATCACGGCGGTACGTGCCGACCGGCTCCCCGGAGCG
>JBGAIL010000300.1:0-3388 GCA_044225565.1 Steroidobacteraceae bacterium | reverse complement strand
CCTTGAAGCGACGGGTTTCAGTGATGACCTGCAGCGCGCTGTGGAAACCCTGGCTCATGCCGTAGACCCCGAGCCGATCGGCATCCGTGTACCCGCGTGCGATGGCGGCGTCCACTGCGGCGAGTGCAATGTTCGGCAGCTGGCGCGTAGGGCCGTCAGGGGTCCGGATGAGCTTTGACGGAGCTGGCGCAAACAGCACCGCATAGCCCTTCGCCGCAAAGAGCTGGGCGGAATAGAAGTCGACCCCGGTCGAATAGCAGGAAGCCTCCAGCGGGCCGCCCGGGTAGACGTACACGATGGTCGGATACCGCTGCTGCGCAGTCGCATCCGGCGGCAACAGCAGGCACGTCGAAAGCTTCGATCCCTCGAACTCGAAGGGAACGTGCACCTGAGAGCCCAGCCGGATGCCCCGCAGGTGCGTATTGAAGGCGAGGAGGTCGCGCGTTGCTCCACCGCCAGTGAGCCTGAGGCGCGAGCTTCCATCCTTCCCATCTTCCCGGAAGAGCGCGTAGCGCGGACTCATCGCGAGCAGGCTTGCTTCTGCGGAAGGCCGCGGCACGCCGCTGCCGCGCATCGCCCCGAGGTTGTAGTAGATGACGTCTCTCGGCGTCTGCAGCACCACGTGATCGGTCGCAAAAGGAGCGCCGCTGCGGATCGCCGACATGGACCAGGGCTGCCAGAGGCCGAGCCCCGAATCGACGCCTCGCGCCACCTGCAGCCTGCGGGTGCTGCCGCGGCCACCCAGAATCCACGCCTCCCCGTCTGCCGTGAGGATGAGCAGGCCCTCGGGAGTCAATGCTGCGGGTGTCTCACCCACGCGGTGGATGGACGCGGTCATGTTGAGCTCGTCCGCATCCCCTTTCAGATACCAGTCCTGACGGGCTTCGCGGGTGCAGGTCGGGATCCACGGTCTCGTCTGGTTGCGATCCTGCAGCGGCTGCGCGAACACCGCCAGGTCGTGGCCGGAGCCTACGGGGATGACGGGCGCCCAGCACGAAAGCCAAAGCCCCTTCTCATCCAGCGTTCGCAGGGCCTGCGCCGCCGGCTCGTACTGATGGATGCCGAGCGTCTCGTCGCTCACATGAAAGGAGCGGAACGCGAGCCGCTGGCTGTCCGCTGACCACCACAGGTTGCTGAACAGGACGTGGCAGTCGTCGCAGGGTGAGAGCTTGCGGGCGCCGGCCTTCAGGTCGAAGACGAACGGCGTCAGCTTTCGGCCGAAGCCGGTGAACCCGCGATTCGTGGCGCGCAGCTGGCCACCGAAGCGCAGCGCGGCGAGATAGCGCCCGTCCGGCGAGAGCGTCAGGCTGGAGAAGTAGCCCTTGTCCAGCGCGGCGGTGCGTCCCGTGTGGGCATCGACACGCAGCAGGGTTCCCTTCTCGAATGGATCGGGATCTTCGACGCCCGAGACGGGGCTCGTCAGCACCGTGACGGAAGGCTCCTTGCCGGCGAAGGTCTTTTCCCATGCTTCGCGCATCCCCTCTGCCATCGCGTATTGTCCCAGGACCGAAGGCCGCGCTCCGGGCCCCATGGCGACGTACACGAGCTCGTCGTTCGAGATCCAGGTGGGGTGTTGCATGTAGAAGGAAGAGTAGTTCGGCGTGAAGTCGAACCAGGTGAGCCGGCCGCTCTCGAACTCGAACACGCCGGCGCGCAGCGTGTGCGAGACGAGCGAGTAGACGGCGAGGCGGCGTCCGTCCGGCGACAACGCGCCGATCCAGTAGCCCCCGCGATCCTCCTGCGGAAACAGCAGTCGTGGCGCTTCGGGACGCTGCGGGCTCACGGCGTACAGCTTCGAGTGCGGGCCAGGATCGCCCTGTTCGAGGAGCACGTCGAGATTCGGCGCATCTTCGTGTGCGACGACCCATTCGTACACCAGTGTGCGCTCGTCGTTCGCGAAGACGGCCTGGCCCACGTTCTGCACTCGCAGCGTGTCGTCCACTGTCAATACTCGCGTGGGCGTGCGTGCCGTGGCAGTGCCACAGGCCAGCACGGCGAGGACAACAGGCAGAAAGCATTTCTTCGGCATTCGCATCGATCACCACTCCTTCCGCAAAGTCAGGCTGGCGAGCCGGCCCAGCAGGTCCGCATTCGCGGCGTCGTAGCCGCCCGGGGTGTCCAGGAACGGCGGGCTCGAATCGAAGAGGTTCTGCACGTTCAGCGAGGCACTGGCGCCTGCAAGCGCGGCACGACGGTCGCCCGGAAAGCGGTAGTTGAGATTGAGATCCACCGTGCGCCAGGCGCCCAGCCGGCGTCCGGGAGTGCTGCGTGAATCCCGGTAGGCGTCGCTATAGTTGAGATAGACGGAGGTCTCGAGCTGTTGCCGAGTCCAGACGAGGGAGGCGCGAGCACGGAAGTCGAGCGGATTGAAAGGCGTGTCCAGGGTGCCGAGCAGCGGTGAGGTTTCGCGCAGCGCCCGCGCGAATTCCAGGAGATACGTGGCGTTCAGTCCGAATGTGATGCGGCCGATACGGCTCTCCACCGGATAGGAGGCGAGCGCATCGAGCCCGCTGTTGCGCACCTTGGAGGCATTGCTGGTGCGGACATCGACGATGACGTCGAAGAGCGCCGGGTTGAGGCAGTCCGCGGCGTTGCCCGAGAAGTTGCTGCGGCTGCAGACCGCGGCGATCTGCTCCGGCGTCGGGTCGTCGATGACCAGGGCTTCGAGCGTCGGATCGCCGAGCACCGAGTAGACGAAGGGCCCGGGCTCGATGCGGTTGCGGAAGTTGATGTCGAAATAGGTGAGCGAGACGTTCAGGCCCGGCACGCGTTCGGGCACGAGCTCGACGCCGAGGCTCCACGTCTCCGAGGTCTCGGGGCGCAGGTCCGCATTGCCGCCGATCCAGGCGAGCGCCATCGTGGTCGACGAAGGGACCGCAGGGTCCGGCAAAGCCAGGATGGCGCTGATGTTGCTGGTCTCCTTCATGTCCACGACGTTGGGAGCCTTGAACGAGGTGGACCAGCTGCCGCGAACCAGCAGGCCGGCGAGCGGGGACCATTCCAGGCCCAGTTTCGGATTCGTGGAGGTTCCGAAATCGCTGTACTTCTCGTGGCGGCCGGCGAGCGAGGCCGTGAGCTGGCGCAGACCCCTCGCGTGGTTGCCTTCTCCAATCAGTGGTATCCGCAGTTCCGCGAACGCGGCCGTGACGTTGCGTCCGTAGTTCACCGTCTCCGTCGTCCCGAGCGCGTTCATGAGTTGCGAACGCACTCGTTGCTCACGATGATTGATTCCCACCGCGAGCTGAACGTCGCCTCCCGGCATTCCGAAGAGGGGCCCGTCCGCGGTCAGGCCCGCCGTGCGCAGGCTCGACAGGGCAGAGTAGGGAACTGATCTGTCGATCCCCGCAAGCGTTGCCGGATTCGTGAACGATCCGTCACCGAACGGATT